>NZ_JBVBEF010000003.1:0-296086 GCF_055456055.1 Bradyrhizobium sp. LeoB3
CGATCACCTTCAAAACCGGCCTTGAATACTTCCATGCCGTCGCAGTCGGATGGAGCCTCAGAGATCCGTGCATGCCCTAGTGCTTTCGCAGGGACGACGTCGCGGGAGCGGTAAAAGCACAAGAGTGATCCGGAGCTACAGCACTACTTGTTCGGATTGATCAGGAATTTCTCGCCCGTTGCGCGCTTGGCATAGATGGCGATGTTGGAAAGCGACAGCGCTTCCGGCAGCGACACCACCTGCGTGTAGTGGCTTGCAAAGGTCGTTTTGAGTTCGTCGACCACACGCTGACGCAACCTTGCGAAATCCGCCGGCGGCAGCTTCTGCAGGAAATAGGTCAGGAGCCAGCCACCGACCCCCCACGCCATGCCGAAGCCGCGCGGCAATTCGACCGGTCCGGTGTCGAGGCTGCCATAGATATAGACCTGCTTGTGCACGGCCGAGCCGTAGCGGCTGTATTCCTTGGCGGTCTTGTTGATCGCGACTTCCATCGCATTGAGGATCTGGCCGGCGAGCTTGCCGCCGCCGATCGCATCGAAGGCGATGGTGGCGCCAGTCTCGACCAGCGCATTGGTGAGATCGTCGATAAATGTCGGCGCGGAGGAATCGACGACGTACTTGGCGCCGATCTTGTGCAGGATGTCGGCCTGCGCCTTGTTGCGCACGATGTTGACCAGGGGAATGCCGTCCTTGAGGCAGATCTTGTTCAGCATCTGGCCGAGATTGGAGGCGGCCGCGGTATGCACCAGCGCCTTGTGGCCCTCGCGCCGCATGGTCTCGGTCATGCCGAGCGCCGTCAGCGGATTGACGAAGCAGGAGGCGCCTTCCGCAGCCGTGGTGCCCTCGGGCAGCACCAGCACGTCCTTCGCCCGTGCCAGCCGATATTGCGCATACATCGCGCCGCCGAGCAGCGCGACCGTCTTGCCGAGCAGCGCCTTCGCCGCGTCAGACGATCCGGTCTTCACGACGACGCCGGCGCCTTCGTTGCCGACCGGCATCGACTGGTCGAGCCGCGCCGCGAGCCCGCCGAGCGCCGCCTGCGGCACCTTGGCGGAGACAATCGGAGATTCCTTGGTGCCGGAGGCCTTGGCAGTCGAGAGGTCCGCAGGGCCGATCAGAAGCCCGAGATCGGACGGATTGATCGGCGTCGCCTCGACGCGGACCACGATCTCGTCGGGACCGGGTTCGGGGATTGGCACCTCTACAAGCGAAATTTCCAGCTCGCCGCTCTTCTTGATCAGCGAACGGAGCTGAAGCCCAGTCTTGCCGTCGGATGCCATCGTACCCCTCCCTTGCTTGTTGTCTGGCCGCCTTCAGTTAGGCGGGGCGGCCGCAACAAACAAGGGCCCGAAAGAGGCGTCTGTCAGACGATCAGGAGATCATGCTGCGTGAGCGGTGCCGTGACGCCGGTCAGCGTGATCGAGGCGTCATGGCCGAGATCGATGACGGTGTCGTGCCCAACGAGGTGGACTGCGAGGTGCGAGACGTCGCTGGCGACCGAGGAATCGATCTGCAGGACATCGTGGCCGGGCCCCTCGCCCGCTCTGAAATGGTTGATGACGTCGTGACCCGAGGCTTCCTTGAAGACGAAGGTGTCGCCACCGGCGCTGTTCATGATATCCTTGCCGGCGGTCGAGGCCAGGGTGACGCCTGGCACGGCAGCGGACATCGTGTGCGAGCCGTCGTTGTTGTCGTAGGTGGTCGCGAGCCGGTGCCCCGCGGTGTCGAGAAGGTCATGCTTGGCCGAATAAGCCTGGCTCTGGATTTGGTAGGTATCGACCTCGCGGGTGCCGTCGGCGTGCCGCGTGGTCTGCACCGTCAGCTCGCCGTCGGGGTCATAGTTCGACTGGACGTAGCTGCCGTCGGTCTGAGTCACCGTTTGCAGGGTCACGTGCCCGGCAGTGTCATAGAGATCGAGCGTCTTGACGCCCGCGGCATCCACCATCTGCTTCAGCCAAAGCGAGCCGTCGTCACGGAACTGTTCCACCAAAAGGCTGTGGCCGGCGGCGTCACTAAGAACATGCTGCGACGCATAGGGCTTGTCGACGAAATTGAAATTGAAGACATCACGTGAGCCGTCGGCATGACGCAAGATCTCCGCGGCCAGGCTGCCGTCCGCCGCGTAGGTCGACTGTTGGTAGGACCCATCGGTCTGCGTCACCGTCTCCTCGACAAGGTGCATGCTGGCATCGTACCGATCCAGCGTCCTGACGCCGTTCATGTCGATGCTTTGTGTCAAGAGCAGCGATCCATCAGTGCGGAACTGCTCGATCAGGATGCTGTGGCCCGACGTGTCGGTCACGACATGCTGCGAGGCGTAGTCCTTGTCGGCAACGCCCGAAATAAAGATATCGCGCGAACCGTCGGTGTGACGGATGGTCTCGGTGGTCTGCGACCCCGTGACATCGAGCGTCCGCGTTTCCTGCACGCCGGCCAGGGCTGCCAGCATCGTGCTGGTGACGACCGTGGTGTCGGCAAATTTCAGGTACTCGACGTTGGTCAGACGATCGGCGCCGTCGCGGTCGGCGACATGGTCGTTGACCGTGATCGTGTTGCCGGAGACGGCGATGTCGTAGTCCGACCTCTTGCCGGAGAACAGCGCGGTATCCAGGCCCTCACCACCGTCGACGACGTCGTTGCCAGCGCCCCCGCTGATGTAATCATTGCCGGCGCCCCCATCGATCACATCGTTATCGGTGGTGCCGCCGAGGAACCAGTCCTGGTGGTTGGTGGTATCGAAGTGGATCATGCGTACGTAGAGATCGAACGTTCCCGGCGCGCTGGCATTGGTGGCATCGCTCGGGCTGACGGCGATGCCGTTGATCGAGACGTTCTTCAGGTGCAGGGCTCGCCCCGACGTCGAATTCACGAGTTCGATGTCGAGGCTGTGGACGGTGCCCGGATTGTTGAAGGTGACGGAAAAAGTCTGGTAGCCGGATGCGTCCGCCGCCGGCTTGAACTCGAAAATGCCGGACACGAGTTGGCCGTTGACCCAGACCCGCACCTGCGCGCCGACACCCGCCACCATCGAGCCATAACCCGTCATGGTAAGCGTCGTGGTCGGCGACGGCGCAATCGTGGTCGGACCGCCGACAATAATGTCGTTCCCTGCCCCACCATGGATCACGTCATTGCCGAGTGCGGCATTGATGTTGTCGCTGCCGCGACCGAGGTCGATAATGTCGGCGGCAGGCGTTCCGGTGACGGTGAGATCGGGAATAAAACCCTGGTCATGAAAATATTGCGAGACGATGGAAGCCGAGGGCTTCCCCATCACGGAATAGCCCGCGGCCGAATATTGATTGCTGAGGTCCCACTGCCAGAGCTCGACGCCCTTGAGCCAGCTTCCGCCTTGTGAGGCCCAGACCTGGAAGAACGCGTTGTAGGCGTCGGCCTGCGCGGCCGGATCCGGATCCCCGCCGGAGGCCCAGGACCCCGGAGCGATCGCGGTGCCCTCGATGCTGCGATAGCCGGCTTCGGTCATCAGAACCGGCTTGTCATATTGCAGCGCGAGCGAATGGAGGAAATCGACCGGTGATTTGTAGTCGAACGCGGCGGCGAAATACGGATTGGTCGGCACCTCGTTCCAAGCGTGAACGAGATCGTCCGCTGTCGGCGTCGTGCTCGACGTCAGCGGCGGATAGGTGTTGACACCGATGACGTCGAGTTGGTCCCAGAAGCTGACATGCGATGCTTCGTCGGTCGCGGCCGCGTAGGTTATCTCGCCGTGAAACACCAGGCGAACGGCGGAGATGATGTCGACCCAATAGGCACGGTATTGCGGGCCCGTGAGGCTACTCATCTCGTTGCCAATCACAAATGTATCGACCCCGCCAGCTTGCGCGATGGTCGCGAGGTGGACGACCTCCGCCTTGTAGGAAGCGAAGAAGGCACCGACGTCGCTCGGCGCAAGGCTCGATACACGAGTTCCATCAAGGGGGGAAAGCGAGGGCCGGAACACGATGGAGAGTCCCGCGTCGTGCGCTGCCTGAAAGCCCGCGAGCAGACTCTGATCGCCTTCCGTCTTGCCAGATACCGGGAAAACCGAACTGCTGGCCCCGTTGTCAGTCCAGATCCGCGTCGAGAGCAAAATAGAGTTTGAGCCAAGCGACGCGATGGATTGAAACGCCTGCCTTGCCGATGCGGTCGAGAGCTGTCCACCCCACTCGGAGAGCGCACCGAAACCTTGGATGTCGAACAAAGTCGCCACGCGAAAACTCCATCGTTGCTCGGATGGGTTTGCCGCGAAGCAATTACGTTCGTCTTAAACAGCTTGAGCGCTTTCGTAGGAAACGCCTGCAAAATTCGAATTCGGCTCGCGCGACGGTGATTTCGTCGCGCGAGGAGTTCCGATATTGGAACAGACTCGCGGGAACAGACCCGCGTCCGTGATCGGGCGCGTATTCGACGCGACGAGCGTTATGCCAACGCCTTGAATGCCGCCCTGCCCGCGTACACTGCCTGCTTGCCGAGCTGCTGCTCGATGCGCAAGAGCTGATTGTACTTCGCGGTCCGGTCGGAGCGCGCCAGCGAGCCGGTCTTGATCTGTCCGCAATTGGTGGCGACCGCGAGATCGGCGATGGTGGAGTCTTCCGTCTCGCCGGAACGGTGCGACATCACCGAGGTGTACGCGGCCTTGTTCGCCATCTCGATCGCGGCAAGCGTCTCCGTGAGCGTGCCGATCTGGTTCACCTTGATCAGGATCGAGTTGGCGCGACCATTCTTGATGCCGTCGGCAAGCCGCGTCACATTGGTGACGAAGAGATCGTCGCCGACGAGCTGGCACTTGCCGCCGATCAGATCGGTCAGCTCCTTCCAGCCCTCCATGTCGTCTTCGGACATGCCGTCCTCGATGGTGACGATCGGATAGCGCGAAACCAGATCGGCGAGATATTTCGCCTGCTCGGAGCGCGAGCGCGTCTTGTTCTCGCCGCCATAGACATACTCGCCGTCCTTGAAGAATTCGGTGGAGGCGCAGTCGAGCCCGAGCATGACGTCATCGCCGGCCTTGTAGCCGGCCTTGCCGATCGCGTTCATGATGAAATCGAGTGCGGCGTCCGCAGTCGGCAGGTTCGGCGCAAAGCCGCCCTCGTCGCCGACATTGGTGTTGTGACCGGCCTTCTTCAATTCGCTGCGCAGCGTGTGGAATATCTCCGAGCCGCAGCGCAGCGCGTCGGCGAAGGATTCCGCGCCGACCGGCAGGATCATGAACTCCTGGAAGTCGATCGGGTTGTCGGCATGCACGCCGCCATTGATGATGTTCATCATCGGCACCGGCAGCGTCCGCGCCGAGGTGCCGCCGACGTAGCGATACAGCGGCATGTCGAAGGATTCAGCGGCCGCCTTGGCGCAGGCGAGCGAGACGCCGAGGATGGCGTTGGCGCCGAGCCGGCTCTTGTTCGGGGTGCCGTCGAGGTCGATCATGATCTGGTCGATCCGGACCTGGTCCTCGACCGCATGGTCGCTGAGCGCCTCGAATATCTCGCCGTTGACGGCGCCGATCGCCTTCTGCACGCCCTTGCCGAGATAGCGCGCCTTGTCGCCGTCGCGCAGCTCGACCGCCTCATGCGCGCCGGTGGAGGCGCCCGACGGCACCGCGGCGCGGCCCACCGCACCGTCTTCCAGCACCACATCGACCTCGACAGTGGGATTGCCGCGGCTGTCGAGAATTTCGCGGCCGATGATGTCGACGATAGCGGTCATGATGTGCACTTCCTCAGGTGTGGTTCTGGTTAGATGCGCTGCGTCATACACGGCATGCAGCCAAATGTGAACGCTCACGCTTTGGCACGCATGTGACGCGGCAATGTGGTAGGTTTATGCTGATCTTCGCGTTTCAACCCATTGTTTCACAAAGCCGGGGTAACGCAATGAATCGACGCCAGTTTCTCGCTTCGAGCACTGCCGCAATGCTGGCAACGCCCATGGTGTTGCGCGCGGCCTGCGCCCAAGAGGGTGCGTTCCCCGTCAAATATTTCCCGGTGGCCCGCGGAATGGGCTCGCGCGACGTTACGCCGGCCCCCGACGGCACGATCTGGTTCTGCGGACAGCGCAATGGGAAACTCGGCCGGCTCGATCCGCGCGACGGCGCCTACAAACTGATCGACCTCGGACAAGGTGCCGCACCTCACGGGGTCATCCTCGGCCCGGATGGCGCGCCATGGATCACCGAAGGTGGACAGAATGCGGTTGCCCGCGTCGACCCCAGCGATCACAAGGTGAGATTGTTTCCGCTGCCCGAAAAATTCGCCTACGCCAACCTCAATACCGGCGTGTTCGACAAGAGCGGAATCTACTGGTTCACCGGTCAGTCCGGCTACTACGGCCGGCTCGATCCCAAATCCGGTGAGATGAAAGTGTTCGAGGCGCCGAGAGGTGTCGGCCCCTACGGCATCACGGTCACGCCGAAAGGCGATATCTGGTACGCCTCGCTCGCAGGGAGTCACATCGCCCGGATCGATCTCGCGACAGGGCGAGCGAGCGTGGTCGAGCCGCCGACGCCCAAGCAAGGCGCGCGGCGGATCTGGTCGGATTCACGGAGCCGCCTGTGGATCAGCGAATGGAACAGCGGCCAGGTGTCGATGCACGATCCCGCCGACGGCTCCTGGAAGGCCTGGAAACTGCCGGGCGAGAATCCGCGCACCTATGCAGTCTATGTCGATGACAAGGACAAGGTCTGGCTCACCGATTTTTCGGCGAACGCGATCGTGCGCTTCGATCCGGTGACGGAGACGTTTCGCTCGTTCCCGAGCGACAAGCCCGGCGCGAATGTGCGGCAGCTCGACGGCCGGCCGGGCGAGACCTGGGGCGGCGAATCCGGCAACGACCGTCTCGTCATGATTCAAACGACGGCGCCGGCATAGGACGCAAACCTGCCGGTGCTCTTCGGCGATCTGACGCGCTTCCGCCCTCCCCTTGACGGTTGACGAACAACCCCGCTTGCGTCCATGTCAGCGCTCCCCGAAGGACAGATTTCATGGCGCAAAGACCCCTGCAGCTCGGCCGTGCCGTCAAATGGCCCGACACTCCGGACAAGGCCGTGCTCGACCGCGTCCCCAATCCGCAGGCAGGCACCGATTACCTGGTGCGGTTCGCCGTGCCGGAATTCACCTCGATCTGCCCGGTGACGGGCCAGCCGGATTTCGCGCACCTCGTGATCGACTACGTACCGGGTCGCTGGCTGCTCGAATCCAAATCGCTGAAGCTCTACGCCGCGAGTTTCCGCAATCACGGCGCCTTCCACGAGGACTGCACGGTCATGATCGGCAAGCGGATCGCAAGCGAGATCAAGCCGAAATGGCTCCGCATCGGCGGCTACTGGTATCCGCGCGGCGGCATTCCGATCGACGTGTTCTTCCAGACCGGCCGCCTGCCCAAAGGCGTGTGGGTCCCCGACCAGGGCGTCGCGCCCTACCGCGGACGGGGCTGAAGCAATAATGCCGTTTGGCCAAATCGGGCCTGCGTTCGCTTCACTTTCCCGCTTGCACCGCCGCGCTTGGCATCCGTTCCGGAGGACGGCAAACTGGCCTTTGAAAACTTTCGGCTTTCGGAATCTTTCATGGGCCAGATCAAAGAGCATCCGAAGCGCGACAGCGGGCGCATGGGAGCGCGGCGCATCTACGAAGCCTTGCGAGACCAGATCCTGGGACGGACATACGGCACCGACGGTCTGCTTCCGTCGTCCCGCGCGCTTGCTGGCGAGCTCGGCGTATCGAGATCCACAGTAACGGTAGCTTACGAACAACTGGCGGCCGAAGGCTTCATCGACGTCCGTCACGGTGCGCGTCCGCGCGTTGCCCGTTCCGTCGTCGACGGAGGCAAGTCGCACGCGGTCTCCCGACCGCCGACGCGCAGCGTGCCACTCTCGGAGTTCGGGGAACGTCTGCGGAAGGACCCGCCGCGCTGGACCGAACCGCTGCGCGATCTCGTCGCGAACTTCAGATACGGCGATCTATCGCCGGCCGACTTTCCGGTACTCGCGTGGAAGAAAGCGATAGTCGCCGCCGTGACGCGACGACCCGAGCGGCTGGCCTACGACGACCCATGCGGTGCCCTGCGGCTCCGGACGGCGCTGCAGGGCTATCTGTGGCGATCGAGGAGCGTACGATGCGACGTCGACCAGATCGTCGTCGTGAACGGATCGCAGCAGGGGCTCGACCTCTGTGCGCGGCTGCTGCTCGATGTTGGCGACCGTTTCGTCATGGAAGATCCCGGCTACTTGATGGCGAGGCATACGTTCGCGGCGACGGGTGCCATTGCGGTGCCCATTCCGGTCGACGGAGACGGACTCGAAACGGAACGTCTCGCCGGAGTTGAAGCCCGGCTCGCCTACGTCACGCCTTCACACCAGTATCCGCTGGGTGGCGTGCTACCGATCGCGCGGCGACACCAACTCCTCGCCTGGACCAGGCAAAGCGGCGCCTGCGTGATCGAAGACGATTACGACAGCGAATACAGGTACGATACCAAGCCCGTGCCGCCGCTCCACGCCCTCGAAGAGGGCCACAACGTCGTCTACCTCGGTACCATTTCCAAGACGCTCTCGCCGACGCTGCGGATCGGCTACCTCGTCGTGCCGGCCGCGCTCCGATCCGCGTTCGCCGCCGCCAAGCAGATCATGGACAGGCACACGTCGCTGGCCGAACAGGACGCGCTCGCTTCGATGCTGGAGAGCGGCGCCTACGACAGCCACGTGAAGCGCGCCCGCCGGCGGAATGCCGAACGCCGCCAGGCCCTGCTGGAAGCGCTGCACCGCCGGTTTGGAGACCGGGTCCGGATCGAGGGCGCCGCGGCCGGCCTGCATGTCGTCGCCTGGTTTGATGGCCTGCCGCAGGCATCGGAAGAGGCGTTGATCCGGACGGCCCGATCAAAGGGCGTCGGCATCTACCCCGTCTCCGCTTTGTACGATCGCCGCCGTCACGGGCGGCGCGCCCGTCCTGACGCGGTCGGGCTCGTCATGGGCTATTCGGCGTTGGAGGCGCGGCAGATCGATCGCGGCTGCAAGCTCCTCGCTGCCGCCGTGGAGGAAATCGAGGCCGGCTAGCTGGACCGGCAAAATCGTTACAAACTGGTCGTTTCCCGTAGGCCAGATTTCGACTATCTCCGCGCCCAAACGGAGATACCCGATGTACATACCCCCCGCCTTCAAGGAAGACGACGTCGAGAGCATCCGGAAGACCATTCGGAACGCCCGTCTGGCCAGTTTGGTCACGGCCACCACCGACGGCCCGATTGCCACCCCTCTGCCGCTGTTCCTCGACGAGAGCGAGGGCGAACATGGCACGCTGTATGGGCACCTCGCGAAGGCCAACCCGCAGTGGCGCCTGCCTTCGCTCGGCGAGGCCCTCGCGATCTTCACCGGCCCGGATGCCTACGTGACGCCTTCCTGGTACGCGACCAAGCAAGAGACCGGAAAGGTCGTGCCGACCTGGAACTACGTTGCCGTCCACGCCTACGGCCCGGTCGAGTTCTTTCAGGAGCCAGAGCGGCTGCTGGATGCGGTAACGCGCCTGACCAACAGGCATGAAGGGGCGCGCGCTAAGCCATGGGCCGTCTCGGATGCTCCGCCGGATTTCATCGCATCCCAGTTGCGCGGCATCGTCGGCGTGCGTATCCCGGTCACCCGCTTCGAGGGCAAGCGCAAGATGAGTCAAAACCGTCCGGAGGCGGACCGTGCCGGAGTCGTTGCGGGGCTTGCTGCAAGCGAGAACCCTCAGGACCGTGAGGTCGCCCCTCTCATTCCGCTTCCAGCCTGAGCGTCCGCTCGTCGTTCGGGAGCCGAGCACAAGAACTCGGAGATAACATGCTGAAGCTCATCTTTCCCATGATCCTGGCCGTCGCGGCCGGGATCAGTCTCGTTGTGCAGCAGGCGCTCAACGCAAACCTGCGCGCGGCGCTGACGTCGGCCGCCTGGTCGGGTTTCATGAGCTACTTGCTGGGCGTCATCTGCATGGTGGGGCTCGCGCTGCTCCTGCAGGATCCGATTCCGTCTGTGGCGACGGCGTCCCGCATTCCCTGGTTCGCATGGAGCGGCGGCCTGTTCGGCGCAATCTTCATCGGTCTGGGCATCTTCCTCGTTCCCCAACTCGGCGCGGCGACCTTCTTCGCCCTGCTGATCGCGGGCCAGATGTTCGGCTCCATCGTGTTCGACCATTTCGGGCTGATGGGGGTTCCGGTCCATCCCATCACCGCGATCCGCGTTGCCGGCGCCATCATGCTTGTCGGTGGCGTCGTCCTCATCCGCATGTAGATCGGCGGTGGGGGTACAGATGCCGGCCCGCCCGGAAGCGAAAATCGAGATGTTCTACGGCTGGCGCGTGGTCGCCACCGGCTTCGTCATCGCGGCCTTCGCGTGGGGTCTCGGCCTGTTCGAGCACTTGCCCTGGCGAGGAAACACTCTACGCAGCGACGTTGGGACGACCGGCGGCGTCGGCCGGAATCCTCTGCTTCAGCAATGTGGCGCAGGCTAGTCCCAGCGCGATCATGATTGCGGCCGACGTCAGCAAGGTCGGCACCCTTCCGGCGTGCGCGAGGCCGAAGCCATAGGCGATTGGGCCCACGGTCTGGCCCATGAAGAAAAAGAACGAATGCAGGGACATCGCGGTCGCGCGCGCCTCCACCGACAGCTCGCTGGCGAATACCTGCAGGCAGCCATGGATCATGTAGAAGCCCCAGCCCATCGCCAGCAGGCTCAGCGCCTGCATCTTCCAGCCGGGACTGAACGCGACGGCCACTAGCTGGACGGCGACCAGCGTCGCGCCTGCGATCATCATGCCCTTGACGCCGAGCCGTGGCAGAAAGCGCGATACGGTCATGGTGTAGAACAGGCCGCCCACCGCGAACCCCGCGATGACGATGCCCGCGATCGACAGCGAAGTTTCACCGAGATCGAACAGGAACGACGCCACGAACGGAAACAGCCCGAGCACGCAGCAGCCTTCGATGAAGACTGCCGAATAGCAGACGGGCGCGTTCGGATTGGTGAAGATGGTGCGGTAGCCCTGCTTCAAGGCAGAAAAGCTCGTCTTGGGCGGATGCGCGAGCTTCGCGCCACGGAAGCCGGCGAGCACCGCAAGCGAAGCCAGAACGACGAGGGCGCCGAGCACGGCGAGCACGCCGCGCCAGCCGAGGAAATCGCCGATCAGGCCGGAGGCCGAAGCGCCCAGCAGGTTGCCGGTCATGGCGCCAGCCAGCGTTCGCCCGATCGCGACCTGGCGCTTGTCGGGCGCCACGAGATCGCTGGTCAGCCCGAGCGCGACCGGAAACACGCCGCCGGAGCCGATGCCGGCGAGGATGCGAGTGGCGAACAGCATCGAGAAGGATGTCGACAGCGCGCCGAGAATGTTGGCGAGCCCGAGCAGCACGAGACAGATGATCATCAGCCGCGCCTTGCCGAACAGGTCGGCGGCGGCGCCCAGCAGCGGTTGGACGATAGCGAAGGTGAAGGCGAACACCGCGGCAAAGCTTGCGGCGGTTGCGATGCTGACGCTGAACTCGTCGGCGACATGCGGAAGCACCGGATCGAGCGCACGCGCCGAAAGACTCGCGGCAAAGGTCGCGATCGCAATGATGTTGAGCGCCGGCGGCAGGCGGCCAGTTGCGGTCACGCGTTTCGCACCCGCCCCCTCAACGCGCCGCCTTCTTGGCGAGCGCGTCGAATTGCATCAGCGTCCTGACCAGCCCCTCGAACTCGCGGAGCGGCACCATGTTCGGCCCGTCGGATGGGGCGCGATCGGGATCGGGATGGGTCTCGATGAAGACGCCGGCAACGCCGACCGCAACGGCCGCGCGCGCCAGCACGGGGACGAATTCGCGCTCGCCGCCCGAGGATGCCCCCTTCCCGCCCGGTTGCTGCACCGAATGGGTGGCGTCAAAGATAACAGGCGCGCCGGTGGTGCGCGCCAGGATCGGCAGCGCGCGCATGTCGGAGACCAGCGTGTTGTAGCCGAAGGACGCGCCGCGCTCGGTCACCAGCACGTTCGGATTGCTGGCGCTAGTGAGTTTTGCAACCACATTGGCCATGTCCCACGGCGCCAGGAACTGGCCCTTCTTGACGTTGACGACCTTGCCGGTCGCAGCTGCCGCAAGCAGCAGATCGGTCTGCCGGCAGAGGAAGGCCGGAATCTGCAGCACGTCGACCGCCGGCGCAACCTCGGCGCATTGCGCTGGCTCATGCACGTCGGTCAGGACAGGCAGGCCGAGCGAGGAGCGGATCTCGGCAAAGATCGGCAGCGCCTGCGCCAGCCCGATGCCGCGCGCGGCGGATGCGCTGGTGCGGTTGGCCTTGTCGAAGGACGTCTTGTAGACCAGCCCAACGTTCAGGCGGCCTGCGATCTCCTTCAGCGCGCTGGCCACCTCCAGCGCATGCGCTCGGCTCTCGAGCTGGCAAGGGCCGGCGATGATCGAGATCGGCAGATCATTGCCGAACTTGACCGGGCCGACATTGACGATCGGGGCCGCCGAGGTCTTGGCGTTCAACGGTGTGTCCTTTCAATTTCGCGCGGACCATGCCGATCCGCGACACCAGGATCAACCCCGTATTGCCCCCGGGAATATCAGGGTTGCACTGAGCCTCACTTCAGCGCGGAGAATGTGGTCGGCACCAGCAACTGGTTGACGATATTGCCGACGATCTGACCATCCTCTTCGGTCTTGGCCCGCGCCGAAATCCACTCCGGATCGGTCTGGAACGCAGTCCATTTCTTTTCGCGATCGGCAAGCGATTCCCAAGCCAGGATGTAGGTCAGCTCCTGATTGGATTCGCCGACCAGCGTGGTGAAGAACCCGACCTGCTTGATGCCATGCTTCTCCCACAGCTTCAGCGTGATGGTATCGAAGCGCTTGAGCAGTGCCGGCAGCCGGCCCGGCAGGCAGCGATAGACGCGGGTCTCATAGATCATTCGGCAGTCCTCCCTGATTGTTGTGCGCTCGGTGCAGCACTTATAGCCGTTGCGAGGGAGACTGTCTTGAGCGGGCCACGCACGCCACGCAGCGGCGCGCGCATAACTTCACGCGGATCAATCGTAGTTTAATCGTACCCTGTCATTCCGGGGCGCGCGCAGCGCGAGCCCGGAATCCATTTGTCCACGTAGCTTGCGGCCCGATGGATTCCGCGCCTGCGCCTTCGGCGCATCCCGGAATGACGGCCTAGACCAGCCGCGATTGCGCCATCGCTGCCTGGATGAACGAGGCGAATAGCGGATGTGGCTCGAAGGGGCGCGACTTCAATTCGGGGTGGAATTGCACGCCGATGAACCAGGGATGGTCCTCGTATTCGACGATCTCCGGCAATACGCCGTCGGGTGACAGACCGGAGAAGCGCAGGCCGTGCTGCTCGAGCCGGTCCTTGTAGGCGGTATTGACCTCGTAGCGGTGGCGATGGCGCTCGGAGATTTCGGTGGCGCCGCCATAGACTTCGGAGACGCGGCTGCCGCGCTTGAGGACCGCCGGGTACGCGCCAAGCCGCATGGTGCCGCCGAGATCGCCAGCTTGCGAGCGCCTCTCCAGTTCGTTGCCGCGCAGCCATTCCGTCATCAGGCCGACGAGCGGTTCGGGCGTCGGGCCGAATTCGGTGGAATTGGCCTGCTCGATGCCGACCAGATTGCGCGCGGCCTCGATCACCGCCATCTGCATGCCGAAGCAGATGCCGAAATACGGCACGTCGCGCTCGCGGGCGAATTGCGCCGCCCGGATTTTCCCTTCCGCGCCGCGCTGGCCAAAGCCGCCGGGCACCAGGATGCCGTTGACGTGCTCGAGGAACGGCGCGGGATCCTCGTTCTCGAACACCTCGCTCTCGATCCAGTCGAGATTGACCTTCACCTTGTTGGCGATGCCGCCATGGGAGAGCGCCTCGATCAGCGACTTATAGGCATCCTTCATCCCGGTATATTTGCCGACGATCGCGATCGTCACGGCGCCCTCGGGATTGCGGACGCGCTCGTTGATGACGTGCCAGCTCTGCAGCGCCGGTGGAATCTTCGGCGCGATCCCGAACGCGGCCAGCACCTCGTCGTCGAGGCCGGCGGCGTGATAGGCCTCCGGCACGGCATAGATGTTGTCGACGTCGCGCGCCTCGATCACAGCACTTTCGCGCACGTTGCAGAACAGCCCGAGCTTGCGCCGCTCCTCCTTCGGAATCTCGCGGTCGGTGCGGCAGAGCAGGATATCCGGCTGGATGCCGATCGAGCGTAGTTCCTTCACCGAGTGCTGCGTCGGTTTTGTCTTGAGCTCGCCCGCACTTGGGATGTACGGCAAAAGCGTCAGATGAATGTAGACCGCATGATCGCGCGGCAATTCATTCTTGAGCTGACGGATCGCCTCGAAGAACGGCAGGCCCTCAATGTCGCCCACCGTGCCGCCGATCTCGACCAGGACGAAATCATAGCCGCCGTTGCCGTCGAGCACGAATTCCTTGATCGCGTTGGTGACGTGCGGGACCACCTGGATGGTGGCGCCGAGATAATCGCCGCGCCGTTCCTTCGAGATGATGTCCTGGTAGATGCGCCCGGTGGTGATGTTGTCGGCCTTGGTCGCCGGCCGCCCGGTGAAGCGCTCGTAATGGCCGAGATCGAGATCGGTCTCGGCGCCGTCGTCGGTCACGAACACTTCGCCGTGCTGGTACGGCGACATCGTTCCGGGATCGAGGTTGAGATAAGGATCGAGCTTGCGGAGGCGGACCTTGTACCCGCGTGCCTGCAGCAGGGCACCTAATGCCGCTGAAGCCAGACCCTTGCCGAGTGAGGAGACCACGCCGCCGGTGATGAATATGTACCGCGCCATGGGGCCTAACCTCTATCTCGACGAGGGCGATTCGCCAAAATGATTCGTGTCCTCCCGGCAAACTTGTTGCCGGGCTGTGAGTGACGTGAATTTTACTGCTTAGTCAGACCGTTAATGGCGATTCCTGACGCAGGACGCCAGTCCTGCACCCTGCATAGCCACCCCGCATTATTGCGAGCGCGGCGCCTGCGGGCCGCCGGCGGGGGCCTGCTGGCCCTGCTGTTCGTCGGCCTTCTTCAGCGAATCCAGGATGCCGCCCGAGGTCGGCGGCGTGATCGGCGCGCCGCCAGCGGGCTGCTGCGTCGGCGCCGGGGCGCCGGTGCCGAGGACCGAGGTCGGCTGGCGGCTGAGGCCGGCATGCCAGGACAGAAACAGGCTGGTCGCGAAGAACAATACCGCCAGGACCGCGGTGGTCCGCGTCAGCAGGTTCGCGGTGCCGCGGCTCGACATGAAGCCCGCGCCCCCACCCATGCCAAGGCCGCCGCCCTCGGATTTCTGCAGCAGCACGGCCCCGATCATCACGGCGACGATCATGAGGTGGATGACGATGACGACAGTCTGCATTGTGACCTTCCGTCGCAAGCCTAGAAGCGCCGGGTTCCGGCGGCTCACACGCTATCAGCGGGTTTTCCTGAAGTTGCGCGGTGTTACACGATCGGGACCGGCAACGCCACCCCAATAACCGCCGCAATCCAGCTAGGGAGCGCCCGCCGCGATCGCAAGGAAATCGGCTGCCTTCAGGCTGGCACCGCCGACCAGCGCGCCGTTGACATTGGCAACGCCCAATAGCTCGGCCGCATTCGAGGGTTTTACGGAGCCGCCATAGAGAATCCGGACATTTACGCCCTCTCCTTTGAAGCGTTCCGTCAAGAACCTCCGGATAAACTTATGAACTTGCTCGACATCCTGCACCGTCGGGGTCAGCCCGGTACCGATCGCCCAGACCGGCTCGTAGGCGACCACCAAATTGGCCGCGGTCGAACCGTCCGGCAGCGAGCCCTTGAGCTGGGTGCCGCAGACATCCAGCGCCCGCCCGGCATCGCGCTGCTCGCGGGTCTCGCCGATGCAGACGAGCGCGGTGAGGCCTGCGCGCCAGGCAGCTTCGGCCTTCTGGCGGACCAGCGCATCGGTCTCGCCATGGTCGGCGCGGCGCTCGGAATGGCCGACGATGATGGCGCTGGCGCCGGCATCCGCCAGCATTTCCGCCGAGATGTCCCCGGTATGGGCTCCGGAGGCCTTGGGATGGCAATCCTGGGCCCCGACGGCGACCTTCGAGCCGCGAGCCTTGTCAGCAAAGGCGGCAATCAAGGTCGCCGGCGGGCAGACCAGGAGATCGGCCTTGCCGGCCAGCGCGCCGGCCCCCGCCAGCATGGTGTCGAATTCGCCGATGGAGGCTTTCAGGCCGTTCATTTTCCAATTGCCGGCGATCAGCGGCCGGATGGCGTCGGTCATGGCAGGATTCCCGAGAGATGGTGGTCGACATGCGCTAGCAGAGCCCGGCTCTCACTTCCAGACCCGGCGGTCCACCGCTACAAATCGCCGCCATAGCGGGACGGCATCCGCCGTCCCGCGTTAGCTTCTTGTTTGAGCATGATCTTTCCGGAAAACCGGGGTCCACTTTTCCGGATCATGCTCTAGGTTGCGACGGCGCAGTTGCCACTTTATGATGCGTTCCCAACTCGGTGACGCGCTTTAAGGAATCCGCTTATCGGATCATCCCCGGGCGCGACCCGGTTCCCCTCCTTTTCAAACAAGTTGGACCCATGCTTCGAGGAATTCGGACAGCCTCATCAAACTGGCTCGGCAAGATCGTCATGGCCGTGGTGATGGGCGTTTTGATTGTCAGTTTCGGAATCTGGGGCATTGCCGACATCTTCAAGGGGTTCGGCCAGTCGACGCTCGCCAAGGTTGGCAGCACCGAAATCTCGACCGAGCAGTTCCGCCAGATCTACACCGACCGGCTGCAGCAGGTCGGCCGCCAGTTCGGCCGTCCGTTGACGCCTGACCAGGCGCGCGCCTTCGGCTTTGACCGCCAGGTGCTGCAGCAGACGATCGCGGAAGCGGCCCTTGACGAGGAGGCCCGGCGGCTTCGGCTCGGCCAGTCTCAGGAAGAGACGATGCGCTCGATCTACAACGATCCGAACTTCAAGGGGCTGAACGGCCAGTTCGAGCCGCAGCGCTTCCAGTCCGTGATCCGCCAGTTCGGCTACACCGAGCAGCGCTATCTCGCCGAGCAGCGCCGCGTCGGCCTCCGCCGCCAGATCGCCGGCACGATCGGCGCCGGCATCGAGCCGCCAAAGACCTTGATCGAGGCCCTGGTCCGTTATCAGAACGAGCAGCGCTCGATCGAGTACATCAAGCTCGACGCAGCGCAGGCCGGCACCATCGACCCGCCCTCGCCCGAGGCGCTCGCCGCCTATTTCGAGGATCACAAGGCCCAGTTCCGCGCGCCAGAATTCCGCAAGATCGCGTTCGTCGTCGTGACGCCCGAGGAGATCGGCAAGTGGACCGAGGTCTCCGACGAGGATGCCAAGAAGATATTCGAACAGCGCCGCAACCAGCTTGGCACGCCGGAGAAGCGCGAGGTATCACAGATCGTGTTTCCGAACGTGGAGGAAGCCACTGCCGCACGTGCGCGGCTGACCTCGAACACCTCGTTCGACGACCTCGCCAAGGAACGCAACCTCAATCTGTCCGACGTCGATCTCGGCGTGGTCGCGAAGTCGGCGATCCTCGATCCGGCGGTGGCGGATGCGGCGTTCTCCCTGCCCTCAGGCGAAGTCAGCCAGCCGGTACAGGGCCGCTTTGGCGTGGCGCTGGTCAAGGTCGGCAAGATCGAGCCGGGCACGACGCCGACCTATGAGAGCATGGCCGGCGAGATCAAGAAGCAGATCGCAGCCGAGCGCGCCCGCGAGAAGGTCGCCGATCTCCACAACAAGATGGAAGACGAGCGCGGCGGCGGCGCCAACCTCGTCGAGGCGGCGCAGAAGCTTGGGCTCGCCGCCGTCACCATCGACGCCGTCGACCGCTCCGGCCGCATGCCGAACGGCCAGCCCGTGGCGAACATTCCGACCGGCCTCGATGTCGTCTCACAGGCCTTCGGCAGCGATGTCGGCGTCGACAACGAGCCGATCCAGTTCCGCGGCGGCTACGTCTGGTACGACGTGCTCGGCGTGACGCCGTCGCGCGAGCGCAGCCTCGACGAGGTGCGCGCCCAGGTCGAGGCGAAATGGCGCGAGGACCAGATCGCGACCAGGCTGCGCGAAAAGGCAACCGAGATCGTCAAGAAGGTCGAGGCCGGCGGCAAGCTCGCCGACGAAGCCTCCGCACTCGGCGTGAAGGTCGAGACTGCGGATAAATTCCGCCGCGATGCCTCGCTACCGGCCGTGCCTGAGAGCGTGGTCGCGGCTGCGTTCCGCACCGCCAAGGATGGCGTCGGTCAGGCCACGGGTACCGGTGGCGAGCGCGTCGTCTTCCGCGTCACCGACATCATCGTGCCGCCGCTCGATCTTTCCTCCGAGGAGGTGAAGAAGTTGAAAGAGGCGCTGCAGCGCGGATTGACCGACGAGCAGGTCGCGCAATACGTCAACAAGATCGAAAAAGACATCGGAACCACAATCAATCAGGCCGCCTTCGCACAGGTGACGGGCGCGAATAACAACTGAGCATGATCCGATTAGATCATTGCTCTCATCTTTTGTTTGAGCATGATCTCCGCGCAAACGCTTCGCGTTTGTCGCGAGGGAAAACCGGTTTCCACTTTTCCGGATCATGCTCTAAAATCTTCACGGGCGGGCGATGGACGACCTGAAATCGATAATTGCGAAAGTCGCCACCGGCGCAACCTTGTCGCGCGACGAAGCCGCAAGCGCCTTCGACAGCATGATGTCGGGCGAAGCCACGCCCTCGCAGATGGGCGGCCTCCTGATGGCCTTGCGCGTGCGCGGCGAGACCGTTGACGAGATCACCGGCGCGGTGTGGGCGATGCGCAGCAAGATGCTGCGGGTGACGGCACCAGCCGAAGCGGTCGACGTGGTCGGCACCGGCGGCGACGGTTCCGGCTCCGTGAACGTGTCGACCTGCGCCTCGTTCATCGTGGCCGGCACGGGCGTGCCGGTCGCAAAACACGGCAACCGCGCGCTGTCGTCGCGCTCGGGCGCCGCCGACGTGCTGGCCTCGCTCGGCGTCAAGATCGATCTTACCCCGGCCCAGGTCGGCCAGTGCGTCCAGGAAGCCGGGATCGGCTTCATGTTCGCCCCCGCTCATCACCCGGCCATGAAGAATGTCGGCCCGACCCGGGTCGAGCTTGCGACCCGCACCATCTTCAACCTGCTCGGCCCGCTCTCCAATCCCGCCGGGGTCAAGAGGCAGATGGTCGGGGTGTTCTCGCGGCAATGGGTGCAGCCCTTAGCGCAGGTCCTGAAGAACCTCGGCTCGGAAGCGGCCTGGGTGGTGCACGGCTCCGACGGGCTCGACGAAATCACCCTCACCGGCCCGACCTTCGTCGCGGCGCTGGAGCGCGGCGAGATCAGAACCTTCGAAGTTTCCCCTGACGATGCTGGCTTTGGCCGCGTCGGCAGCGAGGCCTTGAAGGGCGGCGATGCCGATGCCAACGCGGTGGCGCTGCTCAGCGTGCTCAATGGCGAGCCGAGCGCCTATCGGGATGTCGCGCTGCTCAACGCCGCCGCGGCGCTGATCGTCGCCGGCCGTGCCAAAGATTTGAAGGAAGGCGTCGCGCTCGGGACCAATTCGTTGGATAGCGGTGCCGCTGCCGCGAAGCTCAAACATTTGATCGCGGTTTCCAACAGCTAGAGCATGATCCGGATCATGCTCATAGAGACATAGGGTCCGCGATGTCCGACATCCTGAAGAAGATCGAAGCCTATAAGCGCGAGGAGATCGCCGCAGCCAAACGCGCGCATCCGCTGCCCGAGATCGAGGCGCGCGCCAAGGCCGCGTCGCCGCCGCGCGGGTTCGTGCGCGCTATCCGCGAAAAGCACGCTCGCGGCGATTACGCGCTGATTGCCGAGATCAAGAAGGCCTCGCCATCGAAGGGGCTGATCCGCGCCGACTTCGATCCGCCTGTTTTGGCAAAAGCCTATGAAGCCGGCGGCGCGGCCTGCCTGTCGGTGCTGACGGACACGCCCTCGTTCCAGGGCCATCTCGACTTCATGGTCGCGGCGCGCACGGCAACCAATCTGCCGGTGCTGCGCAAGGATTTCATGTTCGACACCTATCAGGTGGTCGAAGCCCGCGCCCATGGCGCCGACTGCATCCTGATCATCATGGCCGCGCTCGATGACGCAGCGGCCAAGGATATCGAGGACGCAGCGCTCGCGCTTCAGATGGACGTGCTGGTCGAAATCCACGACCGCGCCGAGCTCGACCGCGCGCTGAAGCTCCGCTCGCCGATGATCGGCGTCAACAACCGCAATCTCCGCACTTTCGAGACCACGCTCGCGACCAGCGAGGCCTTGGCACCGCTGATCCCGAAGGAGCGGCTGATGGTCGGCGAAAGCGGCATCTTCACGCCGGACGATCTGTCCAGGCTGGAACGCGTGGGCATGTCGACCTTCCTGGTCGGCGAGAGCCTGATGCGTCAGGCCGATGTAACAGCGGCAACCCGCGCGCTGCTCGCACGCAAAAGCGCGCCGCGCGCCACCGGAACCCGTTAGAGCGATGGCGGAGAAGTCAAAGGGCGGTCCCGCCCTCACCCATATCGATGCCAGCGGTGAGGCACGCATGGTCGACGTCTCCGCCAAGCCCGCGACCGAACGCACAGCCGTCGCCGAAGGCCGCGTCATCATGAGCAAGGCAACGCTCGAGCTGATCGTCTCAGGCAATGCCAAGAAGGGCGACGTGCTCGGCACCGCGCGCATTGCCGGCATCATGGCGGCGAAACGGACCTCGGAACTGATCCCGCTCTGCCATCCGCTCGCGCTGTCGAAGGTGACGGTCGATATCGAGCCGGACGAGAAACTGCCGGGCTGCATCGTGCAGGCGACCGTCAAGGTCACCGGCCCGACTGGCGTCGAGATGGAGGCGCTGACCGCGGTCTCGGTCGCCTGCCTCACCATTTACGACATGATCAAGGCGGTGGAACGCGGCGTCCGCATCGAAGGGATCCACCTCGTCGAGAAGCAGGGCGGCAAGTCCGGCCACTATCGCGCCGCGGATCGCTGACGCGTTACGTCACGACTGCGCTGTCACGCGGCTGTGACCGGATCGCCCGGACTGCGCCATCGCGTGCGGTGTTACATTTGGCGTAGCCCTTTGAAGGAGCAACGCTATGTGGGCCTTCAAGCTTCTTGGTGCGGCCGCGGCACTCTGCGTCCTCAGTGCGCCGGCGATGGCACAGCAGGTGATTTCCGAGCCCGGCTATTGCGCGCAATTCTACCCGAACGCCAATTGCCAGAACAAAGGTCCGGGCAACCCCTATACAGGCGGCTATCAGCGCTACATCGAGCAGGGTTACGGGATGTGGGCTCAGGATCCACCGATCCGGTCGGTCGGCAAGCGCCCGCGGACCCACCGCTCGGATTCATCCGCCATCCGCGCGCGCTGAACCTGATTGAATCCTGTAGGGTGGGCAAAGCGCAGCGTGCCCACCTTTCTTGCACCGCCCGCGGACGGTGGGCACGCTGCGCTTTGCCCACCCTACGATTCCTGCCTGAGGCCCGTCATGGCCGGGCTCGTCCCGGCCATCCACGAAGAGGCTTGCACAGCAGCAAAAGACGTGGATGCCCGGGACAAGCCCGGGCATGACGAACCCTGAGACGGTCCTCCCGCGTCAACGTGATGTTCAGTTCGGGATCGTCCGCTTCGGCGCGCCCTTGGCGTCGGCGTTGACGGTGACGCCACGCAACAGGTTGTAAGCAGCGTTCAGCGCCTTGTCGTTCTTCTCGTCAGGCGGGACGAAGGATTGCGAGCCGGTCTGCTCGGTGCCTTCGGCCGCCAGATGCCCGCGCATCGAGGCCTCGCCCTTGATCTCGGCACGCGTCTTCAATTCGTCCGGCACATCCTGCAGGATCTCGATATCGGGCGCGATGCCCTGCGCCTGGATCGATCGGCCCGACGGCGTGAAATAGCGCGCGGTGGTCAGTGCCAGCGCGCCATTGCCAGCCCCGAGCGGAATGATGGTTTGCACTGAGCCCTTGCCGAAGGTGCGGGTGCCGATCAGCGTCGCGCGCTTGTGGTCGTGCAGCGCACCGGCCACGATCTCGGAGGCAGAGGCCGAGCCGCCGTTGATCAGGACCACAAGCGGCTTGCCCTTGGTCATGTCGCCGCCGCGCGCGGTGAAGCGCTGAGTCTCCTCCGGCAACCGGCCGCGGGTCGAGACCACCTCGCCGCGCGCCATCAGCGAGCTCACCACCGACACCGCCTGGTCGAGCAAGCCGCCGGGATTATTGCGCAGGTCGATCACATAGCCGGCAAGCTTGTCCTGCGGGATCTCCTTGGAGATATCGGCGATCGCCTTGTGCAGGCCCTCGGTGGTCTGCTCGTTGAACGAGTTGATCCTGATATAGCCGATATTGCCGCCATCGGTGTGGAAGCGCACCGGGCGCACACGGATGATCTCGCGGGTGATGGCGACGTCGATCGGCTTGTCGGCATCCTTGCGGATGATCTTCAGCTTGGTCTGGCTGTTGGGCGGGCCCTTCATCTTGTTGACGGCCTGATCCAGCGTCATGCCCTGGATCTGTTCGTCATCGATCTGGGTGATGATGTCGCCCGACATGATGCCGGCGCGCGAGGCTGGCGTGTCATCGATCGGTGCTACGACCTTGATGAAACCGTCTTCCATCGTGACCTCGATGCCGAGGCCGCCGAACTCGCCGTGGGTGGTCTCCTGCATGTCGGTCCAGCCCTTCTCGTTCATGTAGCGAGAATGCGGATCGAGCGAGGAGATCATGCCGTTGATCGCGCCCTCCATCAGCTTGGAGTCGTCGGGCTTCTCGACATAGTCGGTCCGGACGCGCTCGAACACGTCGCCGAACAGATTGAGCTGGGAATAGGTATCGGAGCGGACCGCGGCCTTGGCGACCGCAACCAGATTGGCGCCCTGCGGGGCGGTGACGAGAAGGGTAAGGCCAGCACCGGTCACCGTGCCGAGGAGAAAGCCAAAATTCCTGCGCATGCGTGCGATCCTTCCCGCTGTAGCCGCCACGACTGTGATGAATCGTCGTTCTCACCCGACGTGGACAAACACACAATGCCTTTTTGGTCGGATCAAGGCCAATTGTACCGGAGAAATACCGTCGCTCACGACATCGTGCGTTGCTCGTGCGCCGCTATGGACGTCCCTCCTGGAGGCCGCTCTGCCAGGTCGACGGATTGGTTCCAAAGCCGCGTTTGGCGCGCGTGCCGAGCCAATAGCCGAACTGCGGCGGAACATTACGGAATGGCCCGTCCACGCCAAGCTTCAGCGCGGCGTCCATCGGCCAGTTCGGGTTGTTGAGGATTTCGCGCCCAATCGCGATCAGATCTGCCTGTTTTTCGCGCAGGATCTGTTCCGCCTGGTCACCATGAATGATGAGGCCAACGGCCATGGTGAGGATGTCGGCGTGACGGCGGACGTATTCCGATAGGGGCACCTGGTAGTTGTACTTGATTTCCTTGCCGAGGATCGGCGCCATGTCGGTGATGCCGCCGGACGAGCAATCGATGACATCGACGCCTTTCGCCTTGAGGATGCGGGCGAGCCGTACGCTCTGCTCCGGGCCCCAGCCGGCATTGTCCTCCACCGACAGCCGCACGAACAGCGGCTTGTGGTCGGGCCAATAGCTGCGCACCGCCTCCGTCACTTCGATGATGAAGCGCATGCGGTTCTCTTCCGAGCCGCCATACTCGTCGGTGCGTTGGTTTCCGCGCTCCGACAAGAACTCATGCACGAGATAGCCGTGGGCGCCGTGCAATTCGAGCACGTCGAAGCCGGCCGCGTTGGCGCGGCGCGCGGCCTGGCCCCAGGCCTGCACGAGGTCCTTGACCTCACTGCGCTCCAGCGCCCGCGGCACCGGCCAGCGTGCACTGTGCGCGATCGCGCTCGGCGCGACCGGGGTCCAGTCGTCCCAATCCTCGATGTCAGGCGACCGCTGCAGCGGGCCATCACCTTCCCACGGGCGCGTTGCGCGCGCCTTGCGGCCGGAATGGCCGAGCTGGATGCCGGCAACCGCATTCTGCTGCCTGATGAAGGTGACGAGCCGATTGAGTGGCGCGATGAACTTGTCGTCCCAGATGCCGAGATCACCGACCGTGCCGCAGCCGCGCCGCTCGACCTTGGTCGACTCGACAATGACGAGCCCCGCGCCGCCGGCGGCGAACTTGCCCGCATTCATCAAATGCCAATCGGTCGGAAATCCCTTCACGGCCGAATATTGATGCATCGGCGGCACCACGATCCGGTTCTTCAGCGTGATGCCGCGGATCGTCATTGGTGAGAACAGGAGCGTATCGGACATGGTTTTCCTCGCATCACCGGACATCGTTACCCGCTATTTCACCGGGGTCGGTTTCCTGCCGCGAACGATATATGTGCCGTCAATGACGGCAAAGCCGAAATGCGGGAGGCTTCCATGCCCAATCGGCGATTGCCGAAGCACGAGTCTTGCGCTCGTCCGTCGCACTTATGCTCCACCCGTTGCCAACTGCCGCGGTCATTCCGGGGCGGGCGCAGCGCGAGCTATGATGTGCAATTGCACATCAGAGAATCCATTCATCCGCTGGCGCAAGCTGCGAAATGGATTCCGGGCTCGTCCTTTGGACGCCCCGGAATGACAGCCTCCGTCATTGCGAGCGGAGCGAAGCAATCCATGCCTCCGTTCGCTGCGCTATGGATTGCTTCCCGGAGCCTGTCATCGGGCGGCGCTTCGCGCTTATCCGTTGGCTCGTAGTGACGATGTGGTTGCTTTGGGTGCGACATATCAACCCGACGGGCAAATCAGCAGAAACGTATCCAGACTATCAGCGAAAAACATTTCGCTTTCGCCGTCGGGCAAAATCAGTGATTTAACTCCGCGCGTCTCACCCAAGAGAGGGGCGGCTCGCGATCGTCACGAACGTTGCGGTGAGATGCGGTGGACGCGATGGGTGTGACTGACGAGCACGCGCATTACGGACGGCGAAGTCGTGTGGTCCTGGCGCCCCGACGCTGGCGCTAAGTTTCGTGCGAACACATTCGCACTAGGCGACGGTGGCAAGAAAGCCCGGTCACCGGGGAGAGTACGAAGTAAGCCGTAACACCATCGCGCAGGGAAGGCCGGAATGCTTCGGTTGAACCTGTGGTCCTACTCCCGTGCTTTTTGTCGCACGGGACCCATGGGTGCAACCGGCACCCGGCTTTCCCTGCGCCCTCTGTTCGATGAGAGGGTGAAACGAACGCAAAGCTCGGGCGCAATGCGCCGCGAGAATGTGGACTCACATCCTCAAGCTGTTTGAAAATTGAATCGGACGTTCCCCTCGTCGACCCATAACCACAGGACTTTGCTGTGTGCTCCGCTACCACTGCTTGCTCGCGCCACCACAACTCCCTGTGGTTATGGGTCCCCGCCTTCGCGGGGACGACATCGGTGTGTGTGACCCGCCTGGCTGATACAATCGAAGACATTGCCGGCCCCTCGGGATTTTCGTACACAGCCGTCGCCATGACTCAACCGTCCCTTTCCCCCGGCTCCGCCGACGTCCTGTTGTTCGACCTCGGCCGCGTCGTGCTCGATATCGATTTCGGCAAGGTGATGACCACCTGGGCCGGCCATGCCGGCTGCGAGCCCGGCGAGCTCGCCACCCGCTTTGTGATGGACGAGAGTTACAGACATCACGAGGTCGGCAAGATCGATGACGCCGCCTTCTTCGCAAGCTTGCGGCAGTCGCTCGGCATCGGCATCTCCGACGCCCAGTTCCTGGAAGGGTGGAACGCGATCTTCGCCGGCGAGATGCCGGGAATCGCCGAGCACCTGGCGCGCGCCAAGACGCGTCTGCCGCTTTATGCTTTCTCGAACACCAATCCGCCCCATATCGAGCATTTCTCGACAGCCTATTCGGACGTGCTCGGCCACTTCCGCCAGATCTTCTTCTCCTCGACGATCGGGCTACGGAAACCTGACGCGGACGCCTATGACTACGTGATAAAGGCGATCGGCGTGCCGGCCTCACGCATCGTGTTCTTCGACGATTCCGCAGAGAACATTCGCGGCGCACGGGCGATAGGTCTCACGGCCATTCACGTCACATCGCCGGATGATGTGACGAACGCGCTTGTCGCGCTCGGAATTTAGGAGTTGCCCGTGGCCCTGATGCCGGTCGCCGATGCGCTAGCCGCGGTCCTCGCCGGCGCGGAACCATTGCCGGAAGAGATGGTCGCGCTCGATGCCGCCTATCACCGCACGCTTGCCCGTGACGTCGCGGCAAAGCGTACTCAGCCGCCACTGGCGATGTCGGCGATGGATGGCTATGCGGTGCGATCCGCCGACGCCGCCGACTTGAGCGCGCGGCTGAAGGTGATCGGCGAAGTCGCCGCGGGCCGGCCGTTCGATCGGGAACTTGGTCCGCGGGAAGCGGCACGGATCTTCACCGGAGGCGTCATTCCCGCCGGCGCCGATGCGGTCGTGATCCAGGAGGACACCCGGGTCGATGGCGATCACATCACCATCACCGAGGCCGCTGTCGCCGGGCGGCATATCCGGCCCGCCGGCGTCGATTTCCGCGAGGGTGACGTGCTGCTGAGGCGCGGAAGCCGGCTGACCGACCGCGCGCTGTCGCTGGCGGCGTCAATGAACTATCCGGAACTCCCCGTGCGGCGCCGACCCAAGGTCGCCGTGCTCGCGACCGGCGACGAACTCGTGATGCCGGGCACCTCTCCGGGTCCAGGCCAGATCGTCTATTCCAACGGCTATGCGCTGCGGGCGATGGCGCGTGCGGAAGGCGCTGAAGCGATCGATCTGGGGGTCGCCGCCGACACGGTTGCCGCCACCACTGACGGCATCCGCCGCGCGCATGCCGCGGGCGCCGACATCCTCATCACCACCGGCGGCGCTTCGGTCGGCGACCATGACCTCGTCAAACCGTCGCTCGAGGCCGAGGGCGTGACCATGGCGTTCTGGAAGATCGCGATGCGGCCGGGCAAGCCGATGATGCATGGCCGGCTCGGCGCGATGCGAGTGATCGGCCTGCCCGGCAATCCGGTGTCGTCCTATGTCTGCGCCTATCTGTTCCTGGTGCCGTTGATTCGGGCCCTGCTCGGCCGCTCGGCGATTCATCACGTGACGGAAAGCGCCCTGCTCGGCCGCGATCTCGCCGCCAACGATCAGCGCGAAGATTATCTTCGTGCGCTACTCGAAGAGCGCGACGACGGCACGCTGATCGCAACGCCGGTCACCAAGCAGGACAGTTCGCTGCTTGGGAATCTCACTGCGGCGCAGGCACTTGTGATCCGTCCGCCATTCGCGCCAGCCGCAGCAAAAGGCGCGCCTTGCGACATTCTCCGATTGCCCGAATGACGTCGCGACCGACACCTGCCCGAGCATCTCTGGTCGCGTTCACCAGAAATTAAGTGGTTGCGGAACACATATCGAACATATAGTGTCCGTTCATGATTTGTTTCGAAACTCGCTGTCTACGAATGGGAGTGCGTGACTCCCGAGATCAGCTCTTCTCAAGTCTCGGATCGAACGACGCTACCAACCGGGGGAATGCTCGCGATGCTTACGCGCAAACAGTATGAACTTCTGCGTTTCATCAACGAACGGCTGAAAGAGGCCGGCGTGCCTCCTTCGTTCGACGAGATGAAGGACGCACTCGACCTGCGCTCGAAGTCCGGCATCCACCGCCTGATCACGGCGCTGGAGGAACGGGGCTTCATCCGCCGCCTGCCGAACCGCGCCCGCGCGATCGAGGTGATCAAACTGCCCGAGCTCTCCGCCGCCGGCAACGGTCGCCGCGGCTTCACGCCAAGCGTCATCGAGGGCACGCTCGGCAAGCGCACGACCAGCGCGGCCGTGGCCGAGGATGATGGCAACCGTCCCGTCGCCGTTCCCGTGATGGGCCGGATCGCGGCGGGTACGCCGATCGAGGCGCTGCAGACCCGCAGCCACACCATCAGCGTGCCGCCCGACATGCTCGGCTCCGGCGAGCACTATGCGCTCGAGGTGCGCGGCGATTCCATGGTCGAGGCCGGCATCCTCGACGGCGACATGGCGCTGATCCAGCGTAACGACACCGCCAACACCGGCGACATCGTGGTGGCGCTGATCGATGAGGAGGAAGCGACGCTGAAGCGCTTCCGTCGCCGCGGCGCGTCAATCGCGCTTGAGCCTGCCAATGCGGCCTACGAAGTCCGCATCCTGCCGCCGAACCGGGTGCGGATCCAGGGCAAGCTGATCGGGCTTTATCGCAAGTACTGAGCCGACGAGGACGCAGCAGCTCGTCTGGTACTTTGGTGGGTGCTCTGCCCTCAAGGACACTGACAAGAACGATTTAGAGTGATTAGAATAAGAGCCCCGGTAAGTTCGCCGGGGCACTCTCGGTGCAAGGAGATGTCCGGCAGCGCCTCCTATCGTGTTTGTGAACGGCTAGAGGGCGCGGGCCGTACAAATGCCAAGAACGGAGCAGAGGCTTATAAGTTATCGTCCACTCTGATAGAGGCCTGCGCCTCTTCCCAGGCACGGGTCGGCTATCTCGAATGAGGAGCAATCCGATGTGTGACTATAGCCTGCACGCCGTGGCGACGCGTCCCGCCCAAGTCGGAGAGACGCTTATCACCACCACCTTCCGCGGTACCTCGACCCGCGGCTTCGCTTCGGAAAGCGATCCGACGGTCGCAGTCTGCATGCTTCCCGGGACCGAACTCGCGTTCGCCGATAACGTCCGCTACGACAATCGCTGGATCTGGACCAAGACGACCGGCTTCCGTGTCGGCAAGTTCAACCAGATCGATGCGCATATTCGGGATCGTCATCACGACGCGATCGAATTCCCCGATGGCAGCCATGTGCTGGTGACCCAGCTCTGCGAAGGGCAGCGGGCCACCGTGCTGCAATTGCCAGTGACGCATCATGTTGCAGAGCCGGCACCGAAGGCGGTCGAGCAGCGCCCCGCGCCGAACCCGCTGTTCATCGGCTGAGAGCTTCGGGCAGCGTGCGCCGCCGGTCTCGGCCGGCGGGACGTTGCCGCGGGTGAAAAGCAAAGTATTCGAGCGGCCCCGGAGGCCATCCGGGGGCGCATGCGGTTTTTTGTTGAACTATTCGCAAGGGGCATGATCGGTGGTCACCAAGATCACATGGCAAAAAGCCGGACGGGTGGCCCAGCCCGGCCGATACATGTTCAGGTTCGGCTGGCTCACCGTCGCAGCGGAAGATCTCGCGATCTGGGAGCGATTTCCGGATGCGAGCTTCACGCTCGTGCAAGTGCCGTCGCATTCGGGCGGTCCGGACGAATTTCGGCTCGGCGCCTTCGAGCTGCCGGCCAACGCCGGTGGAGATTGACGGGAGCGCTCAGTCTTCCGGCTGCAGGTCGGACTCGGACGGGGTCGCATCGATGGCGCGCGGCGCGGGTGCCCCTTGGATCCGGATCGTGGTCTCGGGTTCGCCTTCGCCTGACACCGCAGGCGACCACGGCCGGTCGAGGCCGGCGGGCTTGACCGCATCGATGACGAAGCCGTTCCGGTTCCGCCGCAGCGCCAGCCCGCCCTGCCGCCGCAGGCGCTCGGCATCGATGACCGCCGCCGCACCGCCTTGTGGCACCGGCCGTGCGGTCACGATCAGCACCGCCCGTTCGCAATCGTCCGCGAGCGCCTCGGATCGCTGCGTGAGCGCGATGAACGCGCCGCCCGCGGCCGGGGTCACGCAGCCGCCCTCATCGCATGAGACGCCCTCCGTGAGCGACGGGTCGCTTGCAGTGCGGGCATCGGCATCCGCGGCAAGCCACTCCTTGGCGAGAAACGCGTCCTTCGCGGTCCGCATCAGGTGCAACCGCCCGTCACCGCCGCGAACGGCGACATTGCGGCCGTTGCCGGAAATCAGGATGTCGGGTTGCGGCGCCCTCACCGCCCAGACCACCGCAATGAGAAGCACCGCCGCGCCGACGAAGCGCAGCGGCGTGCGCAACAGCCCGAGCAGGATGACGCCCAGGCTCGCGGCGATCAGCGGGCCGATCCCGAACGCACTGACGTGGCCGACTGCGCCCGGCAGCGCGGCGACCCATTGCGCAACCACGATCATCCAGTCGATGCCGCTGCCCATGATCGCCCAGAACACGCCGTCGAAACCGAACGGCATCGCCAGCAAGCCGAGGAGCCCGGCCGGCATCACCAGCGCCGACACCACCGGCATCGCCGCCAGATTGGCAAGCACGCCGAAGGGCGCCACTCGATGGAAGTGAAAGGCGGCATAGGGCGTGGTCGCCGGCCCCGCTACCAGCGAGGCCAGCAGCAGCATCGCAATCTCGCGCCCGCCCCACAGCGCGATCCGCGCGGTCGCGGAATGATCGGGCGCGGCAAACAGATGCGGCATGCCAATCTGCACCAGCGCCACCAGCCCGAGGGTGGCCGCAAACGACATTTGAAAGCTCGGATGAACCAGTGCTTCCGGTGCGATCGCGAGCACGATCATGGCCGCGACGGCGAGCGTCCGGAACGTCACCGCGCGGCGGTCGACCATGACGGCGATCAGCACCACTGCCGTCATGAAGAACGATCTCTGGGTCGCGACCTCCGCTCCCGACAGCAGCAGATAGAAGGCGGCAGCGACCAGCGCCGCCGCGGCGGACCATTTCTTGATCGGAAAGCCCACAGTGAGCACCGGGAACAGTGCGAGCAAGGCGCGGACTGCGAAGAAGACCACGCCCGCGACCACCGCCATGTGATAGCCCGAGATCGAGAGCACGTGGCCGAGCCCCGAAATGAACATCGCATCATTCACCGGCTCGGAGATCGCATCGCGCCGGCCGGTCAGGAGTGCGGTCGCGATCGCGCGATTGTCGCCTTCGAGCACGTTGCGGATCCGCGCATCGATCGCATCGCGCATGCCTTGCATGAACGCCGCATAGCGCAGCGCAAATCCGCGGCCTTCCGGCGACGCCGTCGTCTTGATCGCGCCGAGTACGAAACCGGAGGCGCCGATGCCCTGGAAATAGAGATCGCGGCTGAAATCGTAGCTGCCGGGCCGTAAGGGAGCGAGCGGCGGCTGCAGCCGTGCCTTCAATTCGACGAAGCTGCCGACGTCAGGGGCAGTGCCCTTCTTCACCGACAGCCTGACACGCTCGAGCTTCGGCGCGCCGCGCTGGCTTTCGATGCTCGCGACGCGCAGCACGAAACGGTCGGTACGCTCGCGGATGTCACGGGTCTCGACAAATCCGGTGAGCGACACCGAAAACATCGGCCGCGCCAGCACGCCATGTGCGACCCGCGCGGTGCGCCAGGTGGCAACCGCAAAACCCGACGCAACGGCGGCAATGATGACGGCGGCAGCGAACGCCTGCCGCCGCCTGAGCAGGAACGCGACAGCGCATAGCGCGATGGCGACGATGGCCGCGACCGACAGCACTGGCTCATGGTCGGCGGCGAAGTAAAGCGCGATGCCGCAGCCGAACGCGACCGGCACCCAGGGCAGAAGCCGTCCGGCGCCCGCTTCCGCCCGGATCCACTGGCGCAACGTCTCGACGATTGGCGGCCAGGCGCCGACGCCGATCGGGGCATAACCACCCGCCGGCGCCACCGCCTCGCGGGGCGGCCAGGTGCCGGCATAGCCGCGCCTGCCGCCCGGCGTCCTGCCCTCGTCCGACATCCTCCGCCCTGAGTATTCCTGCTTCAACAAAGCTACCGGAACCGGGTATCCGCGGGATAGCGGAACAGATGCGGAATACGGAGGAAAGAACGTCCTGCCGGCGCGTTTCCGATCTTAGCGCTCCAAGCCCGATTGAGCCGAAAGTCTCATAAGGCCACAGTCCCATTGAGGATTAGAGTACCGTCACGCCTCCACTCGGACAGATGGGAAAGAGGCAGTGGTGGCTCGCGGTTCGAAGACCGCTGGAGCCCTTCTCAGGTGGTTCAAGGCTTCCCTGAGACCGGCGTTGCGGACGCAACTCGCAAATCAGGCCTGTAGCGTCACGCATCACGCGCACTCCGCGAGCGAACAGAGCGCTGAAAAACGCGAGGAGAAGCCTTTGAACCAAAGGAGCAGCACATGGCAATTCAGGTACCGAGCGATTTTCGCCGGGTGATCGTTGCCGCGTCGGTCGGAAACATCATCGAATGGTATGACTTCTATATCTTTGGCAGCCTGGCCGCCGTTCTGTCGGTCAAGTTCTTCGAACAATCCCACCCCGTCGCAGCCCTGCTGAGCACGATCGCCCTATTCACTGCAGGATTCCTGATCCGTCCGCTCGGAGCATTCCTCTTCGGATGGATGGGCGACCGAGTCGGCCGCAAGTACACGTTCCTCATCACGCTCACCGGAATGGGACTGGGAACGGGCGCGATCGGCCTGATCCCGACTTACCAGTCGATCGGTCTCACCGCCGCGTTCGTGCTGTTCGGGCTGCGCATGATCCAGGGTTTGTGCCTGGGTGGCGAGTATGGCGGCGCCATCACCTATGTGGCCGAGCATGTGCCCGACGACAGACGCGGCTACTACACAGGCTGGCTCCAGACCTCGCCGACGCTCGGGATCGTGGTGTCGCTGGCCGTGATCATTCTGACCCGGATCTATTTCGGCGATCAGGCCTTCAACGAATGGGGATGGCGCGTTCCGTTCCTGCTGTCATTCCTGCTGGTGGCCATCGCCATCTACATCCGCCTCCAGCTCCAGGAGACGCCGATCTTCCAGGAGATCAAGGCCCGCGGGCAGATGACCAGGAATCCCTGGAAGGAGGCGTTCCTTAGCTCGAACATCAAATACATCGGAATCGCCATCATCGTCCTGATCGGACAGGGCGTGGTGTGGTACAGCGGTCAGTTCTGGGCGCTGTACTTCCTGCAGCAGGTCTCCAAGGTGGACGCGCTGACCTCGTCGTACATCGTCGGGGCTGCGCTGCTACTTGCGACGCCGAGCCTGATCTTCTTTGGCTGGCTGTCGGACCTGATCGGCCGCAAACCGGTGATCCTGGGAGGCATGCTGCTTGCCGCGATCACCTATTATCCGCTGTATCTGTGGCTCGGAACGGTCACGCAGCCCGGAAACATCAACTATCCGATCGCAATCTTCATCATCTTCATCCTCGTCTGTTACGTCGGGATGGTGTACGGGCCGGTCGGCGCGTTCCTGGCGGAGTTCTTCCCCAGCAGAATCCGGTACACCTCGGTGTCGGTGCCGTATCACATCGGCAATGGCTGGGGCGGCGGCTTGGTGCCGTTCATCACCTCGGCGGCTTTCGCCGCCACTGGCAGCGTCGGCTACGCGCTGATCTATCCGATCCTAGTTCCTGCGATCTGCTTCGTGCTCGCCGTTTTCCTGATGCCGGAGACGAACAAGACCAGCATCTGGGAGCAGGTCGAACCGAGAACCGCATCGTGACGCCCAATAGCCCTTGCCGCGGGGCTACCAAGCCCTGCGGCGGGGGAATCCAACATCCGGCAGGAGCGGATCGACACCTCTGCCGCAACAATCCCCCTCGCGCCGGCCGCTACCGCGTAGCGGTCGGACCGATGGCTCGGCCAAACCTGCCTTCTCAGCCGGCGCGGTGATGCCAGCGATCGTGCCACCAGGCGGTGAAATCACGATCCGTCAGCAGCTCCCATCCGGCCAAGAGGATCACCAGCATGCCCGACAGCACGCTGCTTACCGTCGCCGAGACCTGCTCGTAGCCGACCGTCCACGGTGCCAAGAGCAGAGCCAGTCCGAGCAGCATCTCTCCCCATTCCTCCAGATAGGACGGAATGACAAATGCCTCGACGGCAAACAGGATGACAGCCAACCCAAGCGCGATGGTGATCCAGACGGCCGCTCCGCCGAAGCCCAGGGCAAACGGCGACCCGACCAGCCACACACCCACCAACAAGCTGGCAACGTCCTGCCAGTGTTGAATGCGCATGACGCTCACCTCCCCTCTCCCATGCATATGGTGAAGCGCCGCCGGAAAGATAACCGCCCCACCTGCGTTGTGTTGCCGCTGCCGCTGCTCCGGAGCCGCTCCCTCACCCCAGCGCCCATCACCCGGAAAGCACGCTTGCAAGTGCGCCGCAGCAGGATGCAAACTGCTGCGCTCAATCAGGTGTCAACGTCTACGGCTCTCGGCCCGACCGGAATTCAAGGTTGCGTCCAGAACGAGAGGAGCATGGCGCCATGCGAGAAATCGAAATCCACGATTATGCGCGGCAGCTCTTGGAAGCACATGGCGCCAAGGCCATTGCGGAAGCTGCGCAGAATGCCATCGAGCTCGAGGCAAAGGGCGAGGTCGAACTCGCCAAGACCTGGCGGCATATCGAAGACGCCATGAAGCTGATGCGCGGGCCGCACCAAAGCTGACGCTCCGGTGCGGCAACCGCGAACGTCGCGCAGGATTCGTCGCAAGCCGCTTTAACACGCGGCGGAGCGACAACATGACCTCTAGTGACCGGCTCTCCATGACAGGAGCGAAGCCATGTTTCCCAGATGTACGACAGCCGAAGATCTCGTGAAGGCGATCACCGATGAGAAGGTGCAGATGATCGACCTGCGCTTCACCGACCTGCCGGGGGTGTGGCAGCATTTTTCCGTCCCGCCGAGCGCGGCGAGTATCGATGCTCTCAGCGAGGGCATTGGCTTCGACGGCTCATCGATCCGCGGCTTTCAGGAAATCCAGGAAAGCGACATGCTTGTCGTCGCGGATCCGACCACGGCTTTCCTCGACCCGTATTCGCTGGCATCGACCCTGGTCCTGATCTGCAACATCCGCGATCCCGTGACCGGTCAATCCTACAGCCGCGATGCCCGCTACATCGCCCAGAAGGCCGAGACCCATCTGAAGGGCACCGGGCGCGCCGATACGAGCTACTTCGGTCCGGAGGCGGAGTTCTTCGTGTTCGACGACGTCCGCTACGGACAGGGCATCAATTACGCCTTCCACGAAATCGATTCCGGTGAAGGCAGTTGGAACACGGGCAAGGAGGAAGCGCCGAATCTGGGCCACAAGCCGCGCCCGAAAGAAGGATACTTTCCCGTTCCCCCCACCGACAGCATGCAGGATCTCCGCACCGAAATGGTGCTGACGATGGAAGAACTCGGCATCCAGATCGAAGCCCATCACCATGAAGTCGCGACCGGCGGCCAGAACGAGATCGACATGCGCTTCACCACGCTCACGCGCATGGCGGACAATCTGATGATCTACAAATACGTGGTGAAGAACACCGCGAAGCAGCATGGCATGACCGCGACGTTCATGCCCAAACCGCTGTTCGAGGACAACGCTTCAGGGATGCACGTTCACCAGTCGCTGTGGAAGGGCGAGGCCAATCTGTTCTACGACAGGGGCGACTATGCCGAGCTGAGCCAGCTTGCCCGCTACTATATCGGCGGTCTCCTGACCCACGCCTGGGCGCTGTGCGGGCTTTGCGCGCCCACCACGAACTCCTATCGGCGCCTGGTGCCGGGCTATGAGGCCCCGATCAACCTGGTCTACTCCCAGCGCAACCGCTCGGCCTGTTGCCGCATTCCGATGTATTCGCCGAATCCGAAGGCCAAGCGCGTCGAGTTCCGCTCGCCGGATCCTTCGTGCAATCCCTATCTGGCTTTCTCCGCGATGCTGATGGCCGGCCTCGACGGCATCAACAACCGGATCGACCCGGGCAGCCCGATCGACAAGAATCTTTACGACCTGCCGCCCGCCGAGGCGAAGGATGTGAAGTCGACGCCCGGATCGCTGGACCAGGCCCTCGACGCGCTCGAGCGCGATCACGCCTTCCTGCTCCGTGGCGACGTCTTTACCGCCGACGTGATCGAAACCTGGCTCGACTACAAGCGGAAGAAAGAGGTCGATCCAATCCGGCTACGCCCGCATCCGTACGAGTTCCACCTCTATTACGACATCTAGCGACGACCGCCCGGGTGACCGGCCTATTGGTCAATCAGCGGCGTCTTCGATGAAACGTGATGGCTGGCGATTTTCCAGTCGCCGTCTTCACGAACGATGACCCAGGTGATCTTGACTGAGAGCGTCGGATCACTCTCGCCCAGAAAGAATGACGCGGTGCCAGCCATGTTGATGAGATCAGGGCTGACCTGCGCCGCGCGCACATCGGAAAACTGAACGGTCGGCGAGCGCCATCGCGGCAGGCCGTTGAAGTAGGCCGCAACCCCTTCCCTGCCGCGATAGAGCGTCGGATTGGAGCCGAAGAAGAACGCGCGCTCCGAATAGAGCGAAGCGAGTGCTGCGGCATCCAGCCTGCTGAAGCCGGCGGACCATTTTGCCATGATGGCGGAGACGATCTCCTCGGCTTCGCCCTGCATCTCGCCCGCCCCTAGCTCTTGCCGCCGACTTCCTTGGCGAAGGTATCGCGGAGTCCAATGGTGCGGTTGAACACCATCTTGTCCGACGTCGAGTCGGCATCGCGCACGAAATAGCCCTGGCGCTCGAACTGCATTACCTCGTTCGAATTGCTCTCGGCGATCGCTGGCTCGATGCGCGCGTCCGTCAGCACTTCCAGCGACTGCGGATTAAGGTCGGCGGCGAAGTTGCCGGCGTCCGGACTGGGCGTCGCGAAGAGCTGGTTGTAGATGCGGATCTCGGCCGGTTTCGACTGCGCCGCCGGCAGCCAGTGCATGGTCGCCTTCACCTTGCGGCCGTCGGGCGCATTGCCGCCCTTGGTCGCGGGATCATAGGTGCAGCGCAGCTCGACGACCTCGCCGGCGTCGTTCTTGATGACGCCGGTGCACTTGATGAAATAGGCGTAGCGTAGCCGCACTTCGGTGCCCGGCGAGAGGCGGAAGAATTTCTTCGGCGGGTTCTCCATGAAGTCGTCGCGCTCGATATAGAGCTCGCGGCCGAAGGCGATCTTGCGGGTGCCGGCCGTGGGATCGTCGGGGTGGTTGATCGCCTCGATCTCCTCAACCTGCCCTTCCGGATAGTTCTCGATCACCACCTTGAGCGGCCGCAGCACCGCCATGCGCCGGAGCGCGGTGCGGTTCAGCTCCTCGCGGATGCAGAACTCCAGCATGCCGACGTCGACGACGCTGTTGGACTTGGCCACGCCGATCCGCTTGATGAACTCGCGGATCGCCGCTGGCGGCACGCCGCGCCGCTTCAAGCCTGCAATCGTGGGCATGCGGGGATCGTCCCAGCCGGCGACATGTCCCTCGCGCACGAGCTGGGTCAGCACGCGCTTGGAGAGCAGCGTATAGGTCAGGTTCAGGCGCGCAAATTCGTACTGCCTGGGCTTGGACGGCACCGGCAGCTTGTCGAGCAGCCATTCATAGAGCGGGCGATGATCCTCGAATTCGAGCGTGCAGATCGAGTGCGTGACGCCCTCGATCGCGTCCGACTGCCCGTGGGCATAGTCATAGCTCGGATAGATTGACCATGTGTCGCCGGTGCGCGGATGGTGTGCGTGCAGAATCCGGTACAGCACCGGGTCGCGCATGTTGATGTTGCCCGAGGCCATGTCGATCTTGGCCCGCAGCACGCGCGCGCCGTTCGGGAACTCGCCGGCCTTCATGCGGCGGAACAGGTCGAGGTTCTCCTCTACCGAGCGGTCGCGATAGGGCGAGTTCTTGCCGGGCTCGGTCAGCGTGCCGCGCGCGAGGCGAATCTCCTCCTGGCTCTGGTCGTCGACATAGGCATCGCCCTGCTTGATCAGTTCCTCGGCCCATTCGTAGAGGCGCTCGAAATAGTCGGAGGCGAAATAGAGGTTATCGCCCCAGTCGTAGCCGAGCCAGCGCACGTCGGCCTGGATCGAGTCGATATATTCCTGCTCCTCCTTGGTCGGATTGGTGTCGTCGAAGCGCAGGTTGCAGTGGCCGGGAAACTCCTGCGCGATGCCGAAGTTAAGTGCGATCGACTTGGCGTGGCCGATGTGCAGGTAGCCGTTCGGCTCCGGCGGGAAGCGCGTCACGACGTGGCTGTGCGTCTTTGACGCGAGGTCAGCCTGGACGATGTCGCGAATGAAATCGCGTCCGGTCTCCGCCGCCACCGCTTCTGCCGCCACTGGTTCTGTCGTCATCGAGGGTTCCTATGCATGGTCCAGAAAACCGGAAGCCGCTTTCCCGAAAGATCATGCTCAAAAAAGGGATCAGCCGCCCTTCTGCCAAATTCGCCCCGGCCCGCCAAGCCCGCTTTCGAGGCTGCCGCTTTCGAGGCTGCCTTGGGACAGCCCAAGTGGACAGCCAAGGCTTTGGTAAGGCCAAGGCTTTAGTTATGCGTTGTTCCTGCTATACACCAGCGCCGTTCAAGCCCGAGCCCGCATCCGGTCATGTCTGATTCCGTCGTCACACGCTTCGCCCCCTCGCCGACCGGCTTCCTCCATATCGGGGGTGCCCGCACCGCGCTGTTCAACTGGCTCTATGCCAGGAAGCACGGCGGCAAGATGCTGCTCCGGATCGAGGACACCGACCGCGAGCGCTCCACCAAAGAGGCGATCGAGGCCATCCTGGATGGCCTGACCTGGCTCGAGCTGAATTGGGACGGCGAGGTCATCTACCAGTTCAGCCGCGCCGCCCGCCACCGCGGGGTCGCCGAGCAGTTGCTCGCCGCGGGGCGCGCCTATCGCTGCTACGCCACGGCAGAGGAACTTGCCGCCATGCGCGAGAAAGCGCGCGCCGAGGGCCGCACCCGCCTCTACGACGGAATGTGGCGCGACCGTGATCCGGCCGACGCGCCGGCCGGGATGAAACCCACGATCCGGCTGAAGGCGCCCCTGACCGGCGAGACCGTGATCGAGGATCAGGTCCAGGGCCGCGTGGTCTGGCAGAACGAGAACCTCGACGACCTCGTCCTGCTGCGCGGCGACGGCACGCCGACCTACATGCTCGCGGTGGTGGTCGACGACCACGACATGGGCGTGACACATGTCATCCGCGGCGACGATCACCTGATCAACGCCGCGCGCCAGAAGCAGATCTACGACGCACTGGAATGGAACATCCCGAGCATGTCCCATATCCCGCTGATCCATGGCCCCGACGGCTCAAAGCTCTCCAAGCGCCACGGCGCGCTCGGCGTCGATGCCTACCGGGCGATGGGCTACCTGCCGGCGGCGCTGCGCAACTACCTGGTCCGGCTCGGCTGGAGCCATGGCGACCAGGAGATATTCTCCACGCAGGAGATGATCGAGGCGTTCGACCTGCCGTCGATCGGCCGTTCAGCGGCGCGGTTCGACTTCGCCAAGCTGGAGAACCTCAACGGCCACTATATCCGGCACAGCGACGATCAATCTCTCGTGACGCAGTTCGAGAACGTGCTGGACTACGTTCCCGACGGCGCCGCCATCAAAGCCAAGCTCAACGAGGAGACGCGTGCGCAATTGCTGCGGGCGATGCCGAGCCTGAAGGAGCGCGCCAAGACGCTGCTCGAATTGATCGCCGGCGCCTCTTTCATCTTCGCCGACCGGCCGATCCAGATCGAGCCAAAGGCCGCCGCGCTGCTGACGCCGGAAACGCGCGCGCTGATCGGGAAGCTTCGCGCGGCGCTGGAGACGGTCACCGACTGGCGGCTGGAGACGACGGAAGCCGCCATGCGGAATTTCGCGGAGCAGAACAATCTCAAGCTCGGCGCCGTCGCGCAGCCGCTCCGGGTGGCATTGACCGGACGCACCACCTCGCCGGGTATTTTCGATGTCCTGGCGGTATTGGGGCGGGAGGAAAGTCTTGCCCGGCTGGGCGATCAGTCGGCTGCGTAAAGCCCCCTGCCATGCCCCTCCGAGGGTCCACCTTGCAGCGCACAGGGCAATAAGCTACGCATTCCGCGAGGCCTTCTAGACAATCCGGCTTGTCCCGACATCCGCCGTAGAAACGGCAACCCGGGCAGGCTCGATTTTCGCAACAAATTCATCGGGGACTACACGATGGACGCACAATCCAGCAGCAAAACAGCTACCCTCACGATCGGCAACAAGACCTACGATTTCCCGATCCTGAGTGGCACCGTCGGTCCTGATGTCATCGACATCGGCAAGCTGTACAACCAGGCCGGCGTGTTCACCTACGACCCGGGCTTCACCTCGACGGGGAGCTGCCAGTCCAAGATCACCTATATCGACGGCGACGCCGGTATCCTCGAATACCGCGGCTATCCGATCGAACAACTCGCCGAGCATGGCGACTTCCTGGAGACCTGCTATCTCCTGCTCTACGGGGAGCTTCCGACTCCGGCGCAGAAGAAGGATTTCGACTACCGCGTCACCCATCATACGATGGTGCACGAACAGATGGCGCGCTTCTTCCAGGGCTTCCGCCGCGACGCCCATCCTATGGCGATTATGGTCGCTGCCGTCGGCGCACTCGCCGCGTTCTACCACGACTCCACCGACATCAATGATCCGCAGCAGCGCATGATCGCTTCCATGCGCATGATCGCGAAGATCCCAACGCTGGCGGCGATGGCCTACAAATACACCATCGGCCAGCCCTTCATGTATCCGAAGAACTCGCTGAAGTTCGCCGAGAACTTCCTCAATATGTGCTTCGGCGTGCCTTGCGAGGAATACAAGATCAACCCGGTGCTCGCCGACGCGCTGGAGAAGATCTTCATCCTGCACGCCGACCACGAGCAGAATGCGTCGACCTCCACGGTGCGCATCGCCGGCTCTTCGGGCGCCAACCCGTTCGCCTGCATCGCGGCCGGCATCGCCTGCCTGTGGGGCCCGGCGCATGGCGGCGCCAACGAAGCCGCGCTGAACATGCTGTACGGCATCGGTAAGGTCGAGAACATTCCGGACTTCATCGCCAAGGTGAAGGACAAGAACAGCGAAGTCCGCCTGATGGGCTTTGGCCACCGCGTCTACAAGAACTACGATCCACGCGCCAAGATCATGCAGAAGATGTGTCATGCCGTGCTGAAGGAGACCGGCCACGGCGACGATCCGATGCTGAAGGTGGCGATGGAGCTGGAGAAGATCGCGCTCAGCGACCAGTACTTCATCGACCGCAAGCTCTATCCGAACGTGGACTTCTATTCGGGCATCACGCTGAAGGCGATGGGTTTCCCGGTCGACATGTTCACCGTGCTGTTCGCGGTCGCGCGCACCGTCGGCTGGATCAGCCAGTGGAGCGAGATGATCGAGGATCCGCAGCAGAAGATCGGCCGCCCGCGCCAGCTCTACACCGGCGTCGCCCGCCGCGAATACGTCCCGATCGACAAGCGGAAGTAAGTTTCAAGCTTTCTGCGAAATTCGAGGCGGCGCCATCGTTCTGATGGCGCCGTTTTTGTTTGCCGCGGGCTGCGATCTCCGCCGCCGACGGCTCGCTAATACGCGATCGTGCTGCGTACGCCAATCAGTGCCCCGCTCTTCACCGGCGAATTCGGCAAGACCTGATCAGGAACGTGTCCACCGGGATGGACGATGTATTCAAAGACCGGCTGAAGCGTCCAGCCTGGCTTGATCTGAGCCTGGTAGGAGAGCTCAATCGTGAGCTCGAAATCTCTAAGCGGCTGTTGGACTCCAGTTAGGCCGATGATGTCGCGATCGAGCGCGCGCGCCCGATCGGATATATGCGCGCAGATGAACGACGCTCCGAACTTGTCGTCGGGTCTGCCGGGCAGCAGTCCTGAGAACACGATTCCGGTGTCGACGAAGAAGTCGATCAGGTTGCGATCCGATGGAGTGCCCGAGATCCGGCTGAACACGGCGATGCCGCTTGCGGCATCCCCGCCCTCGGGGCGCCAGATCTGCTGATCAATGATGCCGTAGATGCCGCTCGACCCGCGAAACAGACGAGCGTTCCCGCTGCTGAACGGGCTCGCCTGCGAAAGGCCGGCATCGTCGAACCTCATGTCCGCGAACATCCCGAAGTGGTGCCATCCGCCAACCCGCAGCGTGCCGGCCAGCCCGCGCGAATCCTTGTCCTGATTGTAGCGATACTGCAATTCCCCCATCAGCAAGGGCGGATCGTTCACGCGGAAATTGGTGCCGGCGCGATTGACGGTCGCCTGCCCGCCTGGATCGCCGTTGAACAATCCGACCAGGGTCGTCCAGCTTGGGCTGGGATCGAATTTCAGCCGGATGCCCGGCGTTGCGAGAGGATAAGCGGGACCGCCGCTTGGCAAATTGCCACCGGCGATTGTCGGCCAATCGCTGCTGATGAGCGTCTTGCTATAGTCGCTGACGAAGAACTCGGTGTCCGCCGCAAGCTGGCCGAGGCGGATGCTGAAGCGATCGTCGAACAATTTTTGCTCCAGCCATAGCTCGGACAGCCGTGTCGACGGCACAGCCTCGATGTGGCTGATCGTGATCAGGCTCTCGAAATGCTGGTCGCGCAGCCCCGCCGTATGATGAATCTGGAAGGCGTTGGCGAAGAAACCCAACCCTGACCACCCCGCGAGCTTCTCCAGGTCGGCCGCGACGAAGGCCTCGAGCTTGCCCTCATAGAGCCCACCGCGCCGCACGCCTCCGGACAGGTTGCGCAACGCTTCGCCGGTGTAGATCAGCCCATAACTGATCCCGCGTTCCGCGAGCCATTTGCGCACGCCGGTGGGATCGCCCTCGTCCGGCAGGCTGGTCGCGATCGACGACGGGGGAATGCCGTTCAGCGAAGCGGCGGCGGCAGACGCGGAAACCAGAAACGCAGCCACCAAGCCCACCACCACTGACACCGGGGATCGTCGACTGGAAGCAGAGAGATGCAATTGCGATGCATTCGCAATTCCATTGCAGACCTCCCCCAAATCCCCGATCTGACGCCTCACTCCCACAGTCGCCTCACCCCAGTTGCGAGTTACTCGCAGTCAGGACTGACACAGGCGGTTCCACTAGGCAAGCTTTATGCAACTAAGTTGCAACAGCAACAAGTAGCCCTCGCTGAAGGCGAGGCATGGTCTAAGCGGGCCGATGGAGATCTGATCGGTTAGTCCGGGAGCTCAATGGATGAATGACGACGGGGCTGATGCGCGCCGGCGTGCTGAAAGAGGGCCGTGAACGACGGCTGGCTCGACTAGAGCGCTTTCGAGCGAAGGACACCGGTTCGCGTGAAGAAAACGCGTCAAAACAAGAATCTAGAGCTTCGGTTCTAATTCCATCAGAACCGAAAATGCTCTAGTGCGCCCCACACCAGCGGCGGGGGCCGTTTCCGATATCATCGACCTCGAGCGGCGAAGAAGCGCCAGTTGGCGATCCCGGCGAGCCGATGCGGGGTGGCGGTTCGGTCGTAGGCGTCGCTTTCCACGATCTTTCTAAGGTCGGCGAAACGCTCATAGCGCACGACGACGATGTCGTCCCAATCATCGTTCGGCCCGGCGAGCAGTCCGTTCAGCCGGTTGCCCGCATAAACGACCTGGGAGGCGACGCCGAGATCTTCGGCTATTGTCCTGAAAGCACCCGCATAGCCTTCATAATAGGCGCTGCGGGCGTTCGGCTTGGCGCCCTCGAACCCAGCGGGGTAGTCGGGAGCGTTGCGGAACCAAAGTAGATTGATCATCACCACTGGACCCTCGCCGACCGCGCGCTCCGCAGCGTCCAAGGCTTCCTTCGTGAGTTCGTTCATTTCCACGAAAATCTCCCCACAAATTGACAATTTTCGTATTAATGTCAGATAGTCAAACTAGCAACATTAATCAGTGAGGAATTTGGCGCGATGGCGCTGAATAGATCAAAGGAAGAGCGGGCGTTGGACGGCGCGACCGAGGTGTTTACCCGTTACGGCTACGCGCGCACCACCATGGGCGACATCGCCGTTAAAGCGGGGATGTCCCGACCCGCTCTTTATCTCGTGTTCCCAGACAAGGAAGCCGCTTTCAATCGGGTGATCGCACACATGGATCAGCGCAAGCTGACCGAGATCGCCGCTGTTCTGTCGACGCTACCGAACCTTGAATCCAAGCTGCTGCACGCGTGCCTCGCTTGGGGCCTGCACGGAGTGGAGCTGGCGGCCATGCACCCGGACGCCGCCGATCTGTTCGATTTGCGCTTCCCAGCGGTCCGGCAGGTCTATGCGAACTTCCAGGCTCTGGTGACCGAGCTGATCTCCGACGCGGTCACCAACTCGCATCTGGATGCGACCCCGGCGGATCTCGCCCGTGTTCTGGTATACGGCCTGCGCGGCCTGCGCGAGGCAGCCTCGGACCCCGACGACATGCGCCGGCTCGTCACCACGCATGTTCTTAGCTTCGCCAAGGCTATAAGTGCGTAGTCACTGGCCAGATCCGTGAAAGCGACCGTTTGCCTGCCGGCAAGTCTATCGGACAGCACGCGATTGACTGGCCGGACTACAACGCCTGAAACACCCTGCTTAGTCTAATTCGTCTGCCGGCCGTTCCGCATCGTCGCCAGCACGATGTCGGCGGCGCGAACGCTTGGCGGCTGGTCGCCGGTCGACATGATCGTGTCCATCGTGGCGAAGGCCTCGATCTGGCTGCGGCGCAGCGCGGAATCCGCGAGCACCTCGCCGAGCGCCTGCGACAGCTTTTCGGGCGTCGCGTTCTCCTGCAGGAATTCCGGGATCACCTCCCGGCCGATCACGAGATTGGCCAGGATCACCGATGGCACGCGGATCGCGCGGCGCAGGATGAAGGCCTCAATGGCGCCGACGCGGTAGGCCGTCACCATCGGAACGCCTGACAGCGCCAGCTCCAGCGTCACGGTGCCGGATTTGGCGAACGCGGCATGTGCGATCCTGAACGCGGCGCGCTTCTCGCTCTCGCCGACCACGATCTGCGGCTTGACCTGCCAGCCCTGCACAGCCTCGCGGATCACAGCTTCCAGATGCGGCATGGTCGGAAGGACCGGCTCGAACACAACGCCGCTTGCGCGCAATCGCGCTAGCGTTTCGCCGAACAGCGCGAGATGATGCCTGATCTCGCTGCGCCGGCTCCCGGGCAGCACCAGCAGGACCGGTGGCTGGGCATCGCGCCGCTTTGCTTCCTCGTCGTTCGGCCGCAGCGAGGCAAACTGCTCGGTCAGGGGATGGCCGACATAGCTGCAGGGCGGCCCGCGCAGCTTGCGATATTCTTCCGGCTCGAACGGCAACAGCGCCAGCACGTGATCGACATAGCCGAGCATCGCGCGCGCCCTGCCCGGTCGCCAGGCCCAGACCGACGGCGACACATAGTCGACGATCGGAATGGTAGGATTGCGCGCCCGGACGCGACGGGCGACGCGATGGGTGAAGTCGGGGCTGTCGATGATGACCAGCACGTCCGGCGCCGCATCGATCACGGCATCCGTAGCGTGCCGGATCAATCGCAGGATTTTCGGCAACTGCTGCACAACAGCGGCAAGGCCGACAATCGAAAGTTCTTCGATCGGAAACAGCGACGTGAGGCCCTCGCGCGCCATCATGCGGCCGCCGACGCCGGCAAACTGCACGGCATCGCCGAGCCGCTGGCGCAGCACCTTCATCAGCGCCGCCCCGAGGCGATCGCCGGATTCCTCGGTCGCGATCAGGAAGATCTTGCGCGTGATGTCTGGGGCGCGGCCGTGCATCAGCTTGGCACACCGATGACGAACAGCCGTCTTGCGTCCGCAGCCTCGATCATCGCCTGCGGTTCGGCGGCAAGCGTATTGCCGGCAATGACGGCAATCCCGGCAAGGCCCGCTTTCGCGGCGCCCTCGACTGTGCGCGGCCCGACTGTCGGCAGATCGTAGCGCAGATCCTGGCTGCTCTTGGGCGCCTTCACCAGCACGCCGCGACCGCTCGGGGCGCGGATGCGGCCGTCGGCACGCAGCCGCGTCACACGCGCCAGAAGCCCGTCGGTGCCCTCGATGTCCTCGACCGCGACCACATGCCCGTCGATCACAACCGCAGCCTGGCCGATGTCGAACGGGCTGAGCGCGGCAAGCACCTCGCGCCCCCTTGCAATGTCGGCGCTGGCGTTGACGGCCGGCGTCGTGCGCGTGATGCAACCTTCGGGCATCAGCAGATCCGGGGCGACATCTTTGATCCCGACCATGCGAAATCCATCCTGCTCGAGAATGCGGCCCACCCCCGATAGCAGATGATCGTCACCGCCTCGAAACGCGCGGATGACGTTTGCGAGAACACGGAGCGTCTTCAGATCCAGCCGGATTTCCGACAGCGCCGGCCGCATCAAGGTGCCGATGAAGATCAGGTCGCGGCAGCCCTCCTCGCGAAACAATCTGGTCGCCCGCCCGAGCTGGCCGACCGAAATCCAGCGATGGCGGAACCCCTCGACACGGACCGGATCGCACGCGCCGCGCAATGCGAACAGCACCGGCGCGATACCGCGTTTGGCGAGCGACTCCGCGACCGCAAACGGCATGGCGCCGCCGCCTGCGATGACGCCAACCGGAGAGGAAATCGCTGGAGCCGCTGACGTCATGGCTCGGGCGCCCCTCGCGTCAGTGCTTGCCGTCGACAGCCGGAAGACAGAGCGGCCGCTTGCCTTTGCCGATGAAGGCGAGGATTTCGGCGATCGCCGGATCCTCGGCGGCCAGCGGCTGCACCGCGGCCAATCGCTCGGCGAAGACGCCCTCGCCATGGAATAGCTTCTGGTAGAAGGCGCGGACGGTCACCAGCCGCTCCCTGGTGAACTTGCGGCGCTTCATGCCGATGATGTTGAGACCTTCGAGCACGGCATATTGGCCGTTGGCGAGGCCGAACGGGATGATGTCGTCGCGCACGCCGCAGACGCCGCCGACCATCACCTGTCGCCCGATCCGGGTGAACTGGTGCACGGCCGAGAGCCCGCCGATATAGACGAAGTCCCCGATCTCGCAGTGACCGCCAAGCGTGGCTGATGTCGCAAAGATCACATCATTGCCGACCATGCAGTCATGACCGACATGGCTGTTGTTCATGAAATAGCCGCGGTCGCCGATGCGCGTCAGCCCGCCGCCCTTCACCGTGCCGATGTTCATCGTCACACCTTCGCGGATGGTGCAGCCGGTGCCGATCTCAAGCCGCGTCGGTTCTCCGCGGTAGCTCAGATCCTGCGGCGGCCCGCCCAACACTGCAAACGGCGAGATCACGCACTCCGCGCCGATCGACGTATGGCCGGAGACGGTCACATGCGCATCAAGCTTGCAGTTCGCGCCGATCGCGACGTTAGGGCCGATGATGCAATAGGGGCCGATCGAGGTACCCTCGCCGATCACGGCGCCATCCGCAATCCGCGCGGTGGGATCGATCATGCTCATTACGACAGGCCCGCTACTGGTTGATGCGCAAGCGCGCTAAACAATCGAATTTTCCGGCTGTTAGCGCGACATTGCCCGGCATGTCCAGTGACGTATGATGACTGCATATTGCAGCGCGCGGTACACGGGACGAAGATTGAAGGCGCCCCGAGCCGATCAATCCGTCAGCATCGCGCCGACATCGGCTTCGGCGACGATCTGACCGTTGACCTTGGCGTCGCCGTGAAACCACCACATGGTCTTGCGGCGGCCGATCGAGCGCATGTGGTACTCGATAGTGTCGCCGGGCATCACGGGCTTACGGAATTTGCACTTGTCGATGGTGAGGAAGTAGACCGCGCGCGGCTTCTCGGTGCCCTCCACCGACTTGATGCCGATCACGCCGGCAGTCTGCGCCATGGCCTCGATCATCATCACGCCGGGATAGACGGGACGTTCGGGAAAATGCCCGAGGAACGATGGTTCGTTGTACGTGACGTTCTTGACGCCGATGCCGCTATAGTCGGCGCGGATGTTGATGACCCGGTCGATCAACAACATCGGATAGCGGTGCGGCAGCGTCTTGAGGATGTCGTTGATGTCCACAAGCTCGAACCTGACCGGTGACTCCTCCATCACTCCCTTTCCTCGCCTTTCGAATTCGGCGCACCGTCACGCACCAAGCGCTCCACCGCAAGGATCTCCCTAAACCACTGTTTGGTCGGTTTGGCAAAGTGACCGCCCCAGCGGCCGTTGGCTGGAATGTCGTCCTTCACGGCACTCATCGCGGTGACCTGGGCGCCGTCGCCGATCTTCAGATGGTTGTTGATGCCCACCTTGGCGCCCAGCGCGACATTGTCGCCAATGGTCAGGCTACCCGCGAGCCCGATCTGGGCCGCCAGCAAGCAGTGCCTGCCGATGGTCACATTGTGGCCGATCTGGACCTGGTTGTCGACTTTAGTACCCTCGCCGATCACGGTGTCGCGCAGGCTACCGCGGTCGATGGTGGAACTAGCGCCGATCTCGACATTGTTCTGGATCAGGACCCGACCGGTCTGCGGCACCTTCAGATGGCCGTCGGGCCCGAAGAAGATGAAGCCGTAGCCGTCCTGGCCGATGTTGCAGCCGGGATGGATCAGCACGTTGTTGCCGATCAGCGTGTTCTGGATCGTGGTCTTGGCGCCGACATTGCAGTCGCGTCCGATCTTGACATCGGCCCCGATCACGGCGCCCGCCCCGACGACAGTCCCCGAACCGATCTCGACCCTGGCCCCGATCACGGCCAATGGGTCGACGATCACGCCGTCCTCCAGATGCGCCGTGGGGTCGATAATCGCCGACGGCGCGATGCCTTCGACACCGAACCACGAGCCCGGCCTGAGCGCGTCGCTGTGCCATTGCCGGGCCAGTTGCACGAAGGCATGGAACGGCTTTGCGGCCCGCAACACGGCCACATGGGCAGGCACGTCCGCCTCGAAGCGCGGGCTGACCAGACAAGCGCCGGCCTTGGTTGCGGCGAGCTGGTCGACATATTTGAGATTGTCGAAAAACGTCAGATGCATCGGGCCAGCCTCGTCGAGCGAGGCAAGCCCCTTGATCACATGATCGCCCCTGGCGGGATCGACCAAATGCGCCTTCGTCAACGCGGCGATGTCAGCCAGCGTCGACGAAGGGGGACTCTTGAAGAAGATCGGCAGCGCCATTCCATCCGTCGCAGTGCGGCCGACGATCGCGGTTAGAACGATGTTCCGCCGCCAAACTTGAATTGCTGCACGCGATCGAACTGACCCTTGGTAAGTGGGACCGCGTAGTCGAACCGCAGCGGACCAAACGGCGATTGCCAGATCAGGCCGACACCGACCGAGGTGCGGACGACGTTACCATTATCGTACTGCAGTCCGAGGCAGGTTCCAGGATTGGACGGGACCACCCCATTGCCGACAGTTGGCGGAATGCAGCCCGGCACGTTGACCTCGCCCGTCTGCGCCCACGACGTCGGTCCCTTGTAGTCATAGAGACCACCGGCGTCAGCATAGATCGACCCCTTGAGCCCGACTTCCTTCGGCAGGAACCAGAACGGCATCTGCAATTCCGCCGACACGCCCCAGTACTTGGTGCCGCCGAGCGCGTCCATCGTGCCGAACGGGTTGATGTCGCGCGGACCAATGCCGTTCGGAGCAAAACCGCGGACCAGGTTCGGACCCATCTGGAAGTGGTCGAGCATCCGGATCTGATCGTTGCCGACCTGGTTGAGAATACCACCCTGGGCATGGATCAGGCCGACGATATCGGCGACCAGCGGGGTGTAGTACTTCACGTCGATCGCGGACTTGATGTAGCTGACGTCACCACCGACGCCGGCGAAGTCCTGCTTGAAGTCGACCAGCAGGCCGTCCGTCGGGTTCTTGTTGTTGTCGAGCGTGTTGTAGTTGAGCGAGTAGCCGAGCGCCGACGTGAGCGTCTTGCCGCCCTGCAACTCCTTGCGAACCGGCAGCGAAGCTTCGCCGTCGCTGTAGCACCACAGGCCAAGTCCGGAGCTGTCGGTGGCGCTCTGGCCCCCGGCTGTCGCAGTGCCTCCCGCGGGAATTCCGTTCAGTTGCGCGAAGGCCGGCGACGGGTTGAAGGCAAGCAGGCCGTTGTTGGGATTGTTGTTACAGTTCGCGAGCTGGTACGGCAGGCTGATCTTCTGCTGATAGATCGAGTAGCGGAGCTGCAACGCGAGGTCTTCACGCAGGCTGAAGCCTAGCCGCGGGCTGAAGCCGAGCGTTTCGGTACCGTACGAAATGTAGCTGTTTGCGAGTTGCTGGCGCTGGTACAGGTCGAGACCGAGCGCGACGCGATAGTCGAGCAAATACGGCTCGACGAACGACAGCGAGTAGCCGCGCGCATATTGTCCGTAGGTCACCGACGCCTTCGCAAACAGGCCTCGTCCCAGGAAGTTGCGTTCCGAGATACTGACTTCGGCGAGCGCACCGTCCGTGGTCGAATAGCCGCCCGAGACCGAGAAGTCGCCGGTCGACTTCTCCTCGAGATCGACGACCAGGACGACGCGGTCGCTGGACGAGCCCGGCTCGGTGGTGATCTTCACGCTCTTGAAGAAGTCGAGGTTCTTCAGCCGCCGCTCGGCGCGGTCGACCAGGGCGCGGTTGTAGGCGTCACCCTCGGAGAGATCGAACTCGCGGCGGATCACGTAGTCGCGGGTGCGGGTATTGCCGCGAATATTGATACGCTCGATATAGGTCCGCGGGCCCTCGTCCACGGCGAACACGATCGAGACCGTGTGATTCTCGAAATTGCGATCGCCGCGCGGCCGCACGACGGCGAAGGCGTAGCCGCGCCGCGAGGCTTCGATCTGCATTTCCTCAACCGATTTCTCCAGCGCCTCGGCGTTGTATAGCGAGCCGACGGAAACACGCGAGAACGAGCTCAGCGAGTTCGGATCCAGCGTCGCGATCGAAGACTGGTAGCTGACGGACGCCACCCGATACTGCTGTCCCTCCTCGATCTTGAAGGTGACGAGGAAGCCCTTCTTTTCGGGATCGTATTCGGTCAGCGCGGCCACCACCTGCACGTCGGCGAAGCCGTGCTTGAGGTAGAAACGGCGAATCAGGTCGCGGTCGGCCTCGACCCGATCGGGATCGTAGGTGTCGGCGCCGCCGAGGAAGCTCAGCAGGTTTGATTCGCGGGTCTTGATGACGTCGCGCAGGCGATAAGAGGAATAGTAATTGTTGCCGATGAACTCGATCGACCGGACACCGGTCTTCTGGCCTTCGGTGATGGTGAAGATCAGGTCGACGCGGTTGTTCGGCTGCTCGATGATCTCCGGGTTGACGCGCACGTCATAGCGGCCCGAACGGCGGTAGATTTCGACGATACGCTGGGCATCGGACTGCACCATCGGGCGCGAGAAGGTACCGCGCGGCTTCGACTGGATTTCAGCCGAAAGCTGGTCGTCCTTGATCTTCTTGTTGCCCTCAAAGGCGATGCGGCCGATCACGGGGTTTTCGACCACGGTGACGACGATCCGGCCGCCGGCGGGCGTGATTCGAACGTCCTGGAACAGGCCGGTCTCGATCAGCGCCTTCAGGCCATCGTCGATGTCAGCCTGGCTCAGGCGCCCGCCCGGACCCGGCTTGAAGTAGGAGCGGATGGTCTCGACCTCGACACGGCGGTTCCCCTCCACCGTGATCGACTCCACCGTCTGCGCAACGGCAGGCGCAGACACAAACATTGCCGCCAGAGAGGCAGCCACCGGCACAGCGAACATGATCAGAGCGGCAAGCAAGCCCCCCCGCACTCGCATTCCAACAATCATGCGCACCGCGCCCTTATCATTCCACGGCCGGCCCGTTCCCCAACGGACCGGCAGATTCCCAACCTTGCTGCACAGCTTGTAGCCAATTTTGTTACGTCGGCAACCGACTGACGGCTGTACAATTCCATTTTCATTCCAAGACGTTGCCGTTAGGCAACGCCACAAAAAAGCCGTTTCACGATGCCGCGAGATGGAGAATGTCGTTGTAAGTCGCGAACACCATCAGCATTAGCACCAGAGCGAGGCCGATTCGGAACCCCATTTCCTGTGCGCGTTCAGATAACGGCCGGCCGCGGATCGCCTCGACCGCATAGAACAGAAGGTGACCGCCATCGAGCAGCGGTACCGGGAACAGGTTGAGAAGCCCGATCGAGATCGAGAGCACGGCGGCAAGGTGAATCAGAGCGGCAATGCCGATGCTGGCGACCTGGCCCGAGATTCGCGCGATCCCAAGCGGCCCGCCGACCTGGTTTGCCGCCTCGCGCCCGGTGAACACACCGCCGATATAGGACAGTGTCCGATCGACCACGAACCAGGTCTCCTTCACCCCGAGCCAGAGCGCGGTGGCGGGATCGACCCGCTCGGTCACTTGCTCGCCCGGAGCGGTGGCGCGGGTGATTCCCAGGATGCCCTGCCGGTGGGTGTTCCCGAAGGGATCCTTGATGTCGCGAAGCTCAGGCGTCGCCTGCAACTGGATCGTGGAACCGCTGCGTTTGACGGTGAAAGTGAGCTGATCGCCGCCGTGGATGCTGACGACGCGCTGCATGTCCGAGAAGCTGCCGATCGTAGTACCGTCGATCGCGGTGATGACGTCACCAACCTGGAAACCGGCGACCGCCGCGGCACTTCCCGGCTCGACCTTATCGACCTGCGCCGTGGTGCTCGGCTTGCCGAAGAAGGTGAACAGGCAGGTGAAGATCACGATCGCCAGGATGAAATTGGCAATCGGGCCGGCGGCGACGATCGCCGCGCGCGGCGCGACCTTTTTGTGATGGAAGCTGCCCTTCCGCTCCTCCGCCGTCATGCCCGAGAGGGTCTCAGTCGAGGGCGTGGAAGCTTCACTGTCATCGCCGAAGAATTTGACATAGCCGCCGAGCGGAATCGCAGAGAGCTTCCAGCGCGTACCATGCCGGTCGTTGAAGCCGAACAGCTCCGGCCCGAAGCCGAGCGAGAAGGTCAGCACCCTGACGCCGACCCAGCGGGCGACCAGGAAATGGCCGAGCTCGTGAAAGAAGACGACGATGGTCAGGACAAATAGGAAGGGAACCACATAACCGACGAGCCCGTGGCTCAACGTGTTGAAACCATGTACGAAAAACTCGGTCATTCAGTTCCCCTCAACCAGGGCAACAGGCCCGGTTCCAACCCTCTAAGATGCCTTTAAGGCAATTTGAGGCAATAGGGAGGCAGCCCTATTTCTCGCGTTATGGTCAACGGAAATCGCATCATCTGCCGATGTCAGAGGCGCCAGATTGCCGGACCTGATCCAGTCGTCCAGGGTCGCCTCCACCAGCCGCGCGATCGCGCCGAACTTGATCTTGCCGGCGATGAAGGCGGCAACCGCCACCTCATTGGCTGCATTATATACCGTGGTCGCGCCCCGACCGGTCCTTAACGATTCGTAAGCCAGCCGTAGCCCCGGGAACCGCTCGAAATCCGGCGCCTCGAAGGTCAACTGGCCGATCTTGGCCAGGTCGAGCTTGGCCGACGGCCCGACGATCCGGTCCGGCCAGCCGAGGCAATGCGCGATCGGGATGCGCATGTCGGGCGTGCCGAGCTGAGCGACCACCGAACGGTCCGAGAATTCCACCATGCCATGGATGATCGACTGCGGATGCACGAGCACGTCGATCTGATCCGGTGTCAGCGCGAACAGGTAGGAGGCCTCGATCACCTCGAGCCCCTTGTTCATCATCGAGGCCGAGTCGATCGTGATCTTCTGGCCCATGCTCCAGTTCGGATGCTTCAGCGCCTGCTCGAGGGTGGCTTGCTCGATGTCGGCGGGAGCCCAGGTGCGGAACGGACCGCCGGAAGCGGTGATGATCACCCGCACCAGCTCCTCGCGATTGCCGGAGCTCAGCGCCTGAAACAGCGCATTATGCTCGGAATCCGCCGGCAGGATGCAGGCGCCCGCCTTCAGCGCGCGCTGCATGAAGAAATCGCCGGCGCAGACCAGACATTCCTTGTTGGCGAGCGCGACCGTCGCTCCGCGATCGACCGCCGCGAGCGCCGGCTTCAGGCCCGCTGCACCACTGACCGCCGCCATCACCCAATCCGCCGGCCGTGCGGCGGCCTCGATGATCGCGCTGTCGCCGGCGCCGCATTCGATCCGGGTGCCCGCCAGCGCATCCTTCAATTCGGACAGCTTGCTCGGATCGGCCACGGCCGCAAAACGCACGTTGAATTCCCGGGCGAGCTTGGCCAGGGCCTGCGCATTGCCATTGGCGGTCAGCGCCTCGACGCGGAAACGGTCGCGCGCGCCGCGCAGCAAGTCCATGGTGCTGTCGCCGATCGAGCCGGTGGCGCCCAGCACGGTCACCGCGCGGACCGCGGAGGCCGCAGCCTTGTTGTTTCGCAATGGGACAGCACTCATTTTCTCACCAAACCATAAGACCGCGGCCGACGCCATCCGCGCCGCCCCGCAAGAAGCCAAAAATTGCGGCAACGGCAACCGCGGCGACGAAGCCGTCCAGCCGGTCCATCAGCCCGCCATGGCCGGGAATGAGATGGCTGGAATCCTTCACGCCGAACCGCCGCTTCACCGCGGACTCGAAGAGATCGCCGAACTGGGAAACCACCGAGAGCACCGCGCCCAAGACCAGCAGCGGCACAACCGCGCCGAGGCCGAACACCGCAAAACCCACCGCGACGACGAGACTACCGACGAAGCTGCCGACCGCGCCCGCCCAGGTCTTCTTCGGGCTGACCCGTGGCCAGAGTTTTGGGCCCCCAATGCTGCGACCGGCGAAATAGCCGCCGATGTCGGTCGCCCAGACGACCAACAACACGAACAGCAGCGCCACGAAGCCTTCTTCCGGATCCTGCCGCAGCAGGACCGAGGCGACTTCCGCGACGGCGGCGTAACAAAATCCAGCGATCGTCCACCGACGTTGCTCGGATGAAATCACAGCGACCACGATCAGCCCGATCGCCAGCACCGATAGCGCAGCGTCAAGCCGCCCTGCCCCGAGACAGAGCCCAGCAGCCGCCAGCGCAAGCGCACCGGCCATGGTCATGCGCAGCATGTGTCCGGCGCCGATGACCATCAGCCATTCGACATAAAGGCCGATCGCGGCGAGCGTGACCAGAAGCGTCCAGAGAACACCGCCGGCATAGGCGATCGCAATCGCAACCGGCGCCAAGACCAGCGCGGCGATGATGCGCATCAAGAGATTGCGCGAGGACGGCTCGCTCCTTGCCGCGGGTGCGGCTTTATCTTGGGTCACGATGCGGTTTTCGCAGCCAGACCGCCGAAGCGGCGCTCGCGTCTGGCGTATTCGGCGATCGCACTTTCCAGCGCCGCCTTGTCGAAGTCCGGCCAATGGATCGGCACAAACACAAGCTCGCTATAGGCCGCCTGCCACATCAGGAAATTCGACAGCCGCTGTTCGCCGCTGGTGCGGATGATCAGATCGGGATCGGGAATGTCGGGCGTGCCGAGATATTGCCCGAGTGTGTCGGCATCGATCGATGCGGGATCGCGCCTTCCTTCCGCCACCTCCCGCGCCAGCCGCCGCGCGGCGCCGGCGATCTCCTGGCGCGAGCCATAATTGAAGGCGACGACGAGATTGAGCTTGGTGTTTGCCCTGGTCAGCTCTTCGGCTTCGTTGAGCAGCGCGCAGATATCGGGATCGAGTCCCTCGCGCTCGCCGATGACGCGCACCCTCACCCCGTCCCGGTGCAACGTCGCCAGATCGTTGCGGATGAAGCGGCGCAACAGGCCGAAGAGATCGCCGATCTCGGTCGCCGGACGCGACCAGTTCTCCGACGAGAACGAGAAGATGGTGAGATAGAGGATGCCGAGTTCGTGCGAGGCCCGCACCACCCGGCGCAACGCCTCCACGCCGCGCCGATGTCCCTCCGCGCGCGGCAGGCCGCGTGCCGCCGCCCAGCGCCCGTTGCCGTCCATGATGATCGCCACATGCAACGGACTGCCGGTTCGATCCGGTCCGGCAGTTGCAGGTGCGGGGGCGTTCGACATTGGCGCTGTCCAAATCAAACGGTCAGGATTTCCTTTTCCTTGGCCGCCAGCAACTGATCGATCTCGGCGATCACGCCGTCGGTCGCCTTCTGCACCTCGGCGGCGAGCCGCTCCTGATCGTCCTCGGAGATCTCGTGATTCTTCTCGAGCTTCTTGACGACATCGAGCCCGTCGCGGCGGACATGGCGGACCGCCACCTTGGCCGCTTCCGCATATTTATGCGCGACCTTGACGAGTTCCTTGCGCCGCTCGGCGTTGAGTTCGGGAATACGCAGCCGCAACACCTGGCCTTCGGTCGCGGGCGTGAGGCCGAGATTCGAATCGACGATCGCCTTCTCCACCGCCTTGACCATCGTCTTGTCCCAGACCTGCACCGAGAGCAGCCGCGGCTCGGGCACGCTGACGGTGGCGAGCTGGTTGAGCGGCATATGCGAGCCATAGGCCTCGACCTGGACCGGCTCCAGCATCGACGCCGCGGCACGGCCGGTACGCAGGCCGCCCAATTCGTGCTTGAGGGACTGGGTCGCACCTTGCATGCGGCGCTTTACTTCGTTGATGTCAAAACCAGGCGTGGGCATGACGCTCTCCCCTTCCTCTGGATGGTCCGATCAGGTGGGATCGGATCACGATCTAATCACTTCGTTTGAGCATGATCTCCGCGGAAAACCGGTTTCCACTTTTCCGGATCATGCTCGAGAAACCAACCGCCTTGCCGCAACGCCCAAGCGTCAGCCGGCGACGACCGTACCGTGGCCCGTGCCGCGCAGGATGGCGCCGATCGAACCAGGCTCGGCGATCGAAAACACAATGATAGGCAGCGACGTCTCGCGGGCAAGCGCGAATGCGGTCGCATCCATGACCTTGTAACCGCCGGCGATCGCCTGCGAATGCGTCAGGCGATCGAAACGTTTGGCCGACGGGTCCTTCTTGGGATCGGCGCTGTAGACGCCGTCTACGTTGGTGGCCTTCAAGACCGCGTCCGCGCCGATCTCGGCCGCGCGCAGGACCGCGGTGGTATCGGTGGTGAAGAACGGATTGCCGGTTCCACCGCCGAGCAGGATGATCTTGCCCTCGGCGAGGTATTTGTGCGCCGCACTGCGGGTGAACAATTCGGAGATTTCCGGCATCACGAAGGCTGACAGGGTGCGCGCCGGCGTGCCCTTGCGCTCGACCGCCGATTCCAGCGCGAGGCAGTTCATGACGGTCGCCAGCATGCCCATGGTGTCGCCGGTGGTCCGGGACACGCCATGGGACGACACCTGCACGCCGCGTACCATATTGCCGCCGCCGACCACGACCGCAATCTCAGTGCCGAGATGGCGCGCCGCGATCAGGTCGTCGGCGATGCGGTCGATGGTGGGCTGGTCGATGCCGAAGGATTGGCTGCCGGCGAGGTATTCGCCTGAAAGCTTGATCACCACGCGACGATAGACCGGCTCAGCCATGATGCTCCCTCATCCCGCGCAAGCAGGTTCCGGCACGATGGCGCCGGAACCGTTCGACCCACGCGGTTACTTCTTGCCGCTGGCCGCCGCGACTTCGGCTGCGAAATCGGATTCCTGCTTCTCGATTCCCTCACCAAGAGCATAGCGCACAAAACCGGCAATCTTCACCGGACCGCCGACCTTGCCCTCAGCTTCCTTGACCGCCTGCGCCACGGACTTTCCGCTATCGTGGATGAAAGCCTGCTCCAGCAGGCAGACTTCCTTGTAGAAGGTCTTCAGGCCGGACTCGACGATCTTCTCGATCACGTTCTCGGGCTTGCCCTGCTGACGGTACTTGTCGGCCAGCACATCTTTCTCGCGCCGGACGACGTCGGGATCGAGCCCGGCGGGATCGATCGCCTGCGGGTTGGCCGCGGCGACATGCATGGCGAGCTGGCGGCCGAGCACGGCAAGCTCATCGGTCTTGCCGGCCGATTCCAGCGCCACGATCACGCCCATCTTGCCGGCGCCCTCGATGACTGCGTTGTGGACGTAGCTCGACACCACGCCCTTGCCGACCTCGAGCGAAGCCGCGCGGCGCAGCGTCATGTTCTCGCCGATGGTCGCAATCGCATCGTTGATCGCAGCCTCAACAGTGACGTCGCCGACCTTGGCCGCCTTGATCTTCTCGACGTCGGCGCCAACCTCGAGCGCGACCTGGGCGACCATCTTGACCAGGCCCTGGAATTGATCGTTGCGCGCGACGAAGTCGGTCTCGGAATTGACCTCGACGACGACGCCCTTGGTGCCCTGGGTCAGGGCGCCGATCAGGCCCTCGGCCGCAACGCGACCGGCCTTCTTGGCGGCCTTCGACAGGCCCTTCTTGCGCAGCCAGTCCTGCGCGGCCTGCATGTCGCCGGCGGCCTCGGTCAGCGCCGCCTTGCAATCCATCATTCCCGCGCCGGTCGACTCGCGCAGGTCCTTGACCATCGCTGCTGTGATCGTTGCCATCATTGAATTCCTTCTTGCCTGTGAAGCGCGGCGGCGCCCTTAGGGCGCCGCCGTCAGCGACAGGGAATGCCTTGATCTGGGAATTGAAGCGCTGGCCGGAAAGGTCCGGCCACGCGGCCGTTCAGGTTATTCCGCTTCCGCGGTAAGCGCCTTGGCCTGGGCGACCCAAGCGTCGGCACGGCTCGGCAGACCGACCTGTTCGCCGATCTTGTGGGCGGTGTCGTGATCGAGCTCGGCGAGCTGCCAGTAGTGGAAGACGCCGAGGTCATTGAGCTTCTTCTCGATCGTGCCCGACACACCGGTGAGCTTCTTGAGGTTGTCGGCAGTGCCACGCGGCCCCGGCAGACCCTGGAAGCCGGTCGTCGCCGACGGCGCCGGGAGTTCTTCCTGTTGCGGCTGGACGGAGGCGCCGATATCGATGCCGGCATCGCCCTGCGCGCGCGAGATGCCGTCGATCGCGGCCCGCGCGACCAGGTCGCAATAGAGCGAAATCGCCCGGCCGGCGTCGTCATTGCCCGGCACCACATAGGTGATGCCCTTCGGGTCCGAATTGGTGTCGACGATCGCGGCGACAGGGATGTTGAGCCGCTGCGCTTCCTGGATCGCGATGTCTTCCTTGTTGGTGTCGATCACAAAGATCATGTCGGGCAGGCCGCCCATGTCCTTGATGCCGCCGAGCGAACGGTCAAGCTTGTCGCGCTCGCGCTGCAGCGTCAGCCGTTCCTTCTTGGTGTAGGAATTGGCTTCGCCGGACGAGAGCACCTCGTCCAGATGGCGCAGCCGCTTGATCGAGGCCGAGATCGTCTTCCAGTTGGTCAGCGTGCCGCCGAGCCAGCGCGAATTGACGAAATACTGCGCCGAGCGCTTGGCCGCATCCGCGACCCCGTCCTGCGCCTGCCGCTTGGTGCCGACGAACAGGATACGGCCGCCCTTGGCGACGGTATCGCTGACCGCCTGCAACGCACGGTGCAGCATCGGCACGGTCTGGGCGAGATCGATGATATGGATGTTGTTGCGGGCGCCGAAAATGTACTCCGCCATTTTCGGGTTCCAGCGGTGGGCCTGGTGGCCAAAGTGCACGCCAGCTTCCAAAAGCTGACGCATAGTGAAATCGGGTACCGACATCGTTTTGATTCTCCGGTTGGTTCCTCCGGAAACGTGTGAGCAAGCGAGCCTTGTCGGCCCGGCTGCCACCGGACGGCCTTCTAGAGCCATGTTTCCGTGTGAGATGGCGCGCTGTATAGCGCGATTTCCGCCAGAAGCAAATATGGGCGGATTTGGGGGCGCCTGGCGGCCTTAGGCGATTGGCGACGATTGGCACGCCCATTTCCTCGACATCTCGGCGGCGACACCATTTCCCAATGGCAGCAATCACTTATCTCGGTTCAACAACCGAATCTGTGAAGAATGCAATCCGCTGCGCCGTCGGTGGCGTCGGATCCGCAATCCGCCGCTCACAGCGTTTCGACCATCTCGACGCCGGTCACCGCCTTGATGGCGCCTGCGATCTGCGGGGATACCTGGAAGCGGCCTTCGAGCTTGAATTCGACCTCGGTCTCCAGATCGAGCCGCAGCACCAGCGCGACGTCGCCACCGGTGCCGTTGCCCGGCTGAAGCCGCTTGGCGATCGAGTCCAGCGGCTTGGTGTCGCGCAGGAAGATGCGCAGACCCTTTTGCGTCTTGGCGGCTGCGGCATCGAGCGGCTCGGCATGCAGCACGCGGGCGCGGACGTCCTCGCCCTGCAGCTCGGCGCCGAGCTGCAGCAGCACGGCTGCGCCCGGCTCCAGCACGTCGCGGTATTGCGCCAATCCTTCGGAAAACAGCACCGCCTCGAAATGGCCCGTGGGATCGGACAGGCCCATGATGCCCATCTTGTTGCCGGTCTTGGTGCGCCGCTCCATGCGCGACACCACGGTCGCGGCCACCTTGCCGGCGGTCGCACCGGTTTTCACCGCGCGCGAGAACTCGGCCCAGGATTGCACGCGCAATCGCTTCAAGGCCGTGGCGTAGTCGTCGAGCGGGTGACCCGACAGGAAGAAGCCGATGGCGTCATATTCGCGTCGCAGCCGATCCGCCGGCAGCCACGGCTCGACCTGCGGCAGCACGATGCTCGGCGCGTCCGAAAGCCCGCCAAACATATCGTTCTGGCCCGATGTCGCGGCCTCATGGCTCCGCTGGCAGGCGGCGAGGATCGCATCGGCGCCGGCGAAGACGCGGGCCCGGTTCGGGTCGAGCGAATCGAAGGCGCCGGCGGCGGCGAGGCTTTCGATGATGCGCTTATTGATTGCGCGCGGGCTCACGCGCGCCGCGAAATCGGCCAGCGATGTGAAGGCCCCCTTGCGCCGCTCCTCCACGATCTGCTCGACCGCCTGCAGACCGACGCCTTTCAGCGCAGCCAATGCGTAGTAGATCGTCTTGTCGCCGACATCGAAGGTTGCGCCGGAACGATTGACGTCGGGCGGCTCGACCTTGATCCCCAGCCGCTGTGCCTCGGCACGGAATTCGGAGAGCTTGTCCGTATTGTTGAGTTCGAGCGTCATCGACGCTGCCAGGAACTCCACGGGATAATGCGCCTTCATATAGGCGGTCTGATAGGAGACCAGCGCATAGGCCGCGGCGTGGCTCTTGTTGAAGCCGTAGTCGGCGAACTTGGCGAGCAGTTCGAAGATCGTCTCCGCCTGCCCTTTCGGCACGCCATTCTTGACCGCGCCGGCGACGAAGATCTCGCGCTGCTTCTCCATCTCGGCGCGAATCTTCTTGCCCATGGCGCGGCGCAACAGGTCGGCTTGGCCGAGCGTGTAGCCTGCCATCTGCTGCGCGATCTGCATCACCTGCTCCTGGTAGATGATGACGCCGAACGTCTCTTTCAGGATCGGCTCCAGGATCGGATGCAGATATTCCGGCTCTTCGTCGCCGTGCTTGCGCGCGCAATAGGTCGGGATGTTGGCCATCGGGCCGGGGCGATACAGCGCCACCAGCGCGATGATGTCCTCGAAACGGTCCGGCCGCATGTCGATCAGCGCGCGCCGCATGCCCTGGCTTTCAACCTGGAACACGCCGACCACATCGCCCCGCGCCAGCATCTGATAGCTTTTGGCATCGTCGATCGGCAGCGTAGCTAGGTCGACATGCACATCGCGCTGCTTGAGCAGCCTCACGGCGACATCAAGCACCGTCAGCGTCTTCAGGCCAAGGAAGTCGAACTTCACAAGCCCCGCCGGCTCGACCCATTTCATGTTGAACTGGGTCACCGGCATGTCGGATTTGGGATCGCGGTAGAGCGGCACGAGCTCGCTCAAGGGGCGGTCGCCGATCACGATACCGGCGGCGTGGGTCGACGCGTGCCGCGTCAGGCCTTCCAGGCGCTGCGCGATGTCGAAGGCGCGCGCGACCACCGGATCCTCGTCGCGGAAAGCCTGCAGCTTGGGTTCGCCCTCGATCGCCTGCGCCAGCGTCACGGGCGCGGCGGGATTTTGCGGCACCAGCTTGGTTAGCTTGTCGACCTGGCCATAGGGCATCTGCAGCACACGGCCGACGTCGCGCAGCACGCCGCGCGCCTGCAGCGTACCGAAGGTGATGATCTGCGCCACCTGGTCGCGGCCGTAGCGCTCCTGCACATAGGAGATCACCTCGCCGCGACGATCCTGGCAGAAGTCGATGTCGAAGTCCGGCATCGACACGCGTTCGGGATTGAGGAAGCGCTCGAACAGCAGCCCGAATCGGATCGGATCAAGATCGGTGATCGTCAGCGCCCAGGCAACCAGCGAGCCTGCGCCGGAGCCACGGCCCGGCCCGACCGGGATGTCGTGGGCCTTGGCCCATTTGATGAAGTCGGAGACGATCAGGAAGTAGCCCGCATAGTTCATGCGGTTGATGACGTCGATCTCGAAGGCGAGACGCTTCTGATAGTCCTCTTCCGTGATGCCCGGTGACAAGCCGTGGATCCGCAGACGCCTCGCGAGCCCCTCCTCGGCCTGGCGCATCAGCTCCGCCGCCTCCTCGCTTGCCGCATCGGAGGCCGATTCGGCGCCGACCGTGAAGCGCGGCAAGATCGGCTTGCGTGTCCTCGGCCGGAACGAGCAGCGCTCGGCGATCTCGACCGTCGACGCCAGGGCTTCCGGAATGTCCGCAAACAGCACCGCCATCTCGGCGCGTGTCTTGAAGCGGTGGTCGGGCGTGAGCTGCTCGCGATCGGTCTCTGCGATCAGCCGGCCGCCGGCAATGCACAGCAGCGCATCGTGGGCCTCGTAGTCGTCGGTGCTCGCGAAATAGGGCTCGTTGGTCGCAACCAGCGGCAGCCCCTTCGTATAGGCAAGATCGATCAGGCCGGCCTCGGTGCGGCGCTCTTTGTCGATGCCGTGGCGCTGCAGCTCGATATAGAGGCGGTCGCCGAACAGGCTTGCCAGCCGGTCGCAACGCGTGGCGGCAAGGCTCGCTTGATCGGCCGCGAACGCAAGCGTGATCGGCCCGTCCGGACCGCCGGTCAGCGCGATCAGGTCCTCGGCATCGTCCGTCAGCCAGTCGAACTTGATATGCGGCAACTGGTGGACGGGCGTCTCGAGGAACGCCCGCGAGTTCAGCCGCATCAGGCTGCGATAGCCGCGTTCGCGCGCGGCGAGCAGCACGATTCGGGCCGGAGCGCCGGCCAGCACACTGCGCGAATTCGGATCGACGTCGCCGAAATCGATCGCGAGTTCACAGCCGACAATAGGCTGGATGCCATAGCCGGCCATCTTGTCGGAGAATTCCAGCGCCCCGAACATGTTGTCGGTGTCGGTCAGCGCCAGCGCCGGCTGGCGGTCCGCCTTGGCGAGCTCGCCGAGCTTGGCGATCTTGATCGAACCCTTCAGCAGCGAATAGGCCGAATGAACGTGAAGATGGACGAATCCGGCACTGGGCATGGGTGATTCGAACGGCCTTGGTTTGGTGGAGGAACGCAACCGCCGGGCCTGGGCACATGGCCGCCGATCCCGACTCGCCATTCAATGGTGAAGCGTCCGATCCCCGGAGTCCACGCCGAACGCGCCATCGTGATGCGGCGTCCCGCTTTTCCCCAAGGGATGGCAACCGATGGCGGCCGACGAAATCGATGCGCCCTCCTCCCACTCAGAACTGCGGAATCAACTGCGCCCAGACCGCGATCATTCCAATGAACAGCGTGATCGATGCCAGCGCCGCCGCCTCTTCGACGAAAATCTTCAACATCGGCCGTCTCCTTGATGAGAACATACGAGGAACATTGTTCCTTATTTGTTCATGGAGTCAAGGCCGAGCCGTCGGGCTGCCGCGGAGAATCGAACGCGAATGAAGCGGGTGGTTAATGCGCGGCCGCAACCAGCAAGGTCATCCGAACACTTTTTCCGGTTGGACCGTCAGCCTGTGAGCGACGTAGGGCTCCTCGCTGTAGCGCTCGAGGATTTCATTGCAGACGAGGCAACGGAATTCCCCCGGCTGACCGGGAAGCGAATCGACCTCGATGCGGCGGTAACCGGCTTCGCATCTCGGACATTGCACGTCGGATTTCAGCCTGGCGCTGGGGATGCGCCGCGATCGCGTCATTTTCGCGCCGCGCGCCGAGAATGATCAGGAGCCGATCGCAGGCAAGCCAAGAAAAAAGCCCCGGGCAGATCGCCCGGGGCTGATTGTGCCGCGTTGGTTTCGCGAGGATCAGTACTTGCCGATGAGCGGAGCGCCGCCGAAGCCGAACTTGTAGTTCACGCGGACGGTGACGAGGTCGGCGTCCTGCTTGATGTCGTCGATACGCGTGACGCCGAGAATCGGGCTGACGAAGGTGTGGCTCTCGGTGTCGAGGAACAGATGGTTGTATTCGACGCCGGCCGACCAGCCGGGAGCGAAGGCGAATTCGAGGCCAGCGCCAACGGTGCCACCCCAACGGGTCTTTTCGACGCTATCAATGGTCAAGCCAAGGACCTGGCCCTGGTACTTGCTGTTGGTGACCGCAGCACCGCCCTTCGCGTAGAGCAGCACGTTGTTCCAGGCGTAACCGACCTGACCGGTGATCAAACCGAAGGCGTCGATCTTCGTGCGGTTGGAGAGAGCAGGAGCAAGGAGGCTGGCGTTCGAGCCGCTGAAGTCGGCCCAGTTGCCCTGGCCTTCGACACCGAACACCCAGTTGCCCGCCTGCCAGCGATAGCCGAGCTGGCCACCGACCGTACCGCCGGTCGCATCATGGGAACCTTCACCGACGCCGAAACCAAACTCCGACCTGTTGGTCCAGGTGTTGTGGCTCGAGCCCCAGCCGCCGTTGACGCCGATGTAGAAGCCGCTCCAGTCATAGATGGCGGCAACCACCGGCGGAGCCTTCGTATAAGGACGCGCAGCGAGATCCGCAGCGACCGCGGGCGCAGCGGCGCCAAGGGCGACCAAGCTCGCCGTTACAAGCAAAACCTTTTTCATTTTATTTCCCGTTCCAGATGTGACGACCCCACGGCCTTCACGCGCCTCAATAAACAGGGTTCCTCAAAATTGCTGTAACTTGGCTGCAACAGATACGGCGAAACGATTCTGACGAAAACGTGAGTTAATGTTGTATTACTTATACTTAGCTTCCGAAGATCGTACCGTTCCCCTGCCTCAAAAAATTCACAATTCGGCCTTCGCCACACTCGTTGTGTTGCATATTTGTTTGACGTCCTCTCGGTTGTACGGCTTGGATCGGGTGACGAGCGAACGAGCGACGAGCTGCGATCAAGGAGAAGAGATGCGCAACGTAATCGTGGTTTTGTCCGCGGCCGCCGCGATCGGCGCCCTTGGAACCGCGCCGGCCGCAGCGGTCGGCACGCGCTATCCATTCTGTATCCAGGGGAACGAACAGCCCGGGCTCAGCAACTGCACCTTCACCAGCTATGAGCAGTGCCAGGCAACGGCGTCCGGGCGCTTCCTGTGGTGCATACCCAATCCCTTCTATGCCGGCGGCGGCAACGGTCCGCGGGCTTCGCGCCGGCCTCTGCCGCCGTCCCCGCCCGCAATCCCCTTCTTCGAGCCTTTCAACGATTGAGTCGGGGTGCACGTCCGCTCCGCGAAGACCAAATGATCGGCGCGGGAACGTGACTTGACGGTCCCGCCCGCGAATACTCTGTTCCGAGCGGGGTTAGCGATGGGAGGACGGAATAGTCGTCCTGACGCGGGAGGAACCGATGCGCATCCCGATGTTGGCGATCCTGACGCTTGGCGCGGTCGCGGCGGCGTCATCCGCCCGCGCGCAGACTTATGACCCGAATTATCCGGTCTGCCTGCACGTCTACGGCCCCGTCACCTATTACGACTGCAGCTACACCTCGCTGCCCCAATGCGCGATGTCCGCGTCGGGCCGGGCGGCCCAGTGCGTGATCAATCCTTACGCGGCCAACGCCTACCCTTATCCTTACGCGGCCAATGCGTATGTCAACTCGTCACCGCGGCGTCACAAACGATATCGCCGGGTCTACTGAGAGACCTTTGTTTAAGCATGATCTCCGCGCAAACGCTTCGCGTTTGTCGCGAGGAGAAACGTGCTCTAATCAAGCTCGACCACCTGCCCGTTCGCCAGCGACACGCGGCGGTCCATCCGGGCGGCAAGGTCCATGTTGTGGGTCGCGATCAGCATCGCAACCCGCGTCGCCTTCACCAGTTGCATCAGCGCGTTGAAGACGTGGTCAGCAGTCTGCGGATCAAGGTTGCCGGTCGGCTCGTCGGCCAGCAGCGCCCGTGGCGCGTTCGCAACTGCGCGCGCAATGGCGACCCGCTGCTGCTCACCGCCGGAAAGCTCGGCCGGCCGATGCTTGATACGGTCTCCGAGACCAAGATAGGACAATATCTCGGTCGAGCGTTTCACGGTCTCGGAGCGTTTGAGGCCGCGGATCATCTGCGGCAGCATCACATTCTCCAGCGCGGAGAATTCCGGCAACAGCCGGTGCGACTGGTAGACGAAGCCGATATCGGTGCGGCGAATCTGGGTGCGGTCGATATCCGACATTTGCGACGTCGGCGTGCCTCCGACGTAGACTTCGCCGTCGTCGGGAGTCTCGAGCAGACCCGCGATGTGCAGGAGCGTCGATTTGCCCGAGCCTGACGGCGCCACCAGCGCCACGGACTGTCCCGGCCACAGCGCGAGCTTGGCGCCGTCGAGAATCGTCAGCGTCGCCTCACCCTGCCGGTACTGGCGCTTGATGTCGTGGAGATAGATGACCGGCACATCTTGCGCCCCCTCCGCCATCTCAGCCCTCATTCGTAGCGCAGTGCTTCGACGGGATCGAGCCGCGCGGCCCGCCACGACGGATAAAGCGTCGCCAGGAACGACAGCGTCAGCGCCATGATGACGACGGCCGTGGTTTCGCCGAAATCGATCTCGGCCGGCAGCTTCGACAGGAAATAGAGCGTCGGGTCGAACAATTCGGTGCTGGTGAGCCAGGACAGGAATTGCCGGATCGATTCGATGTTCATGCAGATCAGCATGCCCACGAGGAAGCCGACGATGGTGCCCACGACACCGATCGAGGCGCCCGTGATCAGGAAGATGCGCATGATCGATCCTTGCGAGGCGCCCATCGTGCGCAGGATCGCAATGTCCTGTCCCTTGTCCTTTACCAGCATGATCAGGCCGGAGACGATGTTGAGCGCCGCGACCAATACGATCATGGTCAGGATCAGGAACATCACGTTGCGCTCGACCTGCAGCGCGTTGAAGAAGGTCGAGTTGCGCTGCCGCCAGTCGACCAGGAACACTGGCCGTCCCGCGGCTTCCGTCACGGTCTTGCGAAACGTGTCGATGCGATCGGGATTGGTGGTGAATATCTCGATCGCGGTGACGTCGTTGTTGCGGTTGAAATAGGCCTGCGATTCCGCAAGCGGCATGAACACGAAACCCGAGTCATATTCGGACATGCCGATCTCGAACACCGCCGCGATCTTGTAAGGCTTGATGCGCGGTGTCGTCCCCATCGGCGTCACCGCACCGCGCGGGGCCACCAGCGTGATGCTGTCGCCGGCATGCAGCGATAGTTGATCGGCCAGGCGGCGGCCGATCGCGACCCCCTGCGCTTCGTCGAAATTCTCGAGGCTGCCCTGCTTGATGTTCTTCGCGATCGAGAACAGGTTGTTCAGATCTTCCGCCCGCATGCCGCGCACGAGCACGCCGGAGGCATTGAAGGCGGAGGACGCCAGCGCCTGGCCGTCCACCACCGGCGCCGCAAGCCGGACGCCCTGCACCTGGCTGATGCGCTCGGCGACATCCTTCCAGTCGGTGAGTGGCGATTCCAGCGGCTGGACCAGGAGATGGCCATTGAGGCCGAGGATCTTGTCGAGCAATTCCTTGCGGAAACCGTTCATCACGGCCATCACCACGATCAGCGTGGCGACGCCGAGCATGATGCCGAGAAAGGAAAAGCCGGCAATGACGGAAATGAAACCCTCCCTGCGACGCGCCCGCAGGTAACGTCCGGACAGCAGCCATTCGAAGGGCGCAAAAGGCGGGGTACGGACTTTTTCGGTCATGGCCTCATCCATGTGTCGATAATCCCATGATTCGGGGCCAAATGTGGCCAGACTGGCCAACCGCACGCGGATGCGGTGGATAAACGCTATCCCGCGATCTTCACAAGCGCGTCGTCGAGCGTGAGGTTTTCGCGCGTGCCGTCGCTGCGCCGCTTGATCTCGACCTTGCCTTCGGCCAGGCCTTTCGGGCCGACCAGGACCTGCCAGGGGATGCCGATCAGGTCGGCGGCGGCGAATTTCGCGCCGGCGCGCTGGTCGGTATCGTCATAGAGCACGTCGACGCCCTTGGCCTTCAAATCCGCGTAGAGCTTTTCGCAGGCAGCATCAACGGCGGCATCGCCCTGCTTCAGGTTCAGGATCGCCGCCTTGAACGGCGCAACCGCCTCCGGCCATTTGATGCCGGCATCATCGTGGCAAGCCTCGATAATGGCGCCGACCAGCCGCGAGACCCCGACGCCATAGGAGCCGCCGTGGATCGGCACTTCCGCGCCGTCGGGCCCCGCAACCAGCGCCTTCATGGTGTCGGAATATTTGGTGCCGAAATAGAAGATCTGGCCGACCTCGATGCCGCGGGTGTTGACCCGCTTCTCCGCCGGCACCTCACTCTCGAAGCGCGCAGCATCATGGACGTCCTCGGTCGCGGCATAGACCGAGGTCCATTGCTTGATGATGTCAGTGAGATCGCCGTCGTAGTCCACGTCATCGGGCGGAATCGGCAAATCGAGCACGTCGCGATTGCAGAACACGCCGGACTCGCCGGTCTCCGCCAGCACGATGAATTCGTGGCTCAAGTCGCCGCCGATCGGCCCGGTCTCGGCGCGCATCGGGATCGCCTTCAGCCCCATTCGCGCGAACGTGCGCAGGTAAGCCACGAACATCTTGTTGTAGGCGCGCCTCGCACCGGCCTCGTCGACGTCGAAGGAATAGGCGTCCTTCATCAGGAACTCGCGGCCGCGCATCACGCCGAAGCGCGGCCGCTGCTCGTCACGGAACTTCCACTGGATGTGGTAGAGATTGAGCGGCAGGCTCTTGTACGACTTCACGTAGGCACGGAAGATTTCCGTGATCATTTCCTCGTTGGTCGGCCCGTAAAGCAGCTCGCGCTTGTGGCGGTCGGTGATGCGCAGCATTTCCGGGCCGTAGGCGTCATAGCGGCCGCTCTCGCGCCAGAGGTCGGCGAGCTGCAGGGTCGGCATCATCAGTTCCAGCGCGCCGGCGCGGTCCTGCTCCTCGCGCACGATCTGCGCGATCTTCTGCAGGACCTTGAAGCCGAGCGGCAGCCAGGCATAGATGCCCGCGGCCTCCTGCCGGATCATGCCGGCGCGCAGCATCAGGCGATGCGAGACGATCTCCGCCTCTTTCGGGTTTTCTTTCAGGATAGGCAGGAAAAACCGCGACAATCGCATGGGCGCACTCAGGAATCAGTTGAGGAGGCAAGAGAAACGCAGTGAAACCGGATCGGGTGCGAAAACACAAGGCCGGGAATTGCGAAAAAGCCGCCAAATAAGCCGATTTGCGGGCGTTGCGCCGATTTGTAATGAGATCGCCGGGGGTGGGTAAAGCGAACCTTACCAGCCGTTCACACTAAATCTGGCCCACCCTGCAGCTCCATTGCCTCACTTGCTGCCGGAATGATCGTGCGACTTCTTCATTTCCATGTGGCCGCCCTGTTCGCCGCCCGGCGCCTGTGCTCCGACAGCCTGCACATCGAGCGACAGCGTCACCTTGCCCGCCTTCTCGAATTCGAGCGTGACCGGCACCTTGTCGCCCTGCTTCAGCGGCTGCTTCAGGTCGAGCATCATCAGATGATAGCCGCCGGGCGCGAGCTTCACGGTCTTGCCGGGCTCGATCGCGAGGCCCTTGTCCTGCGGCCGCATCTTCATCACTCCGTTCTCCGTCACCATCTCGTGCACCTCGAGCTTGCCGGCGATGTCGCCGGAGGCCCCCACCAGCCGGTCCGGTGACGAGCCCTTGTTCTCGATCGTGAGATAGCCGCCAGCGACCTTCGCGCCGCTCGGCGTCGCCCGGCTCCAGGCCTGGCTGATGACGAGATCGCCGGCCTTGATGTCTTCGGCCTGCGCCGGGACACCGAACAAGAGGGCCAGCAGAGGAGCGAGCGTAATGATGGAAGAGAGTTTCTTCATGTTGTTTTATCCCGTATTTCAGATTGACTTGTTATCTTGATCCCGTCGTCGCGGCTTGTCCTTGTGCCCATTTGTCGAGCTCCGGCATCTCGGCCGCTCCCTCGATGGTGGTGACTGCGCCGCCGCGCGCGATCAGCATCGTGCGCGGAATATCGCCCTGCCAGGCCGGATCGATTTCAAATCGTAGCCGATCGGCAAAGCCATCGCTGAACATCCAGTTCTCGGCCGCGGAGAGCCCGGCTTTCTGCAGCATCGATTGCGTCGCCTCCGGGAGGTTGGGCACCAGGTCCGCACTGATCGTGACCACATCGATTCCAGGATGGTCCTTCATGAACTTGCCGAGCTGGGGCAACTCGACCTTGCACGGACCACAGGTCACGCCCCAGAAATGAACCAGGGTCGGACGACCGGCGTGTGAACGCAGAATTTGCTGCCAGCTTCCGCGTTCGAATGACTTGAGCTCGGCGTCATCCGCGGTTGCTGCGGCGGAAAGCGTCCCCAACAGAAATGCTGCGGCAAGCAGTTCGCGTTTCATGGCTGTCTCTCGATTGGTTGGAAACGATATCCATCGGCCTTCGTCATCCAGGAGAGATAGACTCGCCGGCTGTCCGAGACGAGCAGCGGATGGTCGGAATTGTCGGTCGTGCTGGCGATCACCCTGGATGTCGACCAGGTCGCTCCATCATCTTGTGACGTCATCAGCTTCACCTCGGTCTTCTCGCCGTCGAACTCCTTCCAGACCATCACAAGCCCTTCCGGTCCGGCGATGACCTGCGGCCGCGACGGGCTTCGGCTGGGCTCGCCGATCGGCAGCGGATGCGAGAAGGTTTTTCCGCCGTCGGTCGAGCGCGCATAGAACAGCCCCTTGCGCGCCTTGCCGTTCGTGTACCAGGCGACATGATAGGTTCCATTCGGCGAGATTGACAGGCTCGGTCCGTGGTGCGGACAAGCCGCGATCTGCCAGTCATCCCGGCTGACGCGGTGAACCTCCCCCGGCGAGGCCGAACCTGAGAAGGTGACGACGGCATGATCGCGGACACCGCCTTCAAAGATGTTCCTAAATACGATGACCGGGCGGCCGCTACCATACAGGGCCAGGCCGAGGCGACAACATTCGCAGGTGTTGTCGGCGACGAGCTGCGCGTCGGAGTAAGTCGAACCGCCGTCCTTCGATGTCGCGAAGAACAGGCCCGCGCCGTCGTAGGGCTTGCCGTTCTGCCGCGCCGGCACGCGGTTGCGCTTGTCGAGCCAGGCCGCGAACACGGTGCCGTCAGGCTCCAAGGCAATGGCCTCGAAGCGCTGGCTCTCGTTATCAGCGGTGATCGGGCGCACCGGAGCAAAGCTCTTGCCGCCATCGGTCGATTGCGTCGCGAGCACCTGACCGTTGAAGGCCTTGTCCCTGAAGATCGAGAACGCCAGCGCAATCCGTCCCTTGCCATCGATGGCGATCTTCGGACGAGCGTCCGGCCCCCAATCCAGATTTAAGCTCTCGCGCGTGACCTGCACCGCCGAAGAGAAAGTCTTTCCGTCGTCCTTCGAACTTGCAACGGAGATCTGGCCGCCGGCCATCCACACCAGCCAAAGCGTGCCGTCGGCAGCGAACACGGGCGTGACCTTGCTCGCGCAGCGCAGGAGCGTTTCCTCGCACGCGGCTTCCGATGCGTGCTGATGGTTCATCTGCGCGAATGCACCGCCGTGCCAAAGCGTGGAGACGGCCGCGATGGCGGCAGCGCCGAGGATAGCTCTGAGGTCCCTCATGACAACGCACCTCATTTGAACGCCAGTTTCATGCCGGCCACAAACGTTCTTGGCGCTCCGGCATAGATCGAGCCGGTGGTGTTGGCCAGCACGCTCGCGGGGTTTTGAATGCCCGCCGCCGTTACCGTGTCACCAATGTTGTTGGCGGAAGCCACATATGTGCGGTCAAAGACGTTCCGCACCTCGAGGTAGAAGTTGACCGCCTTGAAGTAGTCCGAGACCAGGTCGGTGCCATAGTGGACATTGAGATTGACCAGCTCATAGCCGGGCGCCTTCAGGAGGTTGGCGTTGTCCATGTAGAAGGAGTCCTTCCACTGCACTTCCACGAACGCGCCGAGCCCTCGCAGCGGCCCAGACAACTGGTCGTAGGAAAGCCGTGCGGTCAACTCGTTCGGCGAGATGCCGGGGATCTTGTTGCCCGCGCGGTTGAAGCCGAACACCGCACCATTGGTGATGTTCTCGATGTACTCCGTGTAGATCTCATCCAGATAGGTGTAGGCCGCCGTCAGCCGCCAGCCCGAATAGAAACGCCAGTCGACGGCAAGCTCCACGCCGCGATGCTCGGATCGCGGTGCATTGAACGTATAGCTCGCATTGGGTGCTCCGACTGGCGTTGCCTGCGTCACCAGTTCGTCCTTGAAGAACTCGTAGAAACCGGTGGCGCTCAGCCTGAGCGCGCTGTTCGGCGTCCAGTCGAAGCCCAGATCATAGCCGAGATTTTTCTGGGCCTGCAGCCCTGTATTGTTGCCGTTCTGGCCGTTCGGCAGCACGAAGAGATTGCTGACCTGCGGCGTCCCGTAGCCGGTCGCCACCCTGCCGCGGAATTGCCACTCGCTGTTCAGCCTATAGAGAAGCGCAAGCTCCGGCGCGGTGTTCTGGAATTGCCGATCGGTGGTCGTCACCATCGTCGTCGTGATCGGTATCGGCCCCGTATAAGTGTACGCCGTGTTCCTTCCCTTGAGGTTGGTCGTTTCCCAGCCAATGCCCGCAATCGCGGTGAGCTGCGGGTTGAGCTTGAGTTCCTGTCGCGCGCGAACGCCGTAGTTGGATGTATCGCTGTAGAGATTGCTGGATAGCGCGCCGAGCGTGGCATTGCCGCCCGGCGCGACATTGCGCGTGTCGCTGGAGGCGACGAGCGTGTTGTACCAACCCCCGAAATAGGTGGTCGATTCCATGCCAAGGATCTCGCCGCGTCGCGTGACGTCGCTCATATAATTGTAGGACGGGAAGTCGCCGATCGCGCTGGTCGCCCCGGTGGGCTGGTTGATGTTGCGGTCGTCGAACACGAACTGGTTGCGCCAGGTGGTCTGGTTGTCGAAATCGTGCTCCCAGCGGCCGCCGACGATGGTGCGGCGATCGTTGCGACCGAGGCCTGCCTGCAGCGCAGTCTCCCTGTCGATTCCCGCCGCTGCGTTGAAGCCATTGTTGAACAGCGGCACCGTTGCGCAGCCAAGCGCGGCCGTGGTTCCGGTGACGCAGCCGCGCTGGAACGGGTTTTGGTCATATTGATTCAGCGACAGCCGGATCGGCAGCCGCGCGCTCAAGTCGTTGTTGATGAACTTGACGGTGAAGCGGTCATCGGGCGTGGCCTGCAGCGTGCCGAGGAAATTCACCGTCTGGGTGTTGAACCAGCTATTGGTGATGTAACCGTCGCCGCGCGCATCGCTCGCAAACAGCGAGCCCTCGAAATTGCCGACCTTCTTGCCCGCAGCCAGATAGTTGTTCAGGTAACCGAAGCTGCCGCCGTCGACGCCGTATTCGACACCGTCGATCGTACCGCCCGGCCGCGTCCGGAAATTCAGCGCGCCGCCGGTTGCGTAGTTGCCGTAGAGCGCCGAGGACGGTCCACGGATCACGTCGATTGCGCTGTAGGCGTGCGGATCGATCAGGTCGCTGCGCGACAGTCCATCCGGCTGGGTGACCGGAAAACCGTCCTCGAAGATGACGAGGTTGCGAATCCCGAAGCCGTTGCGGGCATTCGATCCGCGGATCGAAATGCCGACGTCGCGCGGCCCGTTGCCCTGCTTGATCGAGATGCCGGGGCTCTCTCGCAGCACGTCTCCGACCGAAAACGCCGGCCGATTGTCGAACTGACTGCGGTCGACGGTGGTTTGAGTTTGGCCACTGGGAGCCTGGTTCAGCCCGTCGCGCAGAACCGTGGGCGTGACGTCGCGCTGCACCACGACGGTCGGGATGGCGGTGGTCCTTGGCGGCGTCACCCGCGGCCGGGCGGCGAGCGTGCGTCCCGCCGGCTTCGGTTTCGCCGGCTTGGCGCGGGCTTCTCGGGGAGCCTCCACGTTGACCGGCGGCAAGGCGGTTTGCGCCGTAGCCGGTAATGAATCGGTGGCGAGCATGGCACCGAGCACCATTGTGCCGGCACCGCTCAGGAAAGCGAGGCGTAACATTGAGAAATTCCTGACACCGGCTCTGCGGCCGGCTTGATGGACGACGTCAACCGGCGCAGCGAAGGCCTAACCGGCAGCGAACGGCAGTCAGGAAATCGATGGTGGGGCGCGCGCCTGCGCGTGGGAGCGTGCCCGGACATCCGCCAGACGGGAGACGAAATCGAGCCATGCCACCTGTTCGGGCGACCGCTCGATAACGCCGGCGGTCATCTCGGGTGGATCGACCGGAGTGCCGGTCTGCAGCACATTACAGATCGAGCAGCAGCCGTCGCGGACGTGCGGTCCGCCAGGGTCGGTTTCGCCGGAACCGGCGCTGTTGTCATGGCAGATGATGGCGGCGGCCAGCGGATCAGAGGCGGCGATTCCGGCCGCCCAACAGGCCGCGATCGGCGCAAAGATTTGCACCATCAGCGCAATCAGGAAAACGGGCAGAAAATTCTTCAGCCGCCGGCGCATCGCAAAACCCATCCGATGGCGGAACTAATCACTGCGTCCGGCCGGAGTCGAGAGCGGAAACGCCGCCTTTTTGTCCCGGCACAAGGAATAATCGGGTTCGGATCGGCAGCCTCATACCCCTACTTTCGTACCCCGTGGCGGGTCTTAAACGCGGATTTACAACCGATAGTGGCGAAATCCCAATCATTTCGCAAATTGCTCGAATTTTGAACAATCGTTGCTGAAATTGATGACAAAACAAAAAAGATGGTCTACCAATTCAAGCTCAGGCCAGCCACAGGGCGGACGGTCTGGTGGTCCAAGTCTCGGGAGGAGCCCGGCGCGCAGAAGCAGCGTCACCCCATCAATCAAGATCAAATCCGAATTTTTGGGGAAATAGGGTCGACACAATTCCTCGAGCAGGGCTAGGAGCCCTGCTCTTTTTTCTTTGGGCCATCGCGATCGCTGATCATGTCATCGGCAAATCCGATCGAGCGCAGCTTCGAACTTGCGGCGGCGCGCTGCGATGATCTGACACCGCTGATCTATCGTCGCTTGTTCGAAGCGCATCCCGAAACCGTCGCAATGTTTCGCACCGAAGGCAGTGAGCTCGTCAAAGGCTCGATGCTGGCGCTGACGATCGAAGCGATTCTCGATTTCGCCGGCGAGCGGCGCGGCAACTTCCGGATGATCGAATGCGAGGTCGCCTCGCACGATGCTTACGGCACGCCCCGAGATTTATTCGTCCCGTTCTTCGCCGTGATCGCGGGCACGCTCCAGGAAATTCTTGGTGTGGAGTGGACAGCCGAGATCGATGCTGCGTGGCAAAAACTGCTGCGCGAAATCGAAAGCATGGTGATTCCTGACGTCGCCTAGCGCAGCCGCGGAAGCGGAACCGTTGGCATGAACGCTCCGATTGTGACAGACTTTCCCCGATCCGCGGCGCGTGCAACAGACGCCGACGGCGCCAAGAACAGACATCAGGGAGCGTGCGATGCCAGGGAAGGACACATCTTCAAGGACCAGGCGCGATCTTCTTCAGACGGCGGCAGCCGGCGGCGCAGCGGCTGCGCTGCTCGGCGGAATTGGCGTGAGCCCCGCGCTCGCGGCGGAAGTGGGGCGTTCCGAGAAACCGCTGAAGGCTGCATTCTCCAACGCCGGCCTGCAGGCCACCTGGTGCGCGCAAGGCAAACAGGCGGCCGAATATTGGGGCAAGCTCTTCAACGTCGAGGTCACATGGTTCGACGGCCAGCTCGATGCGGTCAAGCAGCGCGCCGCGATCGACAATATGGCGTCGCAGAAATGGGACTTCGTCGCCATCCAGGCGTTCGGCATCGGCACGCTGACCCAGCCGGTGCAGAAGATGATTGACGCCGGCATTCCCGTCATCGACATGGATACGCTGATCGCTCCGCTCGATCAGATCAGCGTCCATTCCTTCCTCGCCCCGGACAATGAATTCATGGGGTCCTCGGTGACGCAGGCGCTCGTCAACGCCATCGGCGGCAAGGGCAAGATCATCATGACGCAAGGCGCGCTCGGCCATACCGGCGCGCAGGGCCGCGCCAAGGGCTTCAACGCAGTCGTGAAGCAGTATCCGAACATCGAGGTGCTCGACACCCAGCCGGCCGATTGGGATGTCTCCAAGACCGCGCGTCTGTGGGAGACCTATCTCACCAAATACCCGCAGATCGACGCCGCCTTCTTCCACAATGACGACATGGCGCTCGCCGCCTACAACATCATGAAGGCGCGCAACCGCACCAACATCCTGATCGGCGGGGTCGACGCCATGCCGCCGGCGATCCAGGCGGTGAGCGAAGGCCGCATGTTCGCGACCGTCCGTAATCCATCCTGCCGCATCCACGGCGGCGCCATCATCGCGGGCGTCGCCGCGGTGACCGCGGGCGAGAAGAGCGGACAGGGCATTCCAAAGAGCGTGGTGACCGACGGCCCGGTGGTAACCAAAGCCAATGCCGCTGGCATGCAATGGATGGAGGATCATTTTCTGATCTGAGCCGCCCGCATGCCACAGGGACGCTCACCGATCCTCGAATTGAAGGAGATCACGAAGGCTTTCGGCGGTGTCGAAGCGCTTCGTGGGGTCGACTTCGCGCTTTACGCCGGCGAGATCCACGGTCTCGTCGGCGAAAACGGCGCTGGAAAAAGTACGCTGATGAAGATCATCGCCGGCGTGCATCCCGAATTCTCCGGCCACTTCGCACTCGACGGACGCGAAACTCGTTTCCGCTCCGCGCGCGACGCGCATTCGGCTGGTGTCGCCATGGTGCATCAGGAGTTGAGCGTCGCGCCCGATCTTTCCGTCGCCGAAAATGTCTTTCTCGGGACACAGCCGACCAACCGTTTCGGCCTGGTTCAATGGCGGAGAATGGCGCGCGAGGCGGGCGAGCAGCTTGCGCGCTTCGGAATCGACATCGATCCGATGACGCGGCTCGGCGATCTGCCGATCGGCCTGCAGCAACTGATCGAGATCGCCCGCGTGCTCTTTTCCGGCGCCCGTATCATCATTCTGGACGAGCCGACCTCCGCGCTCTCCCCGCCCGAGGTCGAGCGGTTGTTCGCGACCTTGCGACGGCTGCGCGACGAGGGCACCGGCATCGTCTTCATCTCCCATTTCATCGAGGACATCCTGCGCATTTCCGACACCGTGACGGTGTTCCGCAATGGGCGGAAGGTCCACGAAACCGAAGCCGCCGCGACCAGCAAGGCCGCACTGATCGAAGCCATGATCGGCAAGGGCCGCGAGGCGCTGGAAGAGACCTATGCGCATGACATCACGCTGCCGCCGCGCGGTGACCGCCCTGTGGTCTTGAAAGCCGACGCACTGTCGCTCGCACGCAGCGTCCAGGACGTCTCGTTCGAGGTACGCGCCGGCGAAGTGCTCGGCATCTACGGCTTCATGGGATGCGGTCAGTTGGAACTGGCGCGGGTCCTGTTTGGCAAGATCAAGCCAGATAGCGGCACGGTGGTCATCGACGACAACCGCACAGCCTTCCGCAGCACGGCCGCGGCCCGGCGCGCCGGAATCGCCTTTGTCCCCGAGAGCCGACGCGCGATGCTGTTTCACCAGGAGCCGGTCTACAAGAACATCTCGATCAGCGTGCTCGACCGTATATCTGCACTTCTGCTCAAGCCGTCGCGCGAGCGCTCGATTGCCGCCCGACAGGTCGAGCAATTGCAGATCCGCCCGGCGGCGGTTGAGCTCGACCTCGGGATGCTCTCGGGCGGCAATCAGCAGAAGGTGGCGCTGGCAAAGTGGCTGAGCTATCCGCCGCGGGTGCTGGTGCTGTGTGAGCCGACCCGCGGCATGGATGTCGGCGCCAAGAACGATGTCATCAACATCGTCCGCGAGCTCAGCGCCAAAGGGCTCGCCATCATCGTGCTCTCGACCGAACCGGAGACGGTGTTGTCGCTTGCCGATCGCATCATCGTTATGAAACGCGGCGCGGTGGTGCGCGAATTTGCGGGTGAGGTGGTCAGCAAGGACCGCCTGCTCGAGGCGGCCTGACGGAGAACAGCATGGCAAGCAGCGAAGGGGTGACTGCAACGGTGCATCGCGGCGGACAGCGCAGCGCGGCTGCGATCCTGCGCTCGCAGATGCGCAACATCGCGCCGTTCCTGACACTGATCTGCCTGAGCGGGTTCTTCGCAATCGCGAGCCCCTCCTTCGCGACCCTCGACAATCTCGGCAACATCCTGACGCAAGTCTCCGTCACCGGCATCATCGCCGTCGGCCTGACCTTCGTGATCCTGTGCGCCGAGATCGATCTCTCGATTGCCGCCATCGCCAACGTCACCGGCATTGCCGTTGCCTATTTCACGCTGCAGGAATCCTATGTGAACATCGCCAATGTCCCGTTGCCGGGCTGGGCGGCGATCATGCTGTCATTGGCGCTCTGCGCACTGCTCGGCCTCGTCAATGCCCTGGGGCTGACCGTGATCGGCATCCCCTCCTTCATCATGACGCTGGCGATGATGCAGATCGCGGCCGGCATCTCGGCGCTGCTGGTGCGCGGCCAGATCGCCTACAAGGTGCCCGACCTGGTCGCGACGCTCGGATCCGGATCCATCGGCGGCATTCCATGGATCGTGATCGTCGCGGCGGTGATGCTGCTCGCCGGCCACCTGGTGCTCACCTACACCCGCTTCGGCCGCTACGTCTACATGGTCGGCGGCAATCGCGAAGCGGCGGAATATTCCGGGCTCAACGTCAAGCTGATCCTCGGCAGCGTGATGGTGATCTCAGCAGTCTGCTCCGGCATCGCCGGCATGCTCGGCGTCGCGCATTTCGGCAGCGCCCAGCAGAACGAATTCGACACCTATCTGCTCGATTCGATCGCCGCTGTGGTGGTCGGCGGCACCAGCCTGTTCGGCGGCCGCGGCGGCATCGGCAACACCATTGTCGGCCTGTTCGTGCTGGGCGTGCTCAACAACGGCCTCGACCACGTCAATATCGACAGCTTCCTGAAGATCCTGATCCGCGGCCTGATCCTGCTCGCCGCACTCGTCATCAATGTCTATGCGCAGCGGCTGCGAGCACGGGCGGCGGAATAGTGTGCGGATCAGCTCGAACCCGTATCCTTGAACGGAGACAGATAAGGCGGCAGCGGCGACCGGTCCGCCTTCGAGAAAATCTCGAAACGCTCGAGCCAGCGTGTTGCTGCGGAGCCCAGATGCTCGCGCAACAATCTGGCGGCCTTGCTGACATTGTCGCGGTGGAGCTGCTCGACGATCGCGAGATGCTCCTCCAGGGCATCGTGCATGGTCCCCTGCGGAACGCTCAGCCTGGAGTCGAGCAGATAAAGGCTCGGCACAAACAGGATATGCGTTTTCTGCAGCGCCTTGACGATCTCGCGGTTGGGACAATGGTCCAGCAGATTGATGTGGAGGTCAGTTTCGAGTTGCCCGACCGGTCCGATTTCGACTGGGCCGCTTGATATCGCACGCCGCAGATCCGCATGCATGCGTGCGAGTTCCGCAGCCGGCGCCAGCGGCGCGGCGCGCGTCAGCGCCTCCGGCTCGAGGATCGCACGCATCTCGAATAGTTCGCGGATCTTGTCCGACGACACATGCGGCGCAATCCAATGGCCGAGCCCGTCCTTGCCGACCATCCCCACGCTGTGCATGCGGGCAAGGACATCGCGGGCGACGGTGCGGCTGACATTGAAGAAGTCAGCTAACGCCGCCTCGGTAATCCTGAGCGATCCGAACAGCACGCGAATCCAGAGTTCCTGCTCGACCTTCTTGTAAACCCGTTCCCATTGCGGCAACGGAGCGATCCGCGCTTCGCCAAGCGAGGCGATCTGCCCGACATGCTCAGCCTTCGGACGGCCGGCGACCTGGTAACCCCGCCCCTCCAATGGATGGACGATCTTCGCCTCGCACAGCGCCCGCAACGCATGTCTGGCGGGCGAACGGCTGATGCCGAATGCTTTGGCGACCTGCACTTCCAGCAATTTCTCACCGGGCCGAATCCGCCCCTGCTCGATCATGTCCTTGAGCAACAGAAATGCATCCCGTTGCATCGACGTCTTCTCGAATGCTTCGGCAGCAGCGGCGGCTTGCGGTGACGCTTTCATGTTCCCAACGTCTGGTTGCAGACTTCGCCGGAACTTAACCGGCGAACAGCGCTTCGCGAAGATATACCTTCATCGCAGGAAGGCAGCTATCCGCCGGTTCAGCTCGGAGGCGGCGGCTGGATCGGTTGCACTGGCAACCTGGTGGCCGGAATCCGAGATCACCTCCACCAATTCGCAATCGGCGATGTGCTGCGCCGCCCAGCGGCCGGCCTCCGTCGGATTGTAGAGGTCCAGCGGCGGGATCGCGATCAGCGTCCGCGCCCGGATCGATCGCAGCGCGGCGATGGTATCTCCCCGAAAGCCCGGCGTATCGCCGACATCATGGCCGTCATACGCGAAGGACTGATAGATCCAATCGAGCGGATCGAAACCCTGCTCCAGCCAGAGCCGCGTACGATCCGACAACCAGCGCCTGATCTCATCCGGACCGCTGAACTGCCTGTCAATATGCTGCGGCGTCCGCGCGCCGAGAAGCTGCATGACCGCGCTCCAGCTTTTCCCAGCGGTTCGGAAGCTGGTCCGGACATATATCCGGATCCGCCGCATGGCTTTGCAGGGCAAGCCGCGCGGCATGGTTGACGGCGCCCGACCAGGCGGTCGTCTTCGCCATCGGCGTCATGGCCACGACCTGCCGCACAATATCGGGATAGGAAACCGCCCATTGCAGCGCCTGCATCCCGCCCATCGAGGCGCCGATCACGAGATCGACGGTTTCGATGCCGAGATGCTGCATCAGCAGCTTCTGGCTGTTCACCATGTCGCGGATGGTGAAGCGGGGGAAGTTCAGCCGCGGCTGCCTGCGCGACAGTGACGGTGAGCTGCTCAGGCCGTTGCCGATTGCGTCGATCGCGAAGATCCTGGCCCGGCCGGGATCGAGCGCCCGGCCCTCCCCGATCAGGAAATCAAGCCGGTGGTGGCTGCTTCCGATGGCGCAGAGGGCGACGATGACCGGAAGCGAACGATCATCGATGTCGCCATGGACGGCATAGGACAGCTCGAAGTCCTCGATCGCTTCACCGCTCTCCAATACAAGGCGCGGCAGGCTTAGCCGTCCGTGCGGTGCATCGATCCAGCCGGGCTGCACGGGAGGGTGCATCTATGCCGGCACCTTCACGCCCTTATAGAGGATCTTCACCGAACGTTCGTGCTGCTTGCGATGAAACTCGACCGCCACCGGGTCCATGTCGCGGCTTGGAATCGGTTCGTGCTCGAAGGTCCGGTAAGTATCGACGCCACGCACCAGCGAGGCGCTGTCTTCCCCTTCGAGCTGCCGCACCGACGTCGGCATGTAGCGGATCGCAAAGCCGATGCGGCGACGCTTCGACGGATTGGGCGCCGAGCCGTGGATCAGGCGCACATGGTGCAACGACATTTCGCCCGGCTCGAGTTCGAGCATGACCGCCATTTTCGGATCGACCTCTACCGCAACCTCCTGTCCGCGCGTGAGCATGTTGTTCTTGGAGAACGTATCGCGATGCGGGATCTGATCCTGCAGATGCGTGCCGGGCACGACTTCCAGGGCGCCGTTCGCCTTGTTGCTCTCCGACAGCGCAACCCATGCGGTGACGACATCCGGGCTCGACAGGCCCCAATAGGTGGAGTCCTGGTGCCATGACACGAATGATGGATCTTCCGCTTCCTTGATGAAGAAACTGCTCGCCCAGCACAGGATATTCTCGCCGTAGAGATCCTCGATCGCATCGACGATCCGCTCTTCGCGGATCAAGTCGTTCAGCCAGGTGAACAATAGATGGCTCCGTCCGCGCAGCGACCCGCTGAGCGGACCGCCGATGGTTCGCTCGAACGCCTCAAGCTTCGCGCGGATCGAAGCCGCTTGCTCGGTCGATATCGCGCGGATGGGAGCGACATATCCATCTTTCCAAAAGCCTTCGATTTGCGCAGGCGACAACACCTTCGGCATTTCCTTCTCCCCTTGTTCTTCCCTACCCTCTTATGATGTACATTGCATTCAATGTACATTGATGGCAGGATATCGCGTCAAGTTCGGACCGGTCAACCCTCCAGCATGACGGTCCGGCCGGACCGATCCAATGAGGCCGCGCGAAGAAAGCGGCCCGCGCAAGCTAGGGAGAGTTGGAATGTCATTGAGCCATACCGTCCGGCGGGTGTTTTTCGCGGCCGTCGCTGTGCTTGCCGCAACCAGCACGGCCTCGGCGCAGAAGAAATACGACGTCGGCGCCACCGATACCGAGATCAAGATTGGCAACATCATGCCCTATAGCGGGCCGCTGTCCGCCTATGGCGTCATCGGCGAGACCGAGGCGGCCTACTTCAGGATGATCAACGAACAGGGCGGCATCAACGGCCGCAAGATCAACTTCATCTCATATGACGACGCCTACTCACCGCCGAAGACGGTCGAGCAGGCCCGCAAGCTGGTCGAAAGCGACGAAGTGCTCCTGATCTTCCATGCATTGGGAACGCCGACCAACAGCGCCATCCACAAATACATGAACACGAAAAAAGTGCCGCATCTCTTCGTCTCCAGCGGCGCCACCAAGTGGAACGACCCGAAGCACTTCCCCTGGACCACGGGCTGGCAGCCGAACTACCAGAGCGAAGCCCGCAGCTTCGCGAAATACGTACTGAACGAAAAGCCCGACGCCAGGATCGGCGTATTCTTCCAGAATGACGATTCCGGCGTCGACTTCATGAAAGGCTTCCGGGACGGGCTGGGCGACAAGGCTCGCTCGATGATTGTCGCCGAGGAGAGCTATGAGACCTCGGAGCCGACGATCGACTCGCACATCGTGAAGATGAAGTCAGCCAATGTCGACGTCATCGTCAACTTCGCGACTCCCAAGTTTGCAGCGCAAGCCATCAAGAAGATCGCGGAAATCGGCTGGAAGCCCATGCACGTCATGACCAGCGTCTCGATTTCGGTCGCGAGCGTGATGAAACCGGCCGGCCTGGAGAACGGCCAGGGCATCGTATCCGCCACCTATCTGAAGGATGCGACCGACGCCCAGTGGAAGGACGATCCCGGCATCCGCCGTTTCGACCAGTTTCTGACGAAGTATTATCCGAGGGGAAATCGGGCCGACGTGCTGGTGCTGACGGGATATTCAGCCGCCCAATCGCTGGTCCATGTCCTGAAAGCCTGCGGCGACAACCTGACGCGCGAGAACGTCATGAAGCAGGCCGCTTCGCTGAAGGACGTCGAGCTTGACGGGCTGCTGCCGGGCATCAAGATGAACACGAGCGCCAACGATTTCGGCCCGATCCAGGACCTGCAGCTCATTCGCTTCAAGGGCGAAAGCTGGGAGCGCTTCGGCGACGTCATATCCGGACGCCGCTCCGCGAGCGAGACGAACTAGCCTAGCGCTCGGGCGCCCCCTCTCCCTGTAAGAACGGGGAGAGGGAGGAAACCCGGGCTCGCTTCGCGTGCCAGAAATCGCGGCACGCCACCCGCGCAAATGAACCTCAGGAAAGATGATGGACTTCCTGCAGGCCGTAAACCGGCGTCGCAAGTCCCTCCTTTCGGGCCTTTAGCTGCAACGAAAGATACTGGGAGTAGTGGCGCGACTGGTGCAGATTGCCGCCGTGGAACCAGAGACCTTCCTGTTGCGTCGGTTTCCACATGTTGCGCTGTTCGCCTTCCCAGGGACCAGGGTCCTTGGTCGTGTTGGAGCCAAGTCCCCAGCATTTACCGACCTTGTCGGCCACGTCCTTGGAGATCAGGTCCGCAGCCCAACCATTCATCGAGCCGTAGCCGGTGGCGTAAACGATCAGATCCGCATCCAGCTCGCGGCCATCATCCAACAGGATGGAATGCTCCTTGAGCTCGCGAACGTTCACGCCGCTCACCAGCTTGATCCTTCCATCGGCAACGAGATCGCAGGCTCCGACATCTATGTAATATCCCGAGCCGCGCCGCAGATATTTCATGAACAGGCCGGACTCGTCATCGCCGAAATCCAGCATGAAGCCGGCCTTTTCCAGCCGCTTGTAGAACGCTTCGTCCTTCTTGCGAATGGCGTTGTAAATCGGGATCTGGAATTCGTGCATGATGCGATAGGGGAGCGAGGCGAAAATCAGATCCGCCTTGCGGGTCGTCATGCCCGAGGCGACGGCACGCTCGGAATAGAGATCGCCAAGGCCGATTTCCATCAGCGAGTCCGATTTCACGATGTGGGTCGACGAGCGCTGCAACATCGTCACATCGGCCCCGGCCTCCCAGAGCGCCGCGCAGATATCGTGCGCGGAGTTGTTGGATCCGACGACAACCACCTTCTTTCCCTTGTAGGCGTCCGGTCCCGGATGCTGCGACGAATGCTGCTGCTCGCCCTTGAAAACGTCCTGTCCCCTGAACTTCGGGATGTTTGCCTTGCCCGACATCCCAGTCGCCAGCACGAGCTGTTTCGGTTTCAGCACGATCTCCTTGCCGCCACGCTCGACGATGACCGTCCACTCCTTTGCCTTCTCGTCGTACTTGGCGGATTTGCACGTCGTGGAACTCCAGTAGTTCAGCTCCATGACCTTCGTGTACATTTCCAGCCAATCGCCGATCTTGTCCTTGGGCGCGAACACCGGCCAGTTCTCCGGGAACGGGATGTAGGGCAAGTGGTCGTACCAGACCGGATCGTGCAGGCAGAGCGACTTGTAGCGCTTGCGCCAGCTATCGCCCGGCCGCTCGTTCTTCTCGACGATAATGGTCGGCACGCCGAGCTGCCGCAATCGTGCGCCAAGGGCGATGCCGCCCTGACCGCCGCCGACAATAACGACGTATGGTTGCGTCTTGATGCCGAGCTCGGCGATCTCCTGTTCGCGCTTTTCCTTCCAGGTCTTGCGAGCAGGATCGCTGCCGTGCTCGGCCCCCATGGGCCGCATCGACCCTTTCGGCTCCTCGTGGCCTTTCAGCTCCGTCATGGTTGTGAGCAGCGTCCATATCAGCCCGTTCTTCAGCCGGATATGGCCGTAGCCGCGCGCCACTTCGGTTTCGAACTCAAACCAGCCGTCCGCGACGCCGTCGACTTCGCTCGCGGGATTGCTTGCGTCCTGACGAAAATGGCGGGGTTTGATGCCGGCGAGCTGCGCCGTCAACATCTCGCGAACCTGGCCCTGACCTTCCATGGTGCGCAGGTTCCAGGTGAAGGCCACGAGATCGCGCCAGTAGCAATCGGCCTGAAACAGATTCACCGCAGCATCGATCTCGCCGCCGGCGAGCGCGTCCTCCAGCTTACCGAGGGCAGCCTCCACCTTGGTGTGAGGGCTATTGTCCAGCATAGTCGTCTCCTCTCTCTTGTATTTTGGTAACATCAGTCAACGCGGGCGCTCGCCATGCATGGCGAGCGCCCGCGCCTTTCGCAGAAGCTATTTCGTCAGATCGATCAGGATTTTCAGATGCTGACCGGCGGGATCGAGCAGCACGTCGAAGCCTCCTCCGACCGCCTGATCCAGCGTGATCTTCTTGGTCACCACCTTCTTCGCCGGCAGCAGACCGGTGCTGATCAGCCTGATGACACGCGGCCAGTAATGCGTGGGATAGGCCCACGATCCCCGTATATCGATGTCCTTGAACGTGACCTGGAACCAGTCGAGCGGATTTTCGTGGGGATGAAGACCGGTCTGCACCACCACCCCCTGCTTCCGCACCGCGTCCGTGCAGGCCTTGAGAGCCTGCTCGTTGCCGACGCATTCGATCGCGACGTCGCAGCCGACATTCCCTTCGCTCAGCGAGCGGACCACATCGCCGGGATTGTCGCGCTTCGGATTGATGGTGACGACGTCAGGCAAGATGGACTTGGCGAATTTCAATCGCGCGTCGTTGATGTCTGAAACGAAAAGCTGAGCAGCACCCGCCCCCCGCGCAGCCAGCAGCGTCAGTATCCCGATTGGACCTGCGCCGGTGACCAGCACGCTGTTGCCTGCCGTCACGCCACCGCGGTCGCAGGCGTAGACGGCCACCGCTGTCGGCTCGACAAGCGCGGCTTCCTCATCAGTCATCTCGTCTGGAATCTTCTCAACATTGTATTCGTTGAGCAGGGCATATTCCGCCATTCCGCCCGACACCCAGCTCAATCCTGCCAGTGCAAGTTGCGGGCTGAGATGGAAGAGACCGCGGTCGGCGAAATAATCGCCGGCGCGTGGCATGATCAACGGCTGAACCGATACGCGCTCACCCGGCTTCACCGATGTAACCCCCTTCCCGACCGCTTCGACCACGCCGCCGAATTCGTGACCGAGAACCTGCGGCCCGCTGACACCTGTAAACGGATGCGGTTCGACGGGGATGAAGATCGGCCCGTAGGCATACTCGTGCAGGTCAGTGCCGCAGATGCCGACGAAGCGGTTCCGGATCAGGACCTGACCCGCGGCTGGCGTTTCCGCCGGTATTGGAATCGTATCGAGACGCAGATCTTTGGCTGCATGAAATCGCAAGGCTTTCATTCTTTCCTCCTGTAACTATTTGCGTTTGTGGTTTGCTGCATTCGGCTTCAATGCCTGGTCCGGCTCACGCCGGGCTGGAGGTCATGGAAGGAAATTTGCCTGACCGGCTATGATCGCGAGTTGCCCGGTTCGGCTTCTCTCTCATCCTCACGGGACATCATCCCATGAGCCTGGTGTCCTCTGTCCCTTCCAGAGATAGGGCTCAGCCAGCCCGTAACCGAACAGCATCGGAACTATGAAGGACCAGTGCGTGCCCATGTAGCCGTAGGTGAAGGCTTCGCTGATGTTGCCGAAAACCGGCCCGATCAGGTCGAACAAGAGTTTCGTCACCAGATAGGCGAGCAATAGGCAAAAGCTGGACGCCGCCAATCCACCCCACGGCATGGGAATCTGGGAGAACGGCCAGTTGTGAATGGGGATCAAAACGCCATAGGTAACCGAACAGGCGACCATGAACCACAACAGCCAGTATTGATCGTCGGTGAAGTATCCGATGGACCAGAAATTCCCGACGCCGGGCTTGGCGGAATCCCACAGCCCCAAATAGCGGCTGACCCATAGGCAGAGCAGCACGGTCAGGAACAGGATCGCGATCTGCGTAAACCCGCGACCCGGTTGTTTCATACCCCGCGTCCAGTATGCGAGCAGTCCCGTAGCGGCCCCCATCTGCACGAAGGGAAACCACCAGGCCGGTATCCACCGCACCACCGAACTCGTAACGAGATAGGTGCAGAACCCGATCAGAACCAGCAGAATGAAAAACTGCCGGTACGGCGGCATACCCGCCACGATCCAGTTCTCACCCGTGAACGAAAAGAACGCCAGAAAGAAGAAGATGCATCCGACGATCGGAAATATCCAATCGGCGCCAAGCCCGCTCCAGTAGATCGACTTTGCCGATAGCCAGCCCAGCATCCACGAAGCTGTAACGATGACAAATCCGCGCGCGAGATTGTTCTTGATCCGATCAAACGGCCAGCCGCAACATACGATTGACAGCAGGGCCCACCACAGACTGAGCAATTGCCAGGTGACGTTATCCAGCCAGAACATCTGGCTGATCTGATCGCTGCTCCATGGTCCGATCGGCATCGCCTTCACGATCAGATTGACGATGAAACACGAAAGTATCGTGAGCCCGTAGACCAACGCCAATCCCTTGATCGACGAATTAAGTCGTAATGGCGCAACCTCGATCGCATACTGCATGTTTGTTTCCCCTCCTGGAGCCTTTCCGGCGCTGATGGAATCAAGCCGGGGTTTTGGTTTTTGTTTTGATGCGGTTTCTTCGCGCGAACCGCTTTTCACGTCGCTCAAAAACGCAATAGAGCGTGATGATTTTTCTTCGCGACCTCAGATAAGAACCATGCCTCCGTCGACGACGAGACTCTGGCCGGTCATGTAGTCGGATGCGGATGACGCCAGGAACCGGGAAACACCGCAGAGATCGTCCGCCGCGGATGGACGCCCGAGCAGAATCCCGGCAGAGAACGTCTCGAAGGCTTCGTTGTCGCGCGAGGTCAAACCCTCGTCCTTGAAGCCCTTGTCGATGAGCTTCCACATGTCCGTCGCCACGACACCCGGACAGATGGCATTGACGTTGATCTTGTGCGCTCCGAAAGCGCGGGCCGCCGCCTGCGTCAACGCCACGACGCCGAACTTGCTGGCCGAATAATGAGCGAGCGGTTCATAACCCTGCTTGCCCGCGATAGAGGCGGTGTTGATGATCTTGCCTCCGTGGCCCTGCGCGATCATCTGCTTGATCGCCTCCTGCATGCAGATGAGAACACCGAGACCGTTGGTATCCATAACCCTGCGCCAATCCTGCTCGGTGATGGACAGGAACGGCTTCGTCTGCGCTATGCCCGCATTGTTGAAGATCACATCCAGCTTGCGGTGCGCCTTCACCGTCGCGGCGATCATGGCCTTGACGCTGTCGCGGCTGGTGACATCGACGCGGACGGCAATCGCCTTGCCGCCTGCGGCGCGAATTCCTTCCGCGACTGTCGAAGCATTGCCTTCGTCAATGTCCGCGATCGTCAGCAGCGCCCCATCCGCCGCAAGACCGCGTGCGATGGCTTCGCCGATGCCGCGGCCGGATCCGGTCACGACAATCGCGCACCCCTCGAGATCGAATGGCATGAAGATCCTCCCATTTGCTGTTGCACTCTTACGAATGCTTGCAAATGAAAGGAGCAATCGCCGTGCCAACGGCAAAACCCGAAGAAATCCTTCGTTTTCTGGAGCGTTTTCGAGCGAAGTGGACACCGGTTCGCGTGAAGAAAACGCGTCAAAACAAGAGTCTAGAGCGTCGGTTCTGATCAATCAGAACCGAAAATGCTCTAGCGAAATAGCGGCCGCTACTGTTGCACGGCCTGCAACAGATGCCACACCTGTTGCAGTCGCACCGCGACAGCGTCAGGTACGTTGGCTCAAACCGTATCGCTTGATTTGACGATGAACGGTGGACCGGTCGACACCTAGCCTGCGCGCGGCTTCCGAAATATTTCCGCCGCAGGCCGCAAGCATCGTTTCCAGCATCGTCTTCTGCGAATGCGGCTCTTTCGCCTTTGCGACGCCGGTCGTTCTCAGCAAAGCATCCGGAAGATCGTGAGGTTCGATGACGCCGTTCTGACAGAGCGCCGCGGCAACCGAGATGACATTGTCCAGTTCACGGATGTTGCCAGGCCAGGCGTATGTCTCAAGCACATCGAGCGCTGCCGGGGACACCACCAGCGAATCTTCCTTCGCCCGATGCCTCTCCACGATCTTGCCCAGCAGCCACGCAAAGTCGGATCGCTCCCTGAGCGGCGGCAAGAACAGCGTTGCGGCGTTCAGCCGGTAAAACAAGTCCTCACGAAAGGACCCTTCCCTCACGAGCGTTTCGATCATGCGGTGGGAGGCGGAGATTACGCGAACATCGACCGGCTTCGGACGGGTCGCACCGATCGGCATCAGTTCCTTCTCGGCGAGCACACGCAACAACCGGCTCTGCAGCGGCAGCGGCATGTCACCGATCTCGTCGAGGAACAACGTGCCGCCGTCAGCCTCTTCAATCAGACCCTTGCGGCCCTTGGCATTGGCCCCGGTGAAAGCCCCCGGAACATGGCCGAACAGTTCGCCTTCGATCAACTGCTCGGGAATCGCCGCACAATTGACGGCGACAAACCTGCCCTTGACGGCGCTGCTGTCATGGATCGCACGGGCGAGATATTCCTTGCCGGTCCCCGTTTCGCCCTGAATGAGGATCGACAACGGCTTTGCGGCAAGTTTTGCAGCCTTGACCTGAAGTGTCGCGATTTGCGGATCGCCTCGGCCGAGATCGCGCAACGAGGCGGGAATCTCGTGCCTGATGCTTGCGGGGGCGCGCACGGCGATGTTCGGTTCGATCGCATGGGCAAACAGCGCGTTGCCGTCGCGGGCAAAGACGAGGCGATCCTGCGTGCGGCGTTGTCGTGTCAGATTCGGCAAGTCGTTGATATCAATTTCAAAGAAGCGCGAAATGGGCTGCCCGATCAGATCGTCGGGCTGGCGCCAGTCGCGGCTCACGGAACGTGCCAAGATCTTGGCGCCACCATTGGTCATCCCGATGATGCGTCCAGATCCGTCGATGGAAATGGCCGCCTCCGGATCGACGTCCAGAAATTCCGGCGATCGGGCGAAGCGCAGCACCCACTCCCGGCTTGCCTGCGCCATCAAGTTGGCCAGTTCGATACGCCGCACGGTCGCCGTGACCAGGTGCAAAGCGAGATTCTGGCTCGCCTTCTTGATGGGAGAACTCAGGAGCGAAATGTCCAGCACCGCCGCGAGCGCACCGCGAACATCGTAGATCGGCGCAGCAGTGCAGGACAGCGGCGTGTGCGTATTGTCGAAATGATCGGTCTGATGAATGCTTAGCGCATCCCCGCTTTCGATGCAGGCGCCTACGGCGCAGGTACCCGCCCGGGATTCCGACCACTCTGAGCCAAGATAGAGCCCCGCCTTGCGCAGATTATTGTCGAACAGCGGATCTCCAAGAAATTCGACCGTCACGCCCTGGCGGTCCGAGAGCAGCAACACATAGTTCTGGCCGGCGACCTGCCGAAACAGGTTCTCAAGTCCCGAGCGCGCGATCGATATCAATACTTCCGACTGCTGACGGTGCTCACGCAACTCGGTATCGGGGACGATATAGGCTTCGCAAGCCTGTGCTGGATCGAGCCGGTGTTGGTTGATGCAGCGCAGCCAGCTCTGCACGACAATATCATCACGGTTGGTTGCCGCGCCGAGACTGACGCTTTCGATTTCGCGGATATGGTCAGAATGCGAAAACATGCGACAATCCGCGCTGCCTCCCAACGGCCACGGCCATATTTTCTCTTTTTTTCCCAGGCCGGGCAAGTCTGCACGAGTTTTGTCGAATGTAAACACGCTTCTTCCGGCGGATCAGTTCGCATCAAGCGCCTGTGTCCGCCGCCTCGCACAGCAGCATCTCAAATAGACCGGACCGTGCCCGAAGGCCCAAGACCGAAGCGCCCATCCTTCCCATGAGGAACAGGCCGAAAGTCAGTGGACTAGTCAAAAAAACAACGCGCGCTAGAACGGCGTTCCCATCAACTTCGACAATCTTTCGATACTGAGATAGCCGGCGTTGTAGGCCCACATCGCAACAGCAAAAATGGCCGCCGAGATCAGCGTGGTCCAAAGCAGCTTGCGGCCCATCCGCGCCATGATCGGAGCGCCGGGATCGGTGCCTTCGACGCCCCCGCCCTCCTCGTGCTGGCTGCGCACGCCGAACGGCAGCGTCAGGAACAGCACGACCCACCATAAGACGAAGTAGATCGCGAACGCGGTTGAGATGCTGTAGGCCATACCGTAGCGTTTTCAAGCGAAGTGGATGCCGGTTCGCGTCAAGAAAACGCGTCGAGACAAAAGCTAGAGCCTGATCGGTTCTGATGCAATCAGAACCGATCAGGCGCTACTCCTGCTCAATCTCGACCAGCGCGCCGGAAAAATCCTTCGGATGGAAGAACAGCACCGGCTTGCCGTGGGCGCCGATCTTGGGCTGGCCGTCGCCGAGCACGCGCGCGCCTTCGGCGATCAGCCGGTCGCGCGCGGCGATGATGTCGGGCACGTCATAGCAGACGTGATGGATGCCGCCGTCGGCATTGCGCTCGACGAATTTTGCGATCGGCGAAGCATCGCCGAGCGGCTCGATGAACTCGATCTTGGTGTTGGGCAAGGTCACGAACACGGTGATGACACCGTGCTCCGGCAACGGCACTGCATCCGAAATCTCGGCGCCGAATGCCGCGCCGTAGATCTTGGCCGCCTTCTTGGCGTCCTTGACCGCTATCGCGACGTGGTTGAGCCGGCCCAGCATGTTGTCTCTCCGTCGCAGATACGCTTGTTCTTGTCGCCGCCCGTGCCGAACCGGCGTCAGACCGTCAGCACGTGAACGATGCAAATCGGCTTCTTGCCCCAATGCTCGTTCACGGTCCCGCGCACTGCGCGGCGGACCGACTCCGCGACCGCATCCGGGTCGCGCCGGCGGGCCCGCGGCAGGCCTTCCACGGTCGATACCACCACATCGAACACGATCTCGTCGAGCACCTCGCCTACGCTATTTTTCTCCGGCACGCCGACCAGGTCGACCTCCGGATCTTCGGCCAGTTCCCCCTGCGCCGTCATGACGATCGCGACGAAGGCGCAGCCGGCAAATCCCAGCCGCCGCCGCTCGACCACGGCGCGCGACTTGGCGTCCTCCAGAATGATGCCATCCTTGTAGAGCCGCCCTGAGGGCACCTCGGCGATGATCCCGGGCTCGCCGGGCCCGAGCTTGACCAAGTCGCCATTGCGGCACTCGATCACTTTTGGCACGCCCGCAGCACGCGCAAGCTTGGCGTGCTCGTGCAAATGCAGCGCTTCACCATGTACCGGGATCAGAACCTGCGGCCGCACCCAGGACAGCAGGTCGCGCACCTCGTCGCGGCGCGGATGGCCGGAGACATGGACCAGATGGTCGCGATCGGTGATGACCTCGATACCCTGCTCGACCAGGTCGTTGATGATCGAGCCAACTGCTTTCTCGTTACCCGGAATGGTACGGGAGGAGAAGATCACGCAATCGCCCTTGTTGAGCGTGATCTCCGGATGATCGTCCTTGGCGATCCGCGCCAGCGCCGCGCGCGGCTCGCCCTGGCTGCCGGTGCAGATCGCCAGCACCTTGTCAGCCGGGAAGTGGCCGTAGAGATCGGGCCCGCGGAAATTCTGCACGCCGTCGAGGTAGCCGGTCTCGCGCGCGACCTGGACCACGCGGTCCATGGCGCGGCCGACCACCACGACTTCGCGGTCCGCGATCCGCGCCGCATCGGCGACCGCCTTGATGCGTGCGACGTTGGAAGCAAAGGTCGTCACCGCGACGCGGCCCTTCGCGCCCTTGACCAGCCCGGCGATGGTCTTCGACACCTCGGCTTCCGAGGGCGAACGCCCGTCGCGTACCGCGTTGGTGGAATCGCCGACCAGCGCCAGCACGCCGGCGTCGCCAAGCTCGCGCAAGCGTTTCTCATCGGTCGGCGGCCCGACGGTCGGCGTCGGGTCGAGCTTCCAGTCGCCGGTGTGCAGGACGGTGCCGACCTCGGTGTGGATCGCGAGCGCATGCGACTCAGGAATTGAATGCGCGACCGGAATGAATTCGACGTTGAACGGGCCGATATCGATGCGCCCGCCCGAGGGCACCACGGTGATCGGGATTTTCGGCGGGTTGCGCTCGGCGGCGCATTTGGCCTCGAACAGCGCCGCGCTGAACTTCGTCGCGTAGATCTTGCACTGCAGCTTCGGCCAGAGATCGATGATGGCGCCGAAGTGGTCCTCATGGGCGTGCGTCAGCACCAGGCCCATCAGGTTCTCTCGTTCCTTCTCCAGGAACGAGATGTCGGGCATGATCAGGTCGATGCCGGGCAGATGCTCCTCGTCACCGAAGGAGACGCCGAGATCGACCGCGAGCCAGGACCGCTGCTGGCGGTTGCCGAGCCCATAGATCGACAGGTTCATGCCGATCTCGCCGACGCCGCCGAGCGGCGCAAAGGTCAGTTCATCCGGCCGCGCCATCAGGCAGATCCTACTGAGGCCGCCGTACCGAAATAGACCTCGCCTGCGGTTACGGGGACGTGCTTGCCGTCGGGCAGCCGGATAATCATGCAACCTGTCTCATCGATGGTGTCGAACGTGCCTTCGAGAATAGCGTTCCCCGTCTGGACCGCCACATTCTCCCCCAGCCGGGCCGCACGCGCGAGCCAAAGCCTGCGGATTTCCGCAAAACCGCGGCCGTTGTCCCAGACGCCGCGGAATTCCACCCAGGCCTCCGAAAGCGCGGTAAACAGCTCCTCGGCGCCGACATGGACGCCAAGAGCGGCCAGCGAGGTCGCGGGCGTCGGCGTGCCCTCCGGCGCCCCCACGACATTGGTGCCGATGCCGACCACGACGGCAAGGCGGCCGCCCGCGACGATCTCGGCCTCGAGCAGGATGCCGGCGAGCTTCTTGTTCCCGGCCAGCACGTCGTTCGGCCATTTCAGGGAGAACTTCAGCGCATCCGTCCCGCCCAGACGCAGCGCCGCCTCGACGCTGATCTTTTGCAGCGCAGCCTCCAGCGACAGCCCCGCGGCAAAGCCGAGCGTCGCCGCGACCGCGGGCGCGACGTCCATGACCTCAAGGATGCTGCTGGCGAGATTGCCGCGTGGGGCGATCCAGGTCCGCTGCCGTCGGCCGCGCCCCGCCGTCTGCTCAGTCGTCACGAACCACATCGGTCCGCGCTCGCCTTCACGGGCGCGGACCAGAGCCTCCGCATTCGTCGAGCCGACCTGGTCAAAGGCGGCTAGCCTGTAGCCGGCGGAAGTGGCGCGATGACCAAGTGTAAACGGCATCTAGAAAAGTGACTTCGCCGCGGCGGTCGCAACGCTGACCAGCGGTCCTGGATAAGCGAAGAAGAAGATGTTGAAGAGGCCCGCGACCGCCAGCACCCCGCGCAATTCGATCCGGACCGGATCGAGCTTGCCCACCGGCTCGTCGAAATACATCGTCTTGATGATGGCGAGATAGTAGTAGGCGCCCACCACGCTGGTCAGCACGCCGATCACGGCGAGTGTGAACAGGTTGGCCTTGATCGCCGCGACGAAGACGTACCACTTGGCGAAGAAGCCCGCGAGTGGCGGAATGCCGGCGAGCGAGAACAGGAGCATCGCGAAGAAGAAGGCGAGCAGCGGATTGGTGCGCGAGAGGCCCGCGAAATCGCTGATCTGCTCGACATGCTGTCCGTTGCGCTTCATCGCGAGGATGATTGCGAACGAGCCGAGCGTCATCGCGACATAGATCGCGACGTACATCAGCACGCCCTGCGCGCCTTCCACCGTGCCGGCGGCGAGCCCGACCAGCGCAAAGCCCATGTGGCCAATCGAGGAATAGGCCATCAGGCGCTTGATGTTCTTCTGCCCGATCGCAGCGAATGAGCCGAGCGCCATCGAGGCGATGGAGACGAACACCAGGATCTGCTGCCACTGCGGCACGATGCCGGGGAATGCGGTCAGCGTCGCACGGGTGAACACTGCCATCGCCGCGACCTTCGGCGCGGAAGCGAAGAACGCCGTGACCGGCGTCGGCGCGCCCTCATAGACGTCGGGCGTCCACATATGGAACGGCACCGCCGAGACCTTGAAGCAGAGGCCGGCGAGCAGGAACACCAGCCCGAACACGATGCCGGGTGTGCCGGTCGTCGCAGCCGCCGCGATGCCAGCGAAATTGACAGTGCCGGTGAAGCCATAGATCAGCGAGGCGCCATAGAGCAGCATGCCCGAGGACAGCGCGCCCAGCACAAAATACTTGAGTCCGGCTTCGGTCGACTTGGCGTTGTCGCGGTGGCTGGCGGCGACGACGTAGAGCGCAAGGCTCATCAGCTCGAGCCCGAGATAGAGCGCAATCAGGTCGCCCGCTGAGATCAGCACCATCATGCCGAGCGTCGAGAGCAGCACCAGGATCGAATATTCGAAGATGCGACGCGACGGGTCGGACAGGAATTCCGTCGACAGGATCAGCGTTGCCGCCGAGCCGATCAGCGCGAGGATCTTCAGGAAGCGGGCAAAGTCGTCGACGATGAAGCTGCCGCCGAAGGTGACGAGCTTACCGGACGGCAGCATCAGTATGAGCACGCCGGTGAGGATGAGCAGCAACGTCGCAAGTGTGGTCACGAGCCGCGTCGTCCCCTGCCCGCGATAGGCCCCGATCATCAACAGCACCATCGAGCCGACCGCGAGCACGAGCTCGGGCAGCACCGGCTGCAACTGATAACCTGCACTCGAGAAGCTCATGGGTTAAGGCCTTACTGGAGCAGCGCGGCTGCCTTCACGGCAGTCACGGCGGTGTTGTAATTATTGACGAGCTGCTGGACCGATGCTTCGGACATATCGAGCACCGGCTTCGGATAGACGCCGAACAGGATGGTCAGCGCCACCAGCGGGAACAGGATCAGGCATTCGCGCGCCGTCAGATCCTTGATGCTCATCAAGGACGGCTTGACCAGCGCGCCGAACACCACCTTGCGATAGAGCCACAACGCGTAGGCCGCGGACAGGATCACGCCGGTGGTGGCAAGCACCGTGGTCGGCAGCGACACCTTGAACGTGCCGAGCAGCGTCATGAATTCGCCGATGAAGCCGCTGGTCCCGGGCAGGCCGACATTGGCCATGGTGAAGACCATGAACACCAGCGCATAGAGCGGCATCCGGTTCACCAGGCCGCCATAGGCGGCGATCTCGCGGGTATGCATGCGATCGTAGACGATGCCGACGCAGAGGAACAGCGCGCCGGAGACGATGCCGTGGGAGATCATCTGGAACACGCCGCCGGCGACACCCTGCATGGTCCCGGCGAAAACGCCCATGGTGACGAAGCCCATATGGGCGACGGACGAATAGGCGATCAGCTTCTTGATGTCCTCCTGCATCAGGGCCACCAGCGAGGTGTAGATGATGGCGATGACGGACAGCGCGAAGACCAGCGGCGCGAAGTCATGCGACGCCAGCGGGAACATCGGCAGCGAGAAGCGCAGGAAGCCGTAGCCGCCCATCTTCAAGAGGATTGCCGCCAGGATCACCGAGCCCGCGGTCGGCGCTTCGACGTGGGCGTCAGGCAGCCAGGTGTGCACCGGCCACATCGGCATCTTCACCGCGAAGGAAGCAAAGAACGCGAGCCACGCCCACTTCTGCAGGTTGTACGGCACGGCGGTGTGCATCAGGGTCGGAATGTCGGTCGTACCCGCGTTCCAGTACAGCGCCATGATGGCAAGCAGCATCAGCACCGAGCCGAGCAGCGTGTAGAGGAAGAACTTGAAGGAGGCATAGACCCGGCGCGGGCCGCCCCAGACGCCGATGATCAGGAACATCGGGATCAGGCCGCCTTCGAAGAACAGGTAGAACAGCACGAGGTCGAGCGCCGAGAAGGTGCCGACCATCAGCGTTTCCAGGATCAGAAACGCCATCATGTATTCGCTCACGCGCTGCGTGACCGATTTCCAGCTCGCTATGATGCAGAACGGCATGACTGCGGTGGTCAGGATCAGCAACGGCAGCGAGATGCCGTCGACGCCCATGTGATAATTGATGCCGGTGGCGAGCCACGACGCCTTCTCGACGAACTGGAAGTCGGCGTTCGCCGGATCGAACCGCACCACCAGGATCAACGAAATCAGGAAGGTGATCAGCGTGGTCCAGAACGAAATCCAGCGGGCGTTGCGGTTCGCCGCTTCGTCCCCGCCCCGCGCGAGCAGATAGACCAGAAGCGCGCCGAGCGCCGGCAGGAAGGTAACTACGGAAAGGATGGGCCAGGTCGTCATCACTGGCCTCCCAGGCCGAACATGAACCAGGTGATCAGGCCGGCAGCCCCGATCAGCATGGCGAAGGCGTAGTGGTAGAGATAGCCGGTCTGGATCTTCACAGCATTACGGGCGACATCGAGCACACGCGCCGACACGCCATCCGGCCCGAAGCCGTCGATGATGGCGCCGTCACCCTTCTTCCAGAGCGTGTAACCGATCCACTTGGCGGGCCGCACGAAGATCAGATCGTACAGCTCGTCGAAATACCACTTGTTGAGCAGGAACTGGTAGAGCATCGGCTGCTGCTTGGCGAGCTCAACCGGCAGATAGGGCCGACTGATGTAGAAGAGATACGCGATGAGGAAGCCCAGCACCATCATGACCGTCGGCAGGAAGGCGATGCTCTCGGGGATGTGGTGCATTTCCTCGATGATATGCGGGTTCATCTTCACGGATTCGCGGAAGAACTCCTCGATGCCGTGACCCGCGAACAATTCCTTGAACGGGAAACCGGCGAGGAAGGAGCCGACCGCGAGCACGCCGATCGGGATCAGCATCCAGATCGGGCTCTCATGTGCAGCCTCGTAGTGCTCCTCGTCGTGCGGCGTGCCGTGGAAGGTCTTGAAGATCAGGCGCCAGGAATAGAACGAGGTCAGGAGGGCGGCGAACACCGTCAGCAGGAAGCCGTAGAACGCGAACGGATTATGCGAGGCATAGGCCGACTCGATGATCGCGTCCTTGGAGAAGTAGCCGGCGGTCAGCGGGAAGCCGGTCAGCGCGAGCGTGCCGACCACCATCACCGCATAGGTATAGGGGATCTTGCGCCACAGCCCCCCCATGTTGCGGATGTCCTGCTCGTGATGCATCGCGTAGATCACCGAGCCGGAACCCAAGAACAGCAACGCCTTGAAGAAGGCGTGGGTGAACAGATGGAACATGCCGACCGAATAGGCCCCCGCTCCCATCGCCACGAACATATAGCCGAGCTGGGAACAGGTCGAATAAGCGACGATGCGCTTGATGTCGTTCTGTACCAGGCCGATGGTCGCGGCAAAGAACGCGGTGGTCGCGCCGAAGAACATCACAACGGCCTGCGCGTTCGGCGCCAGCTCAAACAGCGGCGACAGCCGCGCCACCATGAAGACGCCGGCGGTCACCATGGTCGCGGCATGGATCAGCGCCGAGACCGGCGTCGGGCCTTCCATCGCGTCCGGCAACCAGGTGTGCAGCAGGAACTGCGCCGATTTGCCCATCGCGCCCATGAACAGCAGGACGCAGGTGAGCGTCAGCGCATCGACATGCCAGCCGAAGAAATTGATGGTCTTGCCGGTCAGGCCCCCGGCGCCGCCGAAGATGGTGTCGAAATCGGTCGAGCCGATCAGCGCGAAGATCGAGAAGATGCCGAGCAAGAAGCCGAAATCGCCGATACGGTTGACGACAAACGCCTTGATCGCGGCGGCATTTGCTGTCGGTTTCTGATACCAGAAGCCAATCAACAGGTAGCTCGCCAGGCCCACGCCTTCCCAGCCGAAGAACATCTGCACCAGATTGTCCGCGGTCACCAGCATCAGCATCGCGAAGGTGAACAGCGACAAATAGGCGAAGAAGCGCGGCCGGTTCGGGTCCTCGTCCATGTAGCCGATGGAGTAGAGGTGCACGAGCGAGGACACGGTGTTGACGACGACGAGCATTACCGCAGTCAGCGTGTCGATCCGTAGCGCCCAGGAGACCTGCAGGTCGCCGGAAGTGATCCAGGGAAACAGCGGGACGCGGGCGTCGTGGTGCAGGAAGCCGACGTCGACCAGTGCGAACCAGGACAGCGCCGCCGAGACGAACAACAGTCCGGTCGTGATCAGCTCGGCCGCACGTGAGCCGGCGGCCGGCGGCTCGCTCACGTGGTGGTCGTCGTGGCCATGATCGCCGTGGGCATGTTCATCGTGGGCCGTGGAGGCATGGGCATCGCCATGCGCATCGTCGTGATGTTCGACGGTGTCGCCGCTCGGGTTGCGCGCATGGGCGCCGACGATCGCGATGAGCCCTGCGAGAATGGCGCCCAGCAGCGGCAGGAAGACGATTGCCTGGTACATCGGCGCGTTAGCCCTTCATCAGATTGACGTCTTCAACCGCGATCGAACCGCGGTTGCGGAAATAGACCACCAGGACGGCAAGCCCGATCGCGGCTTCCGCGGCCGCCACCGTGAGCACCAGCAGCGCGAACACCTGGCCGACGATGTCGCCGAGGAAGGTCGAGAACGCCACCAGGTTGATGTTGACCGAAAGCAGGATCAATTCGATCGACATCAGGATGACGATGATGTTCTTGCGGTTCAGGAAGATGCCGAGGATCCCGAGCGTGAACAGGATCGCACCAACCGAAAGATAGTGTCCGAGGCCGATCGTCATTTCACCCACTCCGCCGCATCAGCTTCCTGCAGCCCCTGTCCCGACGCCACCTTGCGCAGCGCCATCGCCATTTCGGGCGTGCGCGCGTTCTGCACGGTGATGTTCTGCCGCTTGACATTCGCCTTGTGGCGCAGCGTCAGCACGATGGCGCCGATCATCGCGACCAGCAGCACGAGGCCCGCGATCTGGAAGTAGAAGATGTACTTCGTGTAGAGCACGAGCCCGAGCGCCTCGGTATTGGAGACGTTGGTCGGGATCGCCGCGGTGATCGTCTTGGTGACGGCGGGATTGATCACCCAGGCGCCGGCTATCAAGAGAAGCTCGAACAGGAAGATGCCGCCGATCACAAGGCCGACCGGCAGGTATTCGAGGAAGCCCTCGCGAAGCTCGGTGAAATCGACGTCGAGCATCATGATCACGAACAGGAACAGCACCGCGACCGCGCCGACATAGACGACGATCAGGATCATCGCCAGGAACTCGGCGCCCATCAGCACGAACAGGCCCGAGGCGTTGACGAAGGCCAGGATCAGATACAGCACCGAGTGGACGGGGTTGCGCGACACAACCACCATCACCGCCGACGCCACGCAGACCGCGGCAAACAGGTAGAAGAACAGTGCGGGAAGGATCATCGGCGAGCCTCCGCGCCCCGGAATGACGTGGGAATGTTCTGAAGGATCATGCCCTCACCTCAGCGGTATGGCGCGTCGAGCTCGATCGCCTTTGCGATCTCGCGCTCCCAGCGGTCGCCATTGGCGAGCAGCTTGGCCTTGTCATAGTAGAGTTCCTCGCGAGTCTCGGTCGCGAATTCGAAATTCGGTCCCTCGACGATCGCATCGACCGGACAGGCCTCCTGGCACAGGCCGCAATAGATGCACTTCACCATGTCGATGTCGTAGCGCACGGTGCGGCGGGTGCCGTCGTTGCGGCGCGGCCCAGCCTCGATCGTGATCGCCTGGGCTGGGCAGATCGCCTCGCACAGCTTGCAGGCAATGCAGCGCTCTTCGCCGTTCGGGTAGCGGCGCAGCGCATGCTCGCCGCGAAAGCGGGGCGAGATCGGGTTCTTCTCGAAGGGATAGTTGATGGTCGGCTTCGGCTGGAAGAAATAGCGCATGGCGAGGAAGAACGCCGAGACGAATTCCGAGAGCAGAAGCGAGCGGGCTGTTGCGTTGATATTCATGACGGCCTCACTTCGGCGCGATGCCGGCGAACTGCAGCACAGCGGCAACGACCACCACCATCACCAGCGACAGCGGCAGGAACACCTTCCAGCCAAGCCGCATCAGTTGATCGTAGCGGTAGCGCGGCACGATCGCCTTCGCCATCGCGAACAGGAAGAACATGAAGAAGACTTTCAGCGCGAACCAGATCACGCCGGGGATCCAGGTGAACGGCGGCAGCGCCACCGGCGGCAGCCAGCCGCCGAGGAACAGGATCGTCGCCAGCGCGCACATCGTGGTGATCGCGACATACTCGCCAAGCATGAACAGAAGATACGGCGTCGAGCCGTATTCGACCATGAAGCCCGCGACCAGTTCGGATTCCGCTTCCACGAGGTCGAACGGCGGGCGGTTGGTTTCCGCCAGCGACGAGACGTAGAACACCACGAACATTGGCAACAGCGGCCACACATACCAGTTCAGGATGGTGAGCTGCGGCAGGCCGATCAGGTGGGCCAGCCCGCGGGTGTTCTGCGCTTCGACCACCGCGGAGAGATTGAGCGAACCGGCGCAGAGCAGCACGGTGATGATCACGAAGCCGATCGAGACTTCATAGGACACCATCTGCGCCGCGGAGCGGAGCGCCGCCAGGAACGGGTATTTCGAGTTTGACGACCAGCCGGCCATGATGATGCCGTAGATCGACAGCGAGGAGATCGCGAAGATGTAGAGCACACCGACATTGATGTCGGAGATCACCCAGCCGAAATTCATCGGGATCACCGCCCAGGCGGCAAGCGCGAGGACGCAGGACACCAGCGGCGCCAACAGGAACACGCCCTTGTTGGCGCTGGCCGGGATCGTCGGCTCCTTCAGCACGAACTTCAGGAGGTCGGCGAAGGATTGCAGCAATCCCCAGGGCCCGACCACGTTGGGGCCGCGGCGGATCTGCACCGCCGCCCAGATCTTGCGGTCGGCGAGCAGGATGTAGGCGATCGCGATCAGGAGCACGACGAGCAGGAGCACGCTCTGGGCGAGCATGATGATCAGCGGCCAGAGGAAGCCAGTCCAGAACGAGCTTGCGAAGAAATCAGACATCAGATCACGCTCACTCCGCTGCCGTCAGCATCCGCGCCGAGGCCAGGCGCGAACATTCCGCCATCACGGCGGACGCCCGGGCGATCGGGTTGGTCAGGTAAAAGTCCTCGACCGGACTCTGGAACACCGCCTTGTCGGCGCTTCCGCCCTTCGACGCAAGCGCCTTGATATCGTCGGCCTTGCCCGGTTCGATCTGGTCGATCCGCATCAGATGCGGCACCGCCTTGAACAGCGCCTGGCGCAAGGCAGCCAGCGAATCGTAAGGCAGCTTCTTGCCCAGCACGTCCGAGAGCGCGCGGATGATCGCCCAGTCCTCGCGCGCTTCCCCGGGCGGGAACGCGGCACGGGCGGCCATCTGTGCCCTGCCCTCGGTGTTGACGTAGATGCCGGACTTCTCGGTGTAGGCCGCGCCCGGCAAAATCACGTCGGCGCGGTGCGCGCCGCGGTCGCCATGGGTGCCGATATAGACGACGAACGTCCCGTCCGGCACCTTGATCTCGTCGGCGCCGAGCAGGAACAGCACGTCGAGCGCGTTAGGGGTCGTCATCTGCGTCGCATTGAGGCCGCCGGCGCCGCCCGAAAAGCCGACGTCGAGGGCACCGACCCGGGAGGCGGTATCGTGCAGCACGCCGAACCCGTTCCAGTCGTCCTTCAGCGCGCCGAAGTCCAACGCAAGCTTCGCCGCCTGCGCCAGCACCGCCGCACCGTCCTGGCGCGCGAACGCGCCGGCGCCCACCAGCACGATCGGGTTCTTGGCATTCTTGAGCACGTCGGCGAAGGAATGCTTGCCGGCAGCGAGAGCTGCAAGCGTCTCCGGTCCGGCGCCAAGATAGTCGTAGTCGTAGGTCAGGTCCGCCTTGGCACCGATCACGCCGATCTTGAGCTGGCCGGTCCGCCAGCGCTTGCGGATCCGCGCGTTGATGATCGCGGCTTCCTTGCGCGGGGTCGAGCCGATGATCAGGAGCGCGTCCGCCCGCTCGATGCCCGCAATCGTCGGATTGAAGATGTAGCTGCCGCGGCCCGCCTTCGGATCGAAGGCATCGCCACCCTGCACGGCAAGGTTGGACGAGCCGTATTTCGTCAGCAGCTCCTTCAGCGCGAACATCTCCTCGACCGCGGCAACGTCGCCGGCGATGGCGCCGATCCGCTTGCCGTCGATGCGGCCGGCCTTGGCCGCGATCGCTGCGAAGGCTTCCTGCCACGAGGCCGGGCGGAGCTTGCCGTTCTCGCGGATATAGGGCCGGTCGAGCCGCTGGGTACGCAGGCCGTCGACGATGTGGCGGGTCTTGTCGGAGATCCACTCCTCGTTCACGGCCTCGTTGATGCGCGGCAGGATCCGCATCACCTCGCGGCCGCGGGTATCGACCCGGATCGCCGAGCCGACGCCATCCATCACGTCGATCGACTGCGTCTTGCCGAGCTCCCAGGGCCGCGCCACGAAGGCGTAGGGCTTGGAGGTCAGCGCGCCCACCGGGCAGATGTCGACCAGATTGCCCTGCAGTTCCGAACTCAGCGCCTGCTCCAGATAGGTCGTGATCTCCATGTCCTCGCCGCGGCCGGTCGCGCCCATTTCCGGGGCGCCCGCCACTTCCGCGGAGAACCGGACGCAGCGCGTGCACTGGATGCAGCGGTTCATCGAGGTCTTGACCAGCGCGCCCAGATATTTGTCCTCGACCGCGCGCTTGTTCTCGGCGAAGCGGCTGGTGTCGACACCATAGCCCATCGCCTGGTCCTGCAGGTCGCATTCGCCGCCCTGGTCGCAGATCGGGCAGTCCAGCGGATGGTTGATCAGCAGGAACTCCATGACGCCTTCGCGCGCCTTCTTCACCATCGGCGAGCGGGTGGAGATTTCCGGCGGCTCGCCCTTGGGGCCCGGACGGCAGTCGCGCACGCCCCAGGCGCAGCTTGCGACCGGCTTCGGGCCGCCCTTCACTTCGACGAGGCACATCCGGCAGTTGCCGGCGATCGACAGCCGCTCATGGTAGCAGAAGCGCGGGATTTCGGCGCCGGCGGCCTCGCACGCCTGCAGCAGCGTGTATTCCGGCGGCACATCGATCTCTTTGCCATCGATGATCAGTTTGGTCATTTCTCTACGTCTTTCCCAGCTTGCAGTCGGGCGGCACGACGCTGGCGGTTTTCAGTGAAGCCTTCACCCATTGCTGGGTGTCGGCGCTGTAGGTCGCGAGATAGGCCGGCTCGGCGGCGATCTTGGCGCAGAGGAACGGCAGATGCGGCCTCAAATCGTAGTCGCAGGAAGCCGCCCATTCGCGCCGATTGGCAAACGCCGACATCGCCTCCTCGCAGGCATAGAGGAAGTACGAGACGAAGCTCTCGTACTGCACCTGGTCCTCCTGGCTCCCCGCCTTGATCCGCTCATAATCCGGCTGCGCATATTTCGGGTTCTTGAAGGCAAGATCGGTGTAGCCAAGAAACGCCTGGCGCGCGCTGGAGGCACGATTGCCGGTGCGCAGCTCGTTGATCTGGAACAGGATCGCAACAAAGCCGAGCAGCGCCACGGCCGCCTGCGCCATCTGCGCCAGCGTCCCGTATCTCTGCCACCAGAAGCTTGGTTGCGACATTACCATCACTCCGCCGCCACCATGTGCGCGGGATCGAGCACGCCGACATCATCAATGTCAGCCTTGTGCGAATATTGGTCGATGCGCGCTTCGATCTCATGACGGAAGTGCGCGATCAGGCCCTGGATCGGCCAGGCCGCGGCGTCGCCCAGCGCGCAGATGGTGTGACCCTCGACCTGTTTCGTCACCTCGAGCAGCATGTCGATCTCGCGCTTGTGGGCGCGCCCTTCGGCCATGCGGGTCAGCACGCGCCACATCCAGCCCGTGCCCTCGCGGCAAGGCGTGCACTGGCCGCAGCTCTCGTGCTTGTAGAAATAGGAGATGCGCGCGATCGCCCGGATCAGGTCGGTCGACTTGTCCATCACCATCACGGCCGCGGTGCCCAGGCCCGAGCGCAATTTGCTCAAGGAGTCGAAATCCATCGGCGTGTCGATGATCTGCTCGGCCGGCACCATGCGCACCGAGGAACCGCCGGGGATCACCGCTTTCAGATTGTCCCAGCCGCCGCGGATGCCGCCGCAATGCTTTTCGATCAGTTCGCGGAACGGAATCCCCATCGCCTCTTCGACGTTGCAGGGCCGCTCGACATGGCCGGAGACACAGAACAGCTTTGTCCCGACATTGTTGGGCCGGCCGATACCGGCAAACCAGGCCGCGCCGCGGCGCAGGATATCCGGTGCAACCGCGATCGATTCCACGTTGTTGACGGTGGTCGGGCAGCCGAACAGGCCGACATTGGCCGGGAACGGCGGCTTCAGCCGCGGCTGGCCCTTCTTGCCCTCGAGGCTTTCCAACAGCGCCGTCTCTTCGCCGCAGATATAGGCGCCGGCGCCATGGGCGACGTAGAGGTCGAATGGCCAGCCATTGACGTTGTCCTTGCCGATCAGCCTGGCCTCATAGGCCTGATCGATCGCGGCCTGCAGATGCTCGCGCTCGCGGATGAATTCGCCGCGGACATAGATGTAACAGGCATGCGCGTTCATCGCGAAGCTCGCGAGCAGGCAGCCTTCGATCAACAGATGCGGATCGTGCCGCATGATCTCGCGATCCTTGCAGGTGCCCGGCTCGGACTCGTCGGCGTTGACCACGAGATAGCTCGGCCGGCCGTCGGTCGATTCCTTCGGCATGAACGACCATTTCAGGCCGGTCGGAAAACCGGCCCCGCCGCGGCCGCGCAGACCGGAGGCCTTCATCTCGGCGATGATCCAGTCGCGGCCCTTGTCGATGATCGCCTTGGTGCCGTCCCAGGCGCCACGGCGGCGCGCGCCCTCGAGGCCCCAATCGTGGAGGCCGTAGAGGTTCTTGAAAATGCGGTCCTTGTCGTCGAGCATGCCTAGAACTTTCCAAACATCAACGATTGGCCTGGGCGTAAGCGAGCCCCGCGGCGCATCCGCCGAAGGTCAGCGCCCACAACAGGCTGGATTCGAGCGAGGCGTTCAGCCCGTAGCGCTGCAGCAGGAAAATGAACGCGGCAGCGACCGCCGCGTGGAGAGCGATGTAACGCCAGTGTTTCATCGCGACCTCCCTTCCCGCCCGCTGCCATGCGAGACCAGGCCTCATGTGGTTTCCTTCAGCGTGGTCGGCCCGCCCGCTGGCGCCGAGAACTGACGGTCGACCTGCGGACCCGGCTTCGGCGGATTGCCCGAGGCGAAACCATCGAGCACCTTGCCGAAGCTCTCCTTGGTGAGGTCCTCGTAGGTATCCTTCCAGATCTGGACCATCGGCGCGTTCACGCAAGCGCCGAGGCACTCGACCTCTTCCCAACTGAAATTGCCGTCCTTCGACAATTCGAAGGGCTCGTGACTGATGCGATGCTGGCAAACTTCGATCAGGTCGCCGGCGCCACGCAGGCGGCAGGGCGTGGTGCCGCAGACCTGCACATGCGCCTTCTTGCCGACCGGCTGCAACTGGAACATCGTGTAGAAGGTCGCGATCTCGAGCACGCGGATGTGGGGCATTTCGAGCATGTCAGCGACGGTGCGGATTGCGGCTTCCGAAACCCAGCCCTCGTTCTGTTCCTGCGCCCGCCACAGGATCGCGATCACCGCGGAGGCCTGACGTCCCGGCGGATACTTCGCGATCTGCTGCTTGGCGAAAGCGAGGTTCTCCTCCGTGAACGCAAAGCTCGCGGGCTGCAATTCCTTCGGGGCAAGGCGACGGACCGACATTTCTTACTCTCTCATTGCATGCGGCGAACGGGCTTCGCATTCAGCGCGTTGATCCGGTCCTGCCAGAAGGCGCTTGCGGTGCCGAACACGTTGTAGCCGACATGGGTCGATACCTTGATGCGATCGAGGATCGATAGCTCGGTCACGGTTTCAAGGCGATTGGAGCTGGGATCGTAGACGATCAGCTTGAGCGGGGTCTGTTCGAGGATGTAGCGCGACACGGTGTGCTTGCGATCGCTGCCATGCTCCTCGCACAGCAGCACGCTGTCGCCCTGCATCAGCCGCAAGCCGCCCTTCATCGCCTCGATCTCGACGCCCTCGACGTCGAGCTTGATCAGATATTTTCCATCCAGCGCGATCTTGCCGTCGTCGAGCAGATTGTCGAGCGCGATCACCGGCACGTCCTCGCCGCCGGTCTGGTCGCCGGCGATGCTGAACGCCTCATGCTTGGTGCCGGAGAGCTTTGCCGTACCCCTGCCTGCGCCGATCGCGCATTTCATCGTCTCGAAGCGATTGCCGTTGATCGCGGCGTTGTTCGCAAGCTTGGGAAAATTCTGTCCCGACGGCTCGATCGCGATCGCCTTTTGCGAACCGAACGGCTTGCTCGAAACCAGCACCGACCAGTAGCCGTAATTGGCGCCGCAATCGATCAGCGTGTAGTCGACGTCGGCGGAATCCTTGAACAGCAGCTCGAGCTCGTCCTCGTAATGGTAGGAGCGGTTGAGCAGCTTGCTCCAATAGCCGTCCCCATAGGGAAACTCGAACACCGCGTCCTCATTGAGCCGGATGGCGATGTTGCGCTCGGGCAGCGTCTTGCGCAGCAGGTTCGCGCAGGCGATGTAGCCCATGTGGGAAAAATGCGAGGAGATCTTCGAACCGGTCGACAGCGCCAGCGCAGCCGTCCGCTCCCACAGGTTGGCTCCTTCGAGAGCCCCTGAGGCGCGGTCAAACTGGATGGGCGGCTGCACCATCACCGATCGACCTCTCCGAACACGATGTCGAGCGAGCCGAGGATCGCCGAGACGTCGGCAAGCAGGTGGCCCGTGCAGATGTGATCCATCGCCTGCAGATGGGCAAAGCCCGGCGCCCGGATCTTGCACTTGTAGGGCTTGTTGGTGCCGTCGGAGACGAGATAGACGCCGAACTCGCCCTTGGGCGCTTCCACCGCGGCATAGACTTCGCCGGCCGGCACGTGTACGCCCTCGGTGTAGAGCTTGAAGTGATGGATCAGCGCTTCCATCGAACGCTTCATCTCGCCGCGGCGCGGCGGCGCGATCTTGTTGTCCTCGACCACGACCGGCCCCTGCCCGTCTGGCGATTTCAGTTTCTGGATGCACTGCTTCATGATGCGCACCGACTGGCGCATCTCTTCCATCCGGATCAGGTAGCGGTCGTAGCAGTCGCCGTTCTTGCCGATCGGGATGTCGAAATCCATCTCGGCATAGCATTCATAGGGCTGCGACTTGCGCAGATCCCAGGCTGCGCCCGAGCCGCGCACCATTACGCCCGAGAAGCCCCACTCCCAGGCTTCCTTCAGCGGCACGACGCCGATGTCGACGTTGCGCTGCTTGAAGATGCGGTTGCCGGTGAGCAGCGTATCGAGGTCCGCGACCACTTTAAGGAACGGATCGCACCACGCCTCGATATCGTCGATCAGCTTCGGCGGCAGATCCTGGTGCACGCCGCCGACCCGGAAGAAAGCCGCATGCATGCGCGAGCCGGAGGCACGCTCATAGAACATCATCAGCTTCTCGCGCTCTTCGAAGCCCCACAGCGGCGGGGTGAGCGCGCCGACGTCCATCGCCTGCGTGGTGACGTTGAGCAGATGCGACAGGATGCGGCCGATCTCGCAATAGAGCACACGGATCAACTGCCCGCGCCGCGGCACCTCGATCCCCAGCAGCTTTTCCGCCGCGAGGCAGAAGGCATGCTCCTGGTTCATCGGCGCGACGTAATCGAGCCGGTCGAAATACGGGATCGCCTGCAGATAGGTCTTCTGCTCGATCAGCTTCTCGGTGCCGCGATGCAAGAGCCCGATATGCGGATCGACGCGCGCAACGACCTCGCCATCGAGTTCAAGCACCAAGCGCAGCACACCGTGCGCCGCCGGATGCTGCGGTCCAAAGTTGATGGTGAAGTTGCGCAGATTCTGCGGTTGCTCGTTCATGATCAGGCCTTCGGCTCCGCCTTCGCCTTCTCGTCTCCGGGCAGCGGATAATCCGCACCTTCCCAGGGCGAGAGGAAATCGAACTTGCGGAATTCCTGGTTGAGGCGCACCGGCTCGTACACCACCCGCTTCTCCTGGTCGTCGTAGCGGACCTCGACGAAGCCGGTGAGCGGAAAGTCCTTGCGCAGCGGGTGGCCGTCGAAGCCGTAATCGGTCAGCAGCCGGCGCATGTCAGGATGGCCGGTGAAGATCACGCCATAGAGGTCGTAGGTCTCGCGCTCGAACCAGTCGGCGCCAGGAAAGACTTCGATGATCGAGGGCACCTGCGTGTTCTCGTCGGCCTCCGCGCGCAGGCGGATCCGTGTGTTCAGCGTCGGTGACAGGAAGTGGTAGACGACGTCGAACCGCTTGTCCCGCTCGGGATAATCGACCGCGGTCACATCGGTGATGTTGACGAAGCGGAGAGCCGGATCGTCACGCAGGTGCCTGACGACGTCGACGATCTTCTCGGCGTCCACGTCAACCGTGAGCTGATTGAACGCAACCGAATGCGCCTTCGCAGCGCCGGGAAGCGCGCTAACGATCGTCTGCCCCAAGGCGTCGAGCTTGGCGTCGTCCATGACGTAATACCTTAGCGTTCGATAGTGCCGATGCGGCGGATCTTCTTCTGCAGCAGCAAGACGCCGTAGAGCAGCGCTTCCGCCGTCGGCGGACAGCCCGGCACGTAGATGTCGATCGGCACGATGCGGTCGCAGCCGCGCACCACCGAATAGGAATAGTGGTAGTAGCCGCCGCCATTGGCGCACGAGCCCATCGAGATCACGTAGCGCGGCTCCGGCATCTGGTCGTAGACCTTGCGCAGCGCCGGCGCCATCTTGTTGGTCAGCGTGCCCGCGACGATCATCACGTCCGACTGCCGCGGCGACGCGCGTGGCGCAAAGCCGAAACGCTCGACGTCATAGCGCGGCATCGAGACCTGCATCATCTCGACCGCGCAGCAGGCCAGGCCGAACGTCATCCACATCAGCGAGCCGGTACGGGCCCAGGTGATCAGGTCGTCGGCAGCCGCGACGAAGAAGCCCTTGTCGGAGAGCTCGTGGTTGATCTCGCGGAAATACGGATCATTGGCGCCGACCGGCTTGCCGGTGGCGGGATCAAGGATGCCCTTCGGCGCCGGCGCGATCGCCGGCCGGGGCGTTGCGACGTTAGGGCTCAATCCCATTCGAGCGCGCCTTTCTTCCATTCATAGGCAAAGCCGACCGTCAGCACGGCCAGAAACACCATCATCGACCAGAACCCGGTTGCGCCCAGCTTGCCGAACGCCACCGCCCACGGGAACAGAAACGCCACTTCGAGGTCGAAGATGATGAAGAGGATCGCCACCAGATAAAAGCGGACGTCGAACTTCATACGGGCGTCGTCAAAAGCGTTGAATCCGCATTCATAAGCGGAGAGCTTTTCCGGATCGGGCTGCTGGAATGCGAGCAGGAATGGCGCGATCAGGAGCGCCAGGCCGATCACGCCCGCGACCCCGATAAACACCACAAGTGGAAGATAATTCTGCAGGATGCCGTTCATCGGCGGTGCCTTCTTGCTGCGGTTTCGGACGACCGCAGATTCGTGTCATTGGAATTATTCTTGAGCCTTAGCGCAGCGCAACAGAGGGCGCAAGACAAGCTATTTTAAAGCTCTGCCGGGCGGAGCCGCCTCCGATCAACCGGTGTTGAATGCTCGTTCTCGCCCCACATGAAGAACGCGTGACCTCGAAGGTTCGTGCCCCAGATTTGCAGCTCCCGATCGCTCAAATGCACGGTGGCTAATAATCGCCCGGCCGTCTCTGCGCGCCTCTCGTTTAGTTGAACCGCAGCGGTCCTGTCGGCCGACACGGTATGTTGGCCCGCCGCCCCGTGGCAGCGTTATCCCCAAGGAATCCTCCCTCGTTTGTGACTTTTTTCCTTTAGCCCCAGCCGCCTGCGGTCAGACACGCTTCGCACGAAACCAATCCCGCCGAGCAACGAAACCATTTTGGGGAACCCGCGAAACCATCCTGAAACAGATTAAAGCTACCTGTCCTCCCGACAGGCGGCGGCAAAGTTCGCCCGGAGGCGTCAGATGAACCACTCAATTCACTCGGCGGATCGCTCGACCCACCTGAAGATCGTGGTGGTCGCGTTGGTGGCGGGCATTGCGGTCACAGCCTTGGGTATCGCCGCGCGCAACAATTCGGAGTTCACCCAGACCGCCCAAACCCAGGTGATGAAGGCTGGCAAGCCGGTGGCGATTACCAGCTCGGGGACCTCCACGGTCCGCTGACCCGCACATTCCCTGACAAGAAGGCACCGAAGGCCGCCTCCGGGCGGCTTTGTTCTTTGGTGGGCTTGCGAAGCTGACAGGCTGCCCGGTTTGGAACAGCCTGTACCAATCCGGCGCAGGCGCTGGCAAAATCGCCCCCACCTTTCGCCGCCGCCGACCTGGATTCGGCTGCACGACGGCCTATGCGGCGGGCCGAAAACCCCGAAAACCCCGCCTCCGCTACCGCCGTTAACCGCGTTACCTGGGTTTCGGCCCCCCTGATGGCCTCCCTCGTCACTGCGGCACGATCGCTGCCCTTCCAAGGCATCTTCCGTCGCATCCGCCCCGATGCGGCACAGAGGCAGCCTGGAGGATTGCATGTCCGTCACCCACTACGCGCCGCCGTCGGCGGGTCTCGCCGACTACATCGCCATCGCCCGGCCCGATCACTGGATCAAGCACGTGCTGATCGTGCCAGGCGTCGCCTTCGCGATGATCATGGCAGGGACCGGACCGGTCGACTACGCGACGGTGGGAGAACGCCTGCTCGCCTGCCTGTTCGTCGCCATGGCGCTGTCGTCCGCCAACTACACCATCAACGAATGGCTCGACGCCCCCTTCGATGCGATGCACCCGACCAAGCGGGCGCGTCCGGCAGTGCAGACCGCGATGTCGCCCAGCATCGTCTTCGCCCAGTATATCCTCTTGACCGGCGTGGGCCTGCTCGTCGCCAACCAGCTCGGCCGGAGCTTCGCCCTCACCGCCGCCGTATTCGCCGCTTTCGGCGTCATCTACAACGTGCGCCCGATCCGCGCCAAGGATCGCGCCTTCCTCGACGTCATTGTCGAGTCCCTCAACAATCCCCTGCGCTTCCTGTTCGGCTGGTTCGCAGTGGTCCCGCATATCGCGCCGCCGATCTCGATCCTGCTTGCCTACTGGTTCGGCGGCGCCTTCCTGATGGCCGCCAAGCGCGTTTCCGAACATCGCGCCATCGTCGAGGCGGGCGGCACCGCCAACCTCGCCGCCTATCGCCCCTCCTTCGCCGTCTATACGCATTCGAGCCTGGTGACGAGCTGCCTCGTCTACGCCCAGGGCTTTGCGTTCATGATGGCGATCTTCCTGATCAAGTACCGGATCGAATACATCGTCGCGATCCCGTTCCTGATCGCGCTGTTCGCCGCCTACATGCGGCTCGCATTGACCCCGGATTCCGCGGCCGCACGGCCCGAGGAGCTGATGCGGCAGCCGTCCATGCTGATCGCCGCTGCCGTCACCATGGCACTGTTCGGCATCCTGACCTTCGTCGACCTGCCGCTACTCAACAGCCTGACGAGTTCGGACCTCATCCGTCTCAGCACGGGTCACTGACCATGTCGATGACAGCTTCCCTGAGCGCCCCACGAAACTACGCCGGCGTCGCGGTCGCGACGCTGGCTTTTGCCGCGCTGGCGCTTTTGCTCGACGGCCCGGTCTGGTTGGTCAAGCTGGTGCCGACCCAGGATGGCCCGGTGCATCTGGCACAGGCCGATCTGATCGCCCGCTTCGGCTGGGGTGGCGTCCTGCAGGAGCCTGCCGCCTCCTTATACCAGTGGAATTCGCGCATCGAGCCGAACTCCGCAATCTATCTGTTGCTCGCCGGCCTGATCCGGCTGACCGGCAATCCGCTGCTCGCCAACACGCTGTTTCTCAGCCTCTACGGGCTGATCTGGATCGCGGCCGCCTTTGTGGTGTCCCGCACTGAGACCGACCGCCCGCTGCTGCCGATGCTGCTGCTGTTGCCGGTTGCCTTCGGCGTCTTCATCCATTGGGGCTTCTACAATTTCGCCCTTGGCGTGCCGCTGTTCCTCTTGTTCGCAAGCTTCTGGAGCAAGGTGCGCGGGCGCGGTGACATCTTCACCTTCCTCGCCACCGCACTATTCCTGGCGGCCCTCTACCTGACCCACATCACCTCCGTGGTCGCGGCCTGCCTGCTGCTTGCGGCTGACGGTATCGCCCGTGCGCTCCGCACGCTGGAGCACGCCGGCCCGCGCGCCGCCGGCCGACGATTGCTCGTCGATGGCGTCTGGTCCGCTGCGGCCGCCATGCCGGTGCTGGTCCTGATCGCAGGGTTTCTCCTCGCCTACCAGAACATTCCCGGCGAGGTGCCGGGCGGCGAAGGCGGCATCACGCAGATCCTGCGCCGGATCCTTGCCGCCACGCACCTCTTCACCTTCACCTCCTGGGAAGTGGTGGCGCTGGCGCCGCTTCTGGCGGCGGTGCTGGTGACCGGTGTCACGGCGCTGCGGCGCTTGCGGGCGGGCAACCTGACCTGGCCCATCTTCTTCGTCCTTGTCGTGCTGCTGTCGCTGCTGAACCTGAAGACCGGCTCGGCGCTGCTGTCGGAACGGCTCGCTCCCTATAGCTGGATCGCGGTCGTGCTCTTCATCGCGAGCCGCCAGCCACGCGAAGCACTGGTGCGCATCCTGTGCTTGGCCGCGATCGCCGGCCTGGTCGGCCAGACCGCGATCCGCACGGCGGCCTACAAGAGCTGGGCGCCGATGCTGGAAAGCGAGCTTGAGATCGGCCGCGAGAACCCCGGCAGGACCTTCGTCAATGCCGATCTGATCGCCCAGCGCGACAGCTCCCTGTTCGCCTGGCGCATTCGCCCCACTTTGCATGCGGCCCAGACCGCGGCGCTGGCCGCCCGCGGCGCAGGTCTCTCGTCCACGCTGCCCTCGACCCGCTATTTCGGCTATTTCCCGCTGCAATATGTATCGTCGCACGATTTCCTGCGCGCGACCACCGACTGGGAGAGCGAGCGCGACGCCGCCGAGCTCGCAAAATTCCGCAACTCCAATCACGGCGCGCCGCAGGTGCTGATCGTGTCGTCCTCCGATCAGAGCGGATCAGCCGTCGCAAGCAATCTCGGCTATGGCGACTGCAAGGCAAGCCAGAGCGGCGGACGCGAGATTGTGGCCTGCACGGTTCCGAACCAATTGAGTGCGATACGTGACTGACCTTACCCTGAACGTTGCCTCAACACCGCGGAAGCAGCGGGACGCACGCATTGCCGCCGATACGCTGCTGGGCCTGCCGATATCGATGCCGCTGGTGCTGGACCTCGACGGCACGCTCATCAAGAGCGATCTCCTCTATAAGAGCTTCTTCTCGATCCTGCGCCGCAATCCGCTGATCGTGCTCGCCTGCGCCAGATGGCTGTTGCGAGGACGCGCCGCGCTCAAGCGCCAGCTTGCGCTGCGCAACCGCATCGACTGGGATCGGCTCGAATTTCATCATGAGGTCATCGCGTTGGCGCGCCTGGAGCAGGCCGCCGGCCGCATGATCGTGCTCGCTACCGCCGCCGACGCCGTGCTCGCCGGCCAACTCGCATTCCGCCTACCCGTCTTCGATCAGGTGTTCGCCTCCGATGGCAAGGGAAACCTGAAGGGACCGGCCAAGGCCGCGTTGCTCCGCGAGCTATTTCCGGAAGGCTTCATCTACGCCGGCGACAGCAAATCCGACCTCGCGGTCTGGGCCCACGCCAGCGGCATCATCCTCGTCAACACGCGACGATCGGTCCGTGACGCCGCGCTGGCGCTGGGACGGCCAACGCTGGATTTAACCGCCCGGCCAGACAGCCAGCGTTAACAAGCCCTAACGCAATCGTTCGATTGCAACCGACGTTGCGATCCCAAGCTTAAATTTCGGCGCGTATAGAGAAGGCCAGTAGGACCCTCGCCGCCGATGAATCTGCATCAGGAAACATACGCCTCCAGCTTCAAGATCGTCTGCACCGATTGCGGCAGCCTATCGATCAAGCTGGAGAGACCGGCCGCCGCATCCGGTGACACGGTCATCGAATGCCGCTGCTGCAGCGCTGTCCGCGGCACATTGGCCGATCTCAGGGATCTGGCCCGCGGCGGCCGGGACCTCTACGAATTCTAGTCTGGGCCAGAATCTGGCGGTCTCCGCCGTCAGGCGGCGGTCAAGCGAGCGCCGACATCCGGTACCGGAATGGCATTGATCGGACCGTCCACCCAGGCTTGCTCTTCAATATCGAGCGCACTGCTTCGCAGCTTTGCGGCGTATCCCAGAAACAGGAACAAGGCGACGTCCCTGCTGATCCTGCCGTGCGCCATGCTCAGCATGAGCGTGAATACCAGGCTGCACAGCACGAAGCGGGCTTCGCGGTTGATCCTCGCCAGCGACAACATCCGCGTTCCCATCGCGTGATAGAGCAACAGGATGAGGAAGATACCCGCCGGCCAGCCGAATTCGATGATGGCCTGCAGGATCGAGTTGTGAACCTGGAAGCCTTTCAGGCACGACCGCTGGGTGAAACCGTCCAGTCCCAGTCCCGTAAGCCCCGCTTCCGGCAGCAACGCGAAGGCGTCCTTGTAGAGCTGCTGCCGGATGACGATCGAATTGTCCAGGTCGATCGAAGGACAAGAGGCTTGCGAAGGCGGAGGCGGCACTGGCGGAGCTGCCTCGGTTGCGATGCGGCCTGATGCGGCGGGGGCTGGCAGTGCACTTGCCGGCGGCGAAACCGGCGGCGCCGGCGATTCATCGTTGCCCGGCTCGGCAACCTGAAAACCCAACGCCGCTCCGGCGAGTTTGGCGAATCTGAGCGTTGTTGATGACCTGACGACTGCGCCAAGCGCAACCGAAGCGATCGTGACGCACACGATCACGGCAATGAATTTGCGCTGGCCGGCCTTGGCGACCAACATCGCTGCGAGCAGCGCCACCACGATCACGATGAAGGAGTAGCGTACCATCGACGCCGCGAAGATGACCAGGGGCACGGCCGCGAGGATCGAGATCCATGCAGTCCGTCGCCAATTGAGTTCTGTGCAGGCCAGCGCCAGAAGCAGCAAGCCAAGCGACGTCGTGAATTGCGCCGGCGCAGCGTCGTACTCGTCAAAGACCAGCGGTTTACCATGGTGGTCGTTCCATTGGCCAAGCAGCGCCACCAGCGTGACGACGGCTCCGACCGCCACGATCGCGCCTGTGACAACCACGAAGGCTTGGGGAACTTGGCCGCAACGGGAGCTCACCCTGATCGCGGGATAAGCCGCAAGCGACAACCCCAGAAGGGCGGCCTCTTTCGGCGCGGCGACGCCGTTGACGGCGAACGAGAGCGCGATGCCGCAACACAACAGCACGAACAGCACGTCGCAAATGTCGGGTCTGAACTCACGCCATCTCGCCAGAAGAAGCAGCGCAGCAATTGGCGTGGCCAGCAGCAGACCGGTGATTGTCGAGCCAGCCCCGGCGAAACCGTGCGCGAGCACCGCAAACGGCCCAGCGGATAGCAGGATGGCGAACAATACCGATTGCAAAGCCCGGCCCTCGTGAAACTGATAGTGTCGAAGCTCGATCAGAAGAGTTCTCAGAACAGCTCTATATCGACTCCGTGACAGTTCTCGCAATTCCAAAGGTAGCAGCACGCGCCGGTCGCCACTCGACGTAAATTCGCTCTATGCTTGTGGCAACACGATGGCACCTCCAAGCGCTTTCCAGCCCGCCATCTGATGGAACCCGGCGAGTCGCCTCGGGGCAGGAAACGCGGAGCCTTCCGTGCAGCGCCGCTGATTCCCTATCAACACGCTGCAAAGCCCTGCAGGACACGGGGAATCTCAACCCTTGACTTCAAAAGACCGCCCCTTTAAGTCCCCCACGTCTCGCGGAATTGCGCATCACGCGGGAGTAGCTCAGTTGGTTAGAGCGCCGGCCTGTCACGCCGGAGGTCGCGGGTTCGAGCCCCGTCTCTCGCGCCATTTTGGCGATGTGTATCAAACAGTTAGCTCCGCGCTCGACTTTCGATCCGCTCCCTTCGCCAAACTTCCCGCCGGCAACTCGGCGCCTTCAGTTGTTGCGAACGGACCCGTTCGCACAACCGTTTCGTAGCTGCGACGTTTGGCGGTTTTGCGGTTTCGATGCAGGAAACGCCTGATTTTCGGGCGAAACGGCGTAGTCAGTCAGGGTCCGAATCGACTAAGGCCTGAAATGTCAGGGTTTCCTGGACCCTCGCCATCGAGACCCCCTAGGGCTCCAGATCTCCCGTCGACGCGTTTTCCCCAACGATTCAGCATCCGCTTCGTTCGAAAACGCTTCTTTAAGCCGTTCATCACGAGGAGGGCCACACATGGCGAAGAAAGCAGCGACCCCGGCGACCATCACCCTGAAGCATCTGGCGGCGGCGATCGCCGAAGACCAGGAACTCTCCAAGAAACAGGCCGAAAGCATCCTGACCGACGTCGTGACGCGAATCACCAAGCACCTGAAGAAGGGCGAGCGTATCCGCATCGTCGGCCTCGGCATCCTGCAGGTGCGCAAGCGCGCCGCCCGGATGGGCCGCAACCCCGCCACCGGCGAGCAGATCCACATCAAGGCCAGCAAGAAGGTCGCCTTCCGCCCCGCCAAGGAACTCAAAGAAGCCATCTGATCGGCCAAAGTGACCGGCCGAGTGATCGGCCAAGCCCTTCGTTCAGTCAGCGCCACTCCGGCTCTTCGACGCAGCCCCCGGAGTGGCGCTTTTCTGTTATAGAGCCAGCCCAATCCCTCTCGTGGAATTGCGGTCACCATGCTGGCTCCAACGCTTGATTTCAAACACACCGTCACCGAGCGCTTCCTGCGCTACGTCGTGATCGACACCCAGTCCGATCCGGAATCGCCGACCTGCCCTTCCACCGAGAAGCAGAAGGATCTCGGCCGCCTCCTCGTCTCGGAATTGCAGGCGATGGGGCTCAGCGACGCCCACCTCGACCAGCACGGCTATGTCTATGCGACCATCCCGGCCACATCAGACAAGAAGGTGCCGGTGCTCTGCTTCTGCTCGCACATGGACACCTCGCCGGACTGCACCGGCAGGAATGTGCGGCCGCAGATCGTCAAGAACTATCGCGGCGGCGACATCGTGCTGCCGGCCGACCCCGCGCAGGTGATTCGGGCCGCCGAGCATCCAGCGCTGTCCGACCAGATCGGCAACGACATCATCACAACCGACGGCACCACGCTCCTGGGAGCGGACAACAAGGCCGGCGTCGCCGAGATCATGGATGCCGCCCATTTCCTCGTTAACAATCCCCAAGTGAAGCACGGCACCATCAAGATCCTGTTCACGCCCGATGAGGAGATCGGCCGCGGCGTCGACAAGGTCGACCTGAAGAAACTCGGCGCCGATTTCGCCTACACGATCGACGGCGAGACCGCCGGCCATATCGAGGACGAGACCTTTTCCGCCGACGGCGCCACCATCACGATCGAAGGCGTCTCCACCCATCCCGGTTTCGCCAAGGGCAAGATGGAGCACGCGATCAAGATCGCCGCGGGGATCATCGAGCGGCTGCCGAAGACGACCTGCTCGCCGGAGACCACCGAAGGCAAGGAAGGCTTTCTGCATCCGATCGCGATCTCGGGCGCGCTGGAGCAGGCCAGGCTCGACTTCATCGTGCGCGATTTCACGGAAGCCGGGCTGAAGGAGAAGGAGGCGCTGCTGGAGGCCATCGTCAAGGATGTGATGAAGGCCTATCCGCGCTCGACCTACCGCATGGAGGTCAAGCAGCAGTACCGCAACATGAAGCAGGTGATCGACCGTCACCCCGAGATCGTCGACTACGCGGGCGAGGCCATCCGCCGCGCCGGCCTGACCCCGGTGAAGACCTCGATCCGCGGCGGCACCGACGGCTCGCGCCTCTCGTTCATGGGCCTGCCCTGCCCCAACATCTTCGCCGGCGAGCACGCCTTCCACTCGCGCCTGGAATGGGTGAGCCGGCAGGACATGGAAAAGGCGGTGCAGACCATCGTACATCTCGCGATGATCTGGGAAGAGCGGGCGTAGCGGTTACGTACGCAAGCTCTCTCCCCTCGTCATTGCGGCGAGTTGCTACGAAGCCTTTGCCGTGACGATCCAGATCGAGGCAGGCAGCATCACTGAATTGCCTTTGACGAACGGCGCGAGCGCCTCGCGGATCGCACCCGCGGCAGCGGTGCGGAGTTCAGGCGGCTGATCCTGCAGCGCCCGGCTGACCGGCCCGATCTCGAGCGCGCCCCGCACGGCGCCATCGAGGCCGCCGCCGATCGCAGCATCGAGCGAGAGCGGGCACGGCTCCATCTCCACATTCGTAAAGCCGGCTGCGCCGAGGATGCGTCGCACACGTTCCTCCGAGGCGAACGCGAACGGCCCGGGATCGTCGGGCCCCTGCTGCGGCAATTTCGGCACGTGCTTGTAGGCGGCCTGCAACGGCGTCATGAAGAACGGATTCTCGCGCGGCTCGCGCCAGCAGACGAATGCAAGCCGCCCCGACGATCGCAGCGCCTTCCTCATATTCGCAAACGACACCGCGGGATCGGCAAAGAACATCACGCCGAACCGCGACGCCAACAGGTCGAAGCTTGCGGGAGCGAACGGATACACGGTCGCGTCCGCGAGCGCATATTCCAGCGACAATCCCGGCGTCACGCGTTGCCGCGCCCGCTCGAGCATCGGGCCCGATACGTCGATGCCGAGCACGTGGCCGGACGGCCCGACCTTCCCTGCAAACGCGACGGTGGTCGCGCCGCTGCCGCAGCCGACATCGATGACGCGCTCGCCCGTCTTCGGCCTGGCGCGATCAATCAGGATGTCGAGGACCGGTGCCAGCAGGACGTCCTGCGCTGCCTGCCGGTCAGCCCAGCGCTGGCCCCCCGGCCCGTTCCAGTAGGCGATCTGGTCGGCGTTCTGCTCGTGGCCAAGGGCGGCGTTCATCATTGCGGCGCCTGCTTCGCGGCGCTGCCGGTCTTGGATTTCTTCTGCGTTGTGTGGCTGGCCGGCGGAGCCGCGTTGTCACTGCGCACAGCGCCCCAGGGATCGCTGGGCCCTGCCTTGTCGGGAATGTTGCGCAACGACTTCTTGTAGGCGCGCTCGGCGTTGCGCTCCTCCTCCTTCTGCGACGGACTCTTCTCCTTGTCGATGTCACCATATTGCGGCACGGCATTCTGTGCGAACGCCGATCCGGCCATCAGCGCGATCATCACGGCGGCAACAAAGACTCGCATGGGCAGCTCCCGGGGTTTTCATGCAATGATATCACCCGCTTGGGCGCATCGCCAATCCTCCGGCGAGCGCAACGCCGCGCATTGAGGCCGCATTGCTTTCACCGAATGGCCACATGAAAAGCAGACGCCTACCAGATTTCCCGGATAGGACTTGTTTGGTCTTCAACCTGGAAAGGCATGACCATGCGCATCTTTACGGCATCCGCCATCATTGCAGCTCTCTGCCTCGGAACACCATCTTTGGTGCTGGCGCAGGGAACTCCCCCGCAACGTGGGGCGGAGTCGCCGCCCGCTCAGTCCGAGCCCGGCACCGTGATACGGACCATACAGGTTGTTGACGTCAAGGAACTGCAGCCGGCGGTGCGCTCGAAAGTCGATGAGATCATCTCGCAGACGAGCGACGAGGACATGCAGTCACTTCGGAAGACCATCGACGCGACCCCGCAGGCGGTATCCGCGCTCAAGGCCAAGGGCGTGACGTCGTCGCAAGTCGTTGCCATCAACATCGCCGACGGTGTCCTGACAATGTTCACCAAGACGGCCTGAGATCGGGATATCACTCGACAGGCTGAGTTTGCATTGGTGCGGCATCGAACTTGCCGCACCAATTCGCCTTCGCTCTGCGAAACTTCGGCCCGCCGAGCCGAAGCCCGCGCAGAGCGCATTCGCGCGAGCTCAATTGTGACTGGTGCGCTATCATTGCCCATCTGAAATCCAGCCGTTGCGGCTCCGCGACGGCGAAACTATGGGTCATGCGTACCATCGAGGATCATCATGAGCTTGAGAGAAGGCGCCGCGGCCATCGTGATCGATACAGATGGTCGCTTTCTCATGCAATTGCGCGACGACAAGCCCGGTATCGTCGATCCCGGCAAGATCAGCCTTTTTGGTGGCCGACGCGAAGGCAATGAGACTTTCAGGGACTGTATCGCCCGTGAGATCCACGAAGAACTGGGCTGCCATCTGCCGGCAGAGCGCTTCCAGCATCTCGCGCGCTGCGTTGGTTCAAACCACCCGATTACCGGTGGCCACTTTCACGCCGAGATATTTATCGTCCGATCGATTTGTTCTGAAGAGCTGACGATTACTGAGGGCAAGCTAAAGACGTTCACGCTCGCCGAACTCTGTCAGATCAGGGAATCTCTCGCATCGCTTGCCCAATTTGCCGTCGACGCCTTCTTGTCGGAGGCCAAAGCGACCGACATGGCGCAAGAGTAGAAAGGCCCTGCGCTACAAAAGCTGACCTTCGCGGGTGAACAAGGATGCACGCTGACGAACAGCACTAGTCCGCCTCGCTCTCCAAGCTCCGGCTTGCCGACCCGAAACCCGCAGGGCGAAGGCTGGTGGGCGGCGAGAGATTCGAACTCCCGACCCTCTCGGTGTAAACGAGATGCTCTAACCAGCTGAGCTAGCCGCCCTCGCCTGCTTCTTTACCCTCGCCCTGCCCCGCGACGCAAGGTGGGCGACTACAGCATTTTCGGTTCTGATTGAATCAGAACCGAAGCTCTAGACTCTTGTTTTGACGCGTTTTCTTCACGCGAACCGGTGTCCACCCCCGGATCAAGTCCGAGGGCATGCTTCGCTCGAAAACGCTATAATCATTCAGTCGGAAGTCCCGGCAATGCCTTGAGATCATTGATCCAGGGCGCGGCCGAGCGGCACCAGATTTGGCGCCGCGGCTGCAATTGGTCGCGCTGGCGGATGCTGCCCCAACGGATACCCCAATCCTCCGGGCCACCGTCCTCGCCGCTCGTGAACAGCGGGGAACCGCATTCGGGGCAGAAATGCTGGAAGCGGATCCGGCCATTGTCGCCGGGCTTCCCATAGATTTTCGGCGATTGGCCCGTGAGGTGTATCGCTTCGCCGGCGCAGATCACTGTGACGCGGTAGGGCGAGCCGGTCAGCGTCTGGCAATCCGTGCAGTGGCAGATCGAGACCCGCTCCGGATCGATATCGGCATCAAAGGTCACGAAGCCGCAATGGCATTGTCCGTCGATCTTCATGGCGCCCTCCTCTCTGCCTGCCGCTTGTCCTGGCGTTATCTTCGCGCGAAACTCCCATAAACAAAAACGGCGCCCGAAGGCGCCGTCCGTTGTTCAAGCAATCCGGTCCGGTCAGTGCGCCGTCAGGCCGCCGGTCTCTTCGGCAGCGTCGGGCTTGACGTCGACCTTGGTCTCCTCTTCCCAGACGATCGGTGTGGGCACCCGCACCAACGCCCTGGCGACGACCTCGTCGAGCCGGGAGACCGGGATGATCTCCATGCCGCCCTTGATCGCATCGGAAATCTCCGTGAGATCCTTGGCGTTGTCCTCGGGGATCAGCACCGTCTTGATGCCGCCGCGGGCGGCAGCCAGGAGCTTCTCCTTCAGACCGCCGATCGGCAGCACGCGGCCCCGCAGCGTGATCTCGCCGGTCATCGCGACCTCGTGGCGGACCGGAATGCCGGTCATGACCGAGATGATCGCGGTGGCCATCGCCACGCCTGCGGACGGTCCATCCTTCGGCGTCGCACCCTCGGGCACGTGCACGTGGATATCGCGCCTGTCGAATAGCGGCGGCTCGATGCCATAGGTGATCGCACGCGAGCGGACGTAGGAGGCCGCCGCCGAGATCGATTCCTTCATGACGTCGCGCAGATTGCCCGTGACCGTCATCTTGCCCTTGCCGGGCATCATGACGCCTTCAATGGTGAGCAACTCGCCGCCGACATCGGTCCAGGCCAGACCGGTGACGATACCGACCTGGTCCTCGCTCTCGATTTCGCCGAAGCGGTACTTCGGCACGCCGAGGAACTCTTCGATGTTCTTCTCGGTGACCTTGACCGACTTCTTCTTGGAGATCATCAGCTCCTTCACCGCCTTGCGGGCGAGTGTGGAGAGCTCACGCTCCAGGTTGCGCACGCCCGCTTCGCGGGTGTAGCGGCGGATCATCAAGAGCAGCGCATCGTCATCGATCGACCATTCCTTGGAATCCAGACCGTGCTTGGAGAGCGCGTTCGGGATCAGGTGCTTGCGCGCGATCTCGACCTTCTCGTTCTCGGTGTAGCCGGCGATCCGGATGATCTCCATGCGGTCCATCAGCGGTCCCGGAATATTGAGCGTATTCGCGGTCGTAATGAACATCACGTTCGACAGGTCGTAGTCGACCTCCAGGTAGTGGTCGTTGAACGTCGAGTTCTGTTCGGGATCCAGGACCTCGAGCAGCGCCGATGACGGATCGCCGCGGAAGTCGGCGCCCATCTTGTCGATCTCGTCGAGCAGGAACAGCGGATTGGAGGTCTTCGCCTTCCGCATCGACTGGATGATCTTGCCGGGCATCGAGCCGATATAGGTGCGGCGGTGACCGCGGATCTCGGCTTCGTCGCGCACGCCGCCGAGCGAGACGCGCACGAATTCACGCCCCGTCGCCTTCGCGATCGACTTGCCGAGCGAGGTCTTGCCGACGCCGGGAGGCCCGACCAGGCACAGGATTGGTCCGGTCAGCTTGTTGGCACGCGACTGCACCGCGAGATACTCGACGATGCGGTCCTTGACCTTCTCGAGCCCGTAATGGTCGGAGTCCAACACCGCCTGCGCGGCTTCCAGGTCCTTCTTGACCTTGGACTTCTTGTTCCACGGGATCGACAGCAGCCAGTCCAGATAGTTGCGCACCACGGTCGCTTCCGCGGACATCGGCGACATCTGACGCAGCTTCTTCAGCTCATGCTGCGCCTTTTCGCGCGCTTCCTTGGACAGCTTGGTCTTGTTGATGCGCTCTTCCAGATCGGCCAGCTCGTCGCGACCTTCGTCGTCGCCAAGTTCCTTCTGGATCGCCTTCATCTGCTCGTTCAGGTAATACTCGCGCTGGGTCTTCTCCATCTGGCGCTTGACGCGCGAGCGGATGCGCTTCTCGACCTGCAAGACCGAGATCTCGCTCTCCATCAGGCCCAGCACCTTCTCCAGGCGTTGGGTGACCGACAGCGTCTCCAGGATCGCCTGGCGATCGGCGATCTTGACCGCCAGATGCGAAGCGACGTTGTCGCTCAGCTTGGCGAAATCGGTGATCCCCTGAACAACGCCGACGACTTCGGCGGAGATCTTCTTGTTCAGCTTCACATAGCTCTCGAAATCGGACACGACCGAGCGCGCCAGGGCTTCGGCTTCAACCGAATTGGCGTCGGTGTCGGCGAGCGCGACGGCGGTCGCCTCGTAGAACTCGCTGCGGTCGGAGTATTTCTCGACGCGTGCGCGCTCGAGCCCTTCGACCAGCACCTTCACGGTGCCGTCGGGCAGCTTCAGGAGCTGCAGCACGCTGGCGAGCGTTCCCGTCTCGTAGATCGACTCGGGTGCCGGATCGTCGTCGGACGCATTCTTCTGCGTCGCGAGCAGGATCAGCGCATCGTTCTTCATCACTTCTTCAAGAGCGCGGATCGACTTCTCGCGGCCGACGAAGAGCGGCACGATCATGTGCGGGAAGACGACGATGTCACGGAGCGGCAGCACCGGATAAGAATGGCTTTCGCCGTAGACAATCGATGGCCGGGGTTTTGAGGTTGTCATGGCCTATTCCTTTCGTTGTGCCCCCTTGCACGCGGCCCGCTTGCTTGCGCAACCACCACAAGGTGCCTGTATGATCCGAATGTCGTTCGGCCTTCGGCCGCTCGTTTCAGATTTCAGATGACGAATCTTGAGACGTAAATTCTCATCACCGACAGCATTAGGTGGCTATCGGCCATGGGGGTGTCAAGTACTTAGAAATACCGGAAAATCCGGAATAAACACGCGGCATTAATTACATCGAAATGGCCACCGGGAATCCGGTAGCCATCGGTATTTGCGTTCATTCAGCGGCCGCCCGCGAGCGCGATCAGGCGCTCGCGCTGCTCTCGACCGCGCGGTCGGAACGATCCGCGTAGATGTACAGCGGACGGGCCGTTCCCTCCACCACCTCGCGCGAGATCACAACCTCCTCCACACCTTCGAGGCCCGGAAGATCGAACATGGTCTCGAGCAGGATGCTCTCCAGGATCGAGCGCAACCCGCGCGCGCCGGTCTTGCGTTCGATCGCCTTGCGGGCGACCGCGCCAAGCGCCTCGTCGGCGAAGGTCAGCTCGATATTCTCCATCTCGAACAGCCGCTGATACTGCTTGACCAGGGCGTTCTTCGGATCGGTCAGGATCTTCTTCAGCGAGGTCTCGTCGAGATCCTCCAGCGTCGCGACCACCGGCAAGCGGCCGACGAATTCCGGGATCAGACCGTACTTCAGCAAATCCTCCGGTTCGACGTGGCGGAAAATCTCGCCGGTGCGGCGATCTTCCGGCGCGAGCACCTGTGCCGCAAAGCCGATCGAGGTCGAGCGGCCGCGTGCGGAGATGATCTTCTCCAACCCGGAGAAGGCGCCGCCGCAGATGAACAGGATGTTGGTGGTGTCGACCTGCAGGAATTCCTGCTGCGGATGCTTTCGGCCGCCCTGCGGCGGAACGGAAGCGACCGTGCCTTCCATGATCTTGAGCAGCGCCTGCTGGACACCCTCACCCGACACGTCGCGCGTGATCGAGGGGTTGTCCGACTTGCGGCTGATCTTGTCGATCTCGTCGATGTAGACGATGCCGCGCTGCGCGCGCTCGACATTGTAGTCGGCCGCCTGCAGCAGCTTCAGGATGATGTTCTCGACGTCCTCGCCGACATAGCCGGCTTCCGTGAGCGTCGTCGCGTCCGCCATCGTGAAGGGCACATCGAGGATGCGCGCCAGCGTCTGCGCGAGCAGCGTCTTGCCCGAGCCGGTCGGACCGATCAGCAGGATGTTCGACTTCGCGAGCTCGACGTCGTTGTGCTTGGTCTGGTGATTGAGCCGCTTGTAGTGATTGTGCACGGCAACCGACAGCACCTTCTTCGCATGGCTCTGGCCGATGACGTAATCGTCCAGCACCTTGCAGATTTCCTTCGGAGTCGGGATGCCGTCGCGCGACTTCACCAGCGAAGACTTGTTCTCCTCGCGGATGATGTCCATGCAGAGCTCGACGCATTCGTCGCAGATGAAAACGGTTGGACCCGCGATCAGCTTGCGGACTTCATGCTGGCTCTTGCCGCAGAACGAGCAATATAGCGTGTTCTTGGAATCGCTCGTGCCGACCTTACTCATTCTTATCTCCGTCCGCCGTTCGAACCCGTCGCTCCATCGACCTATTCCGGTACTGTCCGGGCTTTAGGTGTAGATAGAGCAAAAACCGTACCAAAAAAGACCCTACTTAATACTGATCCGGCGAATCGCGGTTCAGTCGAATCTCCCCCGCAACTACATCCGATACGCCAGAGCCAACCATGCTGTCATCCGACTATCAAGAATTCGCTAACCGGGTGCTTGCCGGGCACCGTGACAATACCGTGATTTATAACGTCCGCACGTGGATAACCTGTCGAAAACGCACGGTCGTTGCGAGATTGCCACGCGACAGAGCGATGCGAAAGCGGAACTTTCTGCCCAAGTTGGGGCATACTGCACCGCAATCGCCTGAGTTTGCCGACAGGGATTTCGTCGTCAACGCCAAAATCGCGCAAGCGATCCCGTAAGACTACGCGGCTTTTGCTGCAGCCGGATCGTCAGGACGCTTGTCGATCACCTTGTCGACGAGACCAAACGCTTTCGCGTCGTCCGCCGTGAGGAACTTGTCGCGCTCGAGCGCATCCTCGATGGCCTTGTAGGTCTGGCCGGTGTGCTTGACGTAGATTTCGTTCAGCCGCTTCTTGAGATTCAGGATCTCCTGCGCGTGCAGCATGATGTCGGTGGCCTGGCCCTGGAAACCACCGGAGGGCTGGTGCACCATGATGCGCGAGTTCGGCAGCGTGAAGCGCATGTCCTTCTCGCCGGCGGCGAGCAACAGCGAACCCATCGAAGCCGCCTGCCCCGTGCACAGCGTCGACACCGGCGGGCGGATGAATTGCATGGTGTCGTAGATCGCAAGGCCCGATGTCACCACGCCGCCCGGCGAGTTGATGTACATCGAGATTTCCTTCTTCGGATTCTCGGCCTCGAGGAACAGAAGCTGCGCGACGATCAGCGTCGACATGCCATCTTCGACCGGGCCGGTCACGAAGATGATGCGCTCCTTCAGCAGGCGCGAGAAGATGTCGTAGGCGCGCTCACCGCGGTTGGTCTGTTCGACGACCATCGGCACGAGGTTCATGTAGGTTTCAACGGGATCGCGCATGGGGTTACCCCTGGAGTTGGCGGGGCCGAACGTCCGCCGGCTGGCCCGGACGGACGGTCGTCCCGTGATGCAGGACTGCGTTAAGCTGCGCTCAGATATGCGCCATTTTCGCGGCGGCAAGACCGCACAGATGGCTAGGTCCGAACGCGGCAACTCAAACCGATTCGGCTGGTCCCGCCTAGCGACGGAATGCCGTCGCCGGGCCGGTTTCGCCGTTCATCATTAACACGAGGTGCCGGGATTACGCCGCAGTTTTCTCGGCGTCTTCATCCTTGAACAGGTCTTCCTTCGAGACCTTTTTCTCGGTCACGTTGGCGAGTTCGAGGATGAAATCGACCACCTTGTCCTCGTAGATCGGGGCACGGAGTTGGGCGAGCGCCTGGGCGTTGTTGCGGTAGAAGTCCCAGACCTCCTTCTCGCGGCCCGGCATCTGACGCGCGCGCTCGATGACGGCGCGGCCGACCTCATCGTCGGACACCGTGATCTTGTTCTTCTCACCGATCTCCGACAGCACAAGGCCGAGCCGCACGCGGCGGTCGGCGATCTTACGGTACTCTTCCTTGGCGGCGTCCTCGGTGGTGTTCTCGTCGGCAAAGGTCTTGCCGGCGGAATCCATCTCGGCCTTGATCGAGTTCCACATCAAGTTGAACTCCTCGTCGATCAGCGACGGCGGCGCCTCGAACTTGTGGTTCTCGTCGAGCTGGTCGAGCAGCGCTCGCTTGACGCGCTGACGCGTCGCGCCGGCGAACTCGGCCGTCAACCGCGCCCGCGCAGCTTCCTTCAGCTTGTCGAGCGATTCCAGCCCGAGCGTCTTGGCGAACTCGTCGTCGATCACGGTTTCGCCGGGCGCTTCCACCGCGGTCGCCGTGGTCTCGAATTCAGCCGGCTGGCCGGCGAGCTTTTCGCTGGCATAGTTCTTCGGGAACGTGACCTTCAGCGTGCGCGTCTCGCCTGCGCCGATGCCGATCAGTTGCTCCTCGAAGCCGGGAATGAACTGGCCCGCACCGAGCACGACCTGGATGCCTTCGCCGGTTCCGCCGTCGAAGGCTTCACCGTTGATGGTACCCTTGAAGCTGATGGTGACGCGATCGCCGTTCTCAGCCTTCGCGCCCTCGCTCTTAGCCGCATAGGGACGGCTCTGGTCGGCGATGCGCTTGATCGCCTCGTCGACATCAGCGTCGGTCACATCAGTGACCGGCTTCTCGACCTGGAAGGTCTTGAAATCGGCGAGCGTGATCGGCGGCACGACCTCGATCGCCACCGTGTAGGTGAGGTCGCTCTTGCCGGCGAGCAGCTCCTCGACCTCTTTCTGCTCGGTCGGCATCGTGATCTTCGGCTCGGTCGCAAGGCGGAAGCCGCGGTCGGTGAAGATCTGCGTGTTGGTGTCGCGAATGGTCTGGTCGATGGTCTCCGCCATCACCGAGCGGCCGTAGATCTTCTTGAGATGGCTGACCGGCACCTTGCCCGGACGGAAACCGTTGATGCGGACCTTGTCCTTCAGGTCGACAAGCTTCGCGTCCGCCTTGGCATCGAGGTCGGTGGCGGGAACGCTGATCTTGAACTCGTGCTTCAGTCCCTCATTCAGGGTCTCGGTGACCTGCATCTTCTTCTTCCGCTTCTGTCGCGCCTCGGTTGGCGCGACTGTGTCAATGGTTCGACGCGTAGCTCAACGCCTGCGCCGGTGGTTCGGCGGACCCGTCTCTCGAAATAAAGAGACAGGCCCTCCAGAAAGGGATCATGCAAACGCTGGATGAGCGCTTGGTGCGGGTGGAGGGACTCGAACCCCCACAACTTTCGTCACTGGAACCTAAATCCAGCGCGTCTACCAGTTCCGCCACACCCGCTTGGCGCATCATCTCCGGCCGCGATGCCGCGGGCGGCGGCTTATAGCATGGCCCTGCCCCCACGCAGCAAAAAAATGGCCTTTTTCGGATGTCCACTCGGCTCAATGTCCGCTGGACTCACAGGTGCAAAAATGGTCCGGATCGGGCCGATGGCAAGCCTTTTTCCGATGCTCGATCGACGCACCCTGCTCACCGGACTGGGCGCTGCTGCGCTGGAAGCAGGGCTTCCCGCCGCAACCTTGGCGCAAGCCCGCCGTTCACTTGCCCTTTCCGCGAGAGCCCACAGCCTGGTGCTGCGCCAGGGCGGCATGGCCACGCCGATCTGGTCTTTCCCGGGCGAGGACATCAGGGCGAATCGCGGTGAGACCATCGAGGTGGCGCTCAGCAACGATCTCCCCGTGCCGCTTGCAGTGTACTCCCGGGGAATCGACGGCGCCCCCGCCGGCGAGCCCCTGCTCGCCCGCCCCCCGCTTGCCGCCGGGGCAAAAGAGAGCTTCCAGCTTCCACTGCGCCATGCGGGCACTTTCCTGTGCGACCCCGGCCTCCTGAATGACGGCCAGCCGCGCCCTTTGCGCGCAAAGCCACTGATCGTCCTCGAAACCGAGCGGGTCTCCGCCGACCGCGACGAGGTGCTCCTGATCGAGGAATGGCGGCTGCGGCCGGATGGCACCGCCGTTACGCCGGGGACGGACGCCAAGGATGCGACGCCGGTCTATACCGTTAACGGCCAGACTTCATTCGAGCTCTCAGCACGCGCCAATGAACGCCTGCGGCTCCGCTTCATCAACGCCTCCCAACGCACTGTGCTCGCAGCGAAATTGGAAGGCCACGAGGTCCGCGTCATGGCGATCGACGGCGAGCCGGCCGAGCCGTTCCCGGCGCGCAATGGCGCGCTCGTGCTGGCGCCGGGCGGCCGCGCCGATGCCTTTGTCGATACAGCCGTGACCGCATCGATCCTGCTCCATGACGGCAAAGAGGCGCGCCCCGTCGGACGACTCGTGCTTTCCGGCGATGCTCCGCTGCGCGCCGCTCCGCAGCCATCGGCCCCTCCGCTACCCTCCAATGGCCTGCCGGCGCACCTTGACCTCAAGAATGCGCAGCGGTTCGAACTGGTCCTCGGCGCGCCGGCCGACTGGACGCGCCCGGCCAGCTTCACCCCCTCCGCACCGCCTGCCTTCCGCGCCAAGATCGGCCGCGCGGTCGTGCTGGCGCTCACCAACCGCGCTGCCATCGCCACCGTCTTTCACCTCCACGGTCATCACTTCCGCCTGCTCGACCGGCTCGACGACGGCTGGAAGCCGTTCTGGCTCGACACGCTCGCGATCGAACCGGGCCAGACCCAGCGCATCGCCTTTCAGGCCGAGTACGCCGGCCGCTACCTCATCGAACAGGTCGCGACCGATTGGGCGGCGCCACGGCTCGTGCGATGGTACAGTGTCGAATAAGAACAAGAGGAAACGACCATGGGCCAAACAGTTCCAGCGATTCGCGGCATCAAGGCGCGAGCCGTCGTCGTGCCGCTCAAGCGTGCTGTGAAGAACGCCTTCGGCGTGATCGATTCCGGGCCGCTGGTCCTGATCGATATCGAAACCGATCAGGGCGTTACCGGCCGTTCCTACATCTTCGCCTACACCAGCCTCACACTTAAACCGCTGGTTCATCTGGTCGAGGAGACCGGGCGCGAGCTCGTCGGCCGGCCGGTCGCCCCGTTCGACCTGATGAAGGCGATGGACGCCAAATTCCGCCTGCTGGGCTGGCAGGGTCTGGTCGGCATGGCCGTCTCCGGCCTCGACATGGCCTGTTGGGACGCGCTGGGGCAGATCGCGAACAAGCCAGTCGCCGAGTTGCTCGGCGGATCGGCGCGCCCGCTCCCCGCCTATGACAGCTATGGCGTAGTCGATCCGACAGCCGACGAGCGGGCGCTGCGTCGCTCACTCGACCAGGGCTTTCGCGGCGTCAAGATCAAGGGCGGCGACGGCGATGCCGCCAATGACGAGCGCGTAGTCAAGGGCGTGCGCGCCGTCATCGGGCCGGACATCGCCTTGATGATCGACTTCAACCAGTCGCTCGATCCGGCGGAGGCAAAACGCCGCATCGCCCGCCTTGCTCCTTACGACCTGCATTGGGTTGAGGAGCCCGTCCCGCAGGAAAATCTCTCCGGCCACGCCAGCGTCAGGATGGACTCGCCGATCCCGATCCAGGCCGGCGAGAATTGGTGGTTCCCCCGCGGCTTTGCCGAGGCGCTCTCGGTCGGCGCCAGCGATTTCATCATGCCCGATCTGATGAAGGTCGGCGGCGTCACCGGCTGGCTGCAGGTCGCCGGTCAAGCGGATGCCGCCTCGATCCCGATGTCGAGCCATCTGTTCGCGGAAGCCAGCTCCCACGTGCTCGCGGTGACGCCGACCGCGCATTGGCTCGAATTCCTCGACCTCTCCAGCGCCATCCTGGCAAAACCGGCCGAGGTCATCGACGGCGCAGTCACCGCCCGCGGCCCGGGCTTAGGCCTGGAATGGAACGAGCCGGCGGTCGCGAAATATCAGGTGACGTAATCGTCACCGCCGTAGGATGGGTAGAGCGCAAGCGAAACCCATCATCTCCGCCGCGGATGCAAATCGATGGGTTTCGCTGCGCTCTACCCATCCTACGAATCCTCAATACTCAATCCGCAACTCGTCATACAGGCGGCGGAAGACCGCCGGCAGCGTTTCGGGAAGGTCTTCCGCGATCAGGCCCGGCCCGGCTTCGGCCGCGGCTTCACCATGCATCCAGGCGCCGATGCTGGCGGCCTCGAAGGCGGCCGTGCCCTGCGCGAGCAGCCCCGCGATGATGCCGGACAGCACGTCGCCGGCGCCGGCGGTGGCGAGCCATGGCGGCGCGTTGGAGGCGATTGTGGCGCGGCCATCGGGCGCGGCGACCACGGTGTCCGGCCCCTTCAACAGCACCACCGCGCCGGAGCGCTCGGCGGCGGTGCGCACGCGCTCGAGCTTGGAGCGACCGGGATACTTGTTGCTGATATCGCTGAACAGCCGGGGGAACTCGCCCTCATGCGGCGTCAGCACCACCTGTGCACCGTGGGACGCCCTGATCGCCTCGAACAGCCGCTCCGGCGCATCGGCAAAACTGGTCAGCGCATCGGCGTCCAGCACCAAGTTACGCTTCGCCGCAAGCGCGGTGTGGACGAAATCGCGCGTGCGCGGGCCGACGCCGGCGCCGGGCCCGATCACGCTGGTGTTCAGCCGCCTGTCGTTCAAGAGGTCGGCGAACTGAATCGCATTGTCGACCGCGCGCACCATCACCGCGGTCAGCGCGGCGGCGTTCACCGCCAGCGCATCGCTCGGCGAGGCCAGCGTCACCAGCCCCGCTCCTGCCCGCAGCGCGCCGCGCGCGGCAAGCCGCGAGGCGCCGGTCGCGGCCATATCACCGGAGACGGCAAGGACGTGACCACGGGAATATTTGTGGCCGTCGATCTTCGGCACCGGAAACGCGTGCTGCCAGGTCGACGGAATGTTCTCGAAGGTTGCGGGACGGATTTCCGCCAGCACCTTCGGATCGATGCCGATGTCGGCGACGCGCACCCGGCCGCAATGCACCCGGCCCGGCAACAGCAGATGCGCCGGCTTGCGTCGGAAGAAGGTCACGGTCTCGGTGGCGCGGATCGCAATCCCCATCGGAGCACCGGTGGTGCCGTTGATGCCGCTCGGCAGGTCGACGGCGAGCACCGGCACGTCATGCGCGTTGACCGCCTCTATCATGTCATAGGGTTCGCCCTTGACGGGACGGTCGAGCCCGGCGCCGAACAGCGCATCGATGATCAGCGCGGGCTTGCCGATCGCCTGCGGGTTGAACGGCAGCACCGGATATTTCCAGCCGCGTGCAGCCAGCGCCGCGTCGCCCTTCAGGCTGTCGCGCTCGCACAACAGGATGACCGAGACTTCCCGCCCTCGGGCGGCGAGTTCGGCGGCGGCGACAAAGCCATCGCCGCCATTGTTGCCGCGGCCGGCCACCACCAGGATCGGTCCCTCCTCGAGCAGGTCCATGGCCGCTTCGGCGACCGCCTGCCCCGCGCTCATCATCAGCGAAAAGCCAGGTGTGCCCCCGGCAATGGTCAGCCGATCGGCGCGTTCCATTTCAGCCGTGGTCAGGACTTCCATGCTGAATCCTCGATCTATCAGCCTTTTCGGCAGGCATCTCGCCCGGCACGCGTCGATCTTCCGCCGATGAATGCACACCAATTCATCCGTTTGCCTATTTTGCAGGCTTCGGTATCATGGGGCGGTCGGTCCAACCTTGTCTGTCTGCCGTTAAAAGGCTGATAACATTCCGAAATCAGGGACATTTGTAACTTGGCATAGACCCTGCTTTTGAGGAAGCCGCTCAGGATGGCCGCCGTGCACGGCCGTGATGGGCGTTTCCGGCTCCGCAGGGAGTTGACGGATCGAACTGATTGCGCCACGCGCATCGCACCTAGCTACACTCTGTATTCTGGAAATGCCCGGGAGGCCTTCAGTGAAGAAAATCGAAGCCATCATCAAGCCGTTCAAGCTCGACGAGGTGAAAGAAGCGCTTCAGGAAGTCGGACTTCAGGGCATCACGGTAACGGAAGCCAAGGGGTTTGGACGGCAGAAGGGTCACGCCGAACTCTATCGCGGCGCCGAATACATCGTCGACTTCCTGCCCAAGGTGAAGATCGAGATCGTGATCGGCGACGACCTGGTCGAGAAGGCAATCGATGCGATCCGCCGCGCGGCGCAGACGGGCCGCATCGGCGACGGCAAGATTTTCGTTTCCAACATCGAGGAAGCGATCCGCATCCGGACCGGCGAATCCGGGCTGGACGCTATTTGAGCGCGGTGCTATCCGCTTGCGGCCCAATAAGAGAATAAGGCTGCCTTTGGCGGCCTGATTTCGTTTGTATCATCGCGCGAACTTGGCCAAAGCGAGAACAACGTCGCTCACCTGGAAACCGACCCGCAAAGTCAAAAGGGATACTCATGAAGACCGCCAAAGACGTCCTGAAATCGATCAAGGACAACGACGTCAAATACGTCGATCTTCGCTTCACCGATCCGCGCGGCAAGTGGCAGCACGTGACCTTCGACGTCAGCATGATCGACGAGGACATCTTCGCCGAAGGCACGATGTTCGACGGCTCCTCGATCGCCGGCTGGAAGGCGATCAACGAGTCCGACATGTGCCTGATGCCCGATCCCGTCACCGCGACGATCGACCCGTTCTTCGCCGAGACCACGATGGTAATCACCTGCGACGTGCTCGAGCCGACCACCGGCGAGCCCTACAACCGCGATCCGCGCGGCATCGCCAAGAAGGCGGAAGCGATGGTGAAGTCGATGGGCGTCGGCGACGCCGTCTATGTCGGTCCCGAGGCTGAGTTCTTCGTGTTCGACGACGTGCGCTATTCGGCAACGCCCTACAACACCGGCTTCCGGCTCGACTCCTCGGAACTTCCGACCAACTCCGACACCGAATATGAAGGCGGCAATCTCGGCCACCGCATCCGCACCAAGGGCGGCTATTTCCCGGTGCCCCCGCAGGACTCGGTGCAGGACATGCGCTCGGAAATGCTCGGCGCCATGGCCAAGATGGGCGTCAAGGTCGAGAAGCATCACCATGAGGTGGCTTCCGCCCAGCACGAGCTCGGCATGAAGTTCGACACGCTGACGCTGATGGCGGACCATATGCAGATCTACAAGTACTGCATCCACCAGGTCGCGCACATCTACGGCAAAACCGCCACCTTCATGCCGAAGCCGGTCTATGGCGACAACGGCTCGGGCATGCACGTTCATCAGTCGATCTGGAAGGAAGGCAAGCCGGTGTTCGCCGGCAACAAGTACTCCGACCTCTCGGAGACCTGCCTCTCCTACATCGCCGGCATCATCAAGCACGCCAAGGCGATCAACGCCTTCACCAACCCGTCCACCAACTCCTACAAGCGTCTGGTGCCGGGCTATGAGGCCCCCGTGCTGCTCGCCTACTCCGCGCGCAACCGCTCGGCCTCTTGCCGCATCCCCTACACCGCCTCGCCGAAGGCCAAGCGCGTCGAGGTCCGCTTCCCCGATCCGATGGCCAACCCCTATCTCGGCTTCGCCGCGATGCTGATGGCCGGCCTCGACGGCATCAAGAACAAGCTCGATCCGGGCCCGGCGATGGACAAGGACCTCTACGACCTGCCGAAGGAAGAGCTGAAGTCGATCCCGACGGTGTGCGGCAGCTTGCGCGAGGCACTGGAAAACCTCGACAAGGACCGCGCGTTCCTGAAGGCCGGCGGCGTGTTCGACGACGACTTCATCGACGCCTACATCGAACTCAAGATGACGGAAGTCGAGCGCTTCGAAATGACCCCGCATCCGGTCGAGTTCGACATGTACTATTCGCAGTGAGCTTTCACTGCCGCAACGATGCGAAAGGCGCCCCACTCGGGCGCCTTTTTGTTTTGCGCGTGATACGACCAGACCAGTTTGTAGCTTTCCCGACGACGAATTCCGGGACGAAACTGATGCTGGCTCGAGCGATCTATCAATCCGCCCTCTGCGCCATAGTGATGATTGGCGCCATCTCGGCCGCCCATGGCCTGAGCCTGAAGGAGATTGCAGCGAAGCTCGAGCGCTATTCGCAAATCTGGGAAATGAAATCCCGAAAGACTACTACTTTCAAGGCCACGAAGAACGGCAAAGTCGTATCGCTCGTTGTTGGTAGCAGCGGCCACATCAAAGAGCTTCCATAAGATACTATCTTCGCGACAGCTCATCGGATTCCGAAGTAGGGCATGTACTCATAAAGGCATAGATGTCAGCTTCTGACGACCCAGCGGAAATCTTCTGCTTAACCAGCGCATACCGCTCGTGACCCCAACCGGACTTCCGGCAAAGTGCAACCAACCACGTCACGTACTAGCGATGTAATCGCGGATCGGGAAGTGTCACAGAAAGAGACTGCACAATCCTACGATTGCGAGAAGGTAGAACAGCGCAGCGATCGGCGCGAAACAATCAAGGTCTACGCCAATCTGGCCGTTCGGCAGCCGCTTGTAAGGAGCAAGCCGGAACGGCTCGGATGAAGCATTCTGCGGCATAAGGATCACTCGACCGCCTGACACCCACGGAAGCAACCGTTTGCCGGTGACCAAGCCCACAACCTGCAATAAACCAAATATCGCTTCACCCATTGTGCTGAGCCTTTCTACCACTATCATAGGCTCTCAAACCGTTAAGTACAATTTCGCGAGGCCCATGCCCGTGGAGCTCGTATTTGTGGTTACCTATTGGGGCTGTTACATTGTTTGGCCAGTTCTCTTTGGCTGGGCGGTGATGCTCTGCTATACGATCATTCCAGGGTTTGCGTTGGGTTGGCGGCTGCAATTGGCCAATGCAAGCATTCGGACCTATATTTGGTCGGCTGAACTGCTTTTAGTAAGTTTGTTCGCGTCGATTTTGATCATCGAATCTTTTTTCGTTGGCATGCGCCGGTTCGAAAGCATGACTGCTCAGCCGCAAGGAGCGCTCTTGCTTCTTGGCTTCGTTCACGTGATCGGGTTGGTACCGGTGCGCGTTTCGATGTGGCTCGGCTGGCGCGTTGCAACAATGCTCAAGGGACATGCCAACCCTGCGTAAGAAAGCCCACATCGAGTCCGGAATGGCAGTTCCCCGCTGGCCCATCAAGGCGGCCACGATCATCGTGGCGGCGATCGGTGAGGACCAAGTGTGACTCCCGTTGATCCGGTTTGCTGGGTTGCGTGGTCGATCTATATGGGGGCGTTCTTAACTTACATAGGGCTAAAGCTACCATTGGGTCTTTCGCGCGATGCGCAGGCTCCGGCTGTCGGCATGGCCGTTTGTTCATCCCTGCCTGCCATTTTGCGGTTGGAGCGGGTCGTTACCGACTGGAAGAGCGCGGTGACCAAATCAATTTCCGGTCTGCTTATTCTCACTCTAGTAGTGGTTTCCCTCACGCTTGACTTGGCGCTGTCTCGCAATTGAGAACTCGTGCACTTCTGCAATTGGCCCGTCGGCGAAGTGCCCGCACAGCGCGTCGAGGGCCGGAGTGTGGAGTACAGCAGACTAGATTTGCTCAGATTGAGTTATTCGCATTTTGGACCCGAAGCGGTCACTGACAGGTCTAGCGCACAGTATCAATTTTCGGCATCTAGTCTTCTTCACACATACCGGCTCACTGTCGGAAATGCCCTGGGGAAACCGCCGCCGCCGCACAAAGCACCGCACTGCAGGAACAGCCGCTCGCGACACGCTTCATTCAATCCCCCTCACCTCTGTTGCTCAGCGGATCGGTCGCATCAAACAGTGGGACTGATGGCGCTTGTGTGGATTGCTCCCGCTTTCCCTTGAAGGATGACTTGCAGAACTGCGAGTGACAACGCAAACTGCCGCAAAACAAAAAAGGGAGTGAAAGATGAAACGGCGCACGTTTCTTGCCGGGCTTGGCGCAACAACAGTCTTCTCGCCGGCGATTGTCCGCGCCGCGGGAGATACGCCGTTAAAGTTCGGTGTCCTGACGGACATGAATGGCCTGTTCGCAGATAATAGCGGCAAGGGATCGGTGGCTGCCGCCCAATTGGCGATCGAGGAGTGTGGCGGCAGCGTCCTGGGCAAACCCATCGAGCTGATTTCGGCCGATCACCAGAACAAGCCCGACCTCGGCGGAAATATTGCGCGCCAATGGTACGATCAGGATGGCGTCGACGTCATCCTCGACGTGCCGGTGTCATCAGTCTGCATTGCGGTCCAGAACTTCGCCAAGGATCGAAACAAGATGTTCATCACATCCGCGGGCGGCTCCGCGGATCTGAGTGGAAAGCTATGTTCTCCTAATTTCATCCAATGGACATACAATACCTACGCACTCGCGAACGTGGCCGGGAAAGCGTTGCTGAAGCGTGGAGCCGACACGTGGTTCTTTGTTGTTGCTGACTACACTTTCGGCCATGCGCTCGAGCGCGATGTTACGGAAGTCGTGACCAAGGGCGGCGGGAAGTCACTGGGGCATGCGCCGCATCCGATCAATACGGCGGATTTCAGTTCGGTCCTTCTGACGGCCAAGTCTTCGGGCGCGAAAGTCATCGCACTCGCGAACGCCGGCGCGGACACTCAGAACGGCATCAAGCAGGCGGAAGAATTCGGCCTCACCAGTGGCGGCCAGCGGATGATCGCCCTCTTGATTGACGTCAATGACATCCAAAGCATTGGTCTGAAGAGCGCGCAGGGCCTGCTTGCGACCATCGGCTTCTATTGGAACATGGATGACCGGACGCGCGAATTCGCAAAGCGCTATGCCGCCAAGATGGGAAAACCGCCGAGTATGATGCAGGCGGGCGTGTATTCGTCCGCGTTGAACTACATCAAATCGGTCCAGGCCGCGAACACCAAGGATCCGGCCGCCGTGGTCAAGGATTTGCAGAGCCGCACCTTCAATGATGCTTTCGCGCGAAACGGCAAGCTTCGCGCTGACAACCTGATGGTGCACGACATGTATCTCGCCGAGGTCAAGAAGGTGAGCGAGGTGTCCGACCCGTCGGATGTCTTCAGGATCCTCGCAACCGTCGAAGGCAAAGACGCATTTCCACCGCTCTCGAGCAGCGTTTGCCCGATGGTAACGGCGCAGAAGTAATTCGGGCAGCCGCGCAAGCTGTGCTGCAGAATCGTCGAGGTCTACCGCAATCTTTCGCGGTGGACCTTGTTCGTATGGATTACGTTCCGCGGCCCGCTGCAATCTGATCGTGGGCGATAGATCAGGCCTCACGCGACCGATCAGCGGCGAGCGCGGCCGAGCTGTGATCGTCACTCTTTGTCATCGGCCACGCACGCATGGCCAGCCGGCCAATTTCAGACAATTTCGTCCGCGTAGCCCCATCGCGCGCTTGCACCGCAAGCCCGCGTGCGACCGCGCTGTAGTAGGCGGCCAGCATTTCGCAATCGACATCTCGGGCTACGTCGCCATCCATCACGCCTTTTCGGATGCGTGCAGCCATCGCGCCTTCAGAAAAAGCGCGATGCTCGGCCATCATGTGGCGAATGTTCTTCATTCCCGGTGCGCAATGCGTGCCCGCAAGCGAGATCATGCAGCCGAGCGGATGATCGCCGCGGGTGAACTCTTCTGCGGTCGCCTCGAACAGGCGAGCGAACGCGGTCCTGGTGTCGATTGAAGGATCGTTGAGAATGGAAAAGAACCATTGGCCGGACCATTCGAGAAAGGAATGCGTGGCTTCGCAATAGAGATCTTCCTTGCTGCCGAACGAGTTGTAGAAGCTCGACGCACTGATCCCCATCGCGGCGATGAGGTCGTTGAACGACGTGCCCTCATAGCCGCGCTCCCAGAACAGCTTCATCGCCTCCTGCAGCGCGGCGTCACGGTCGAATACGGCCGGCCGGCCCCGGCCGCGCTTCTCGTCCTGAACGTTCTTTGCCTGAATTTTCTTCCCTTGATTTATTTTTGGTGTCATCACTCCAAAAATCCTTGAACAGCGCCTCCCCAAGTTTATATCTCGCGAAGCATATTGGAGTTCCCCCTCCAAATTTCAACCCCGAACACAACTTATCCGCTTCCGAAATAACTGCCTGGCGAGACCTCCTCCCGAAACCTGGACTGGCCGGTGTGATTGGGCAGGCCGGCAGAGCTTCGGCCGAACTGCCGGCATGGCAAGGACTGATGGTAGCCTCATGGATCAGATCAGCGATCATTCGAACATTGAACGAGAACCGCTGAAGCCGCCGGCTCCGCGCCGGCGGACATGGAGAACGGCCGCAATCGCTGCAATAGCGGTGCTTGCCGCGCTCCTTGTCTACCTGGGCTTTGCGCCTCGCAACGCAGACCAGGCGGCCGCGTCAGCGCCTCCCCTGCCGGTGACGGTGAGCCAGCCCTTGCAGCGTGAGGTCGATACCAGGGTCGGTTTCCTCGGACAGTTCTCCGCTATCGACCGCGTTGAATTGCGAGCCCAGGTGGGTGGCACCCTGACCGAGATTCATTTCAAGGATGGCCAGATCGTCCACAAGGGCGACCTGCTGTTCGTGATCGACCCGCGGCCCTACGAGATCAGGTTGGCGCAGGCGCAAGCCGCGCTTGAGACCGCAATGGCCCGCGTGGCGCTTGCCAGCAACCAGCTTTCGCGCGCGCAATCGCTCAAGCGCAACGAGTTCGCAACGCAGGAGACCGTCGACCAGCGCACCAACGAGCAGGATGCGTCGCGGGCCGCGGTCGAAGACGCCAAGGCGCGGGTGCGGGATGCGCAACTCGACCTTGAATACTGCCGCGTACGGGCGCCGTTCACCGGGCGCATCGGCGCGCGCCAGGTTTCGATCGGAAGCCTGGTCGCGGGCAGCCGTGCCGCAACCAGTCCGACCACGCTGCTCACGACGTTGGTCTCGCTCGATCCTCTTTACCTCGATTTCGACATGAGCGAATCGGATTTCCTGACGTTCTCGCGCGAGCGCGCCCGCGTTGGCGGTCCGCTCGCCAACAAGGTCGCGATCAGCCTCAGCGACGAGAACAATTTCATCCGCGAGGGCACGCTGGACTTCATCGACAATGCGCTCGATCGCTCCAGCGGCACCATCCATGCCCGCGCCACCGTACCGAACCCGGATCTGTTCCTGGCGCCGGGCCAGTTCGCACGGCTGCGGGTTGCGATCGCTCCGCCGACGCAGGTTTATCTGTTGCCGGACGCCGCTGTCATGCTCGACCAGTCGCAGCGGCTGGTCATGACCGTCGGTCCTGATGCGACCGTAAAACCAAAGATCGTAACCACCGGCGATCTTCGCGGCGGATTGCGCGTGATCCGGTCGGGCCTCGAGGCGAGCGACCGCGTCGTCATCGACGGCCTGGTACGCGCCATTCCCGGCACCAAGGTGGCGCCGCAGGACGGCGTCATCCACTACGACGCTGCCGCCGACGGCCAAGGTTAACGGCAAAGGCTAAAAACCAGGACCGAGAAGACAGGAGCTTCCTCGTGACCCACAGCTTCATCGACCGGCCGATTTTTGCGACTGTCCTCTCCGTCTTCCTGACGCTGATCGGCCTCGGCGCGCTCGCCATCCTGCCGATCGCGCAATATCCGGAGATCGTGCCGCCGACGGTCCAGATCACCACCACTTATCCCGGCGCATCTGCCGAGACGGTATCGCGCACAGTGGCGACGCCGCTCGAGCAGCAGATCAACGGCGTCGAGAACATGATCTACATGAGCAGTCAGTCCACTGGCGACGGCAAGCTCACCGTCACCGTGACGTTTCGCATCGGGACCGACCTCAACGTCGCGCAGATGCTCACGCAGAACCGCGTCCAGGATGCGCTTCCCCGGCTGCCGGAGGACGTCCAGCGGCTCGGCGTTCAGGTGCGCAAGTCGACGCCAAACATCCTGCTCGCGGTGCATCTTTATTCGCCCGACTCGTCGCGGGACCTGCTCTACACATCGAACTACGCGACCTTGCACGTAAAGGACGTGCTGGCGCGGCTGCCGGGCGTCGGCGACGTGCAGATGCAAGGTGGACGCGAATACGCCATGCGCATCTGGCTCGATCCCGACAAGGTCGCCGCGCACGACATGAACGCGAGCGAGGTGCTCGCCGCGCTGCGCGCCCAGAATGTCCAGGTTTCGGCGGGCGTGCTGAACCAGCCGCCGGTCGCCTCCAAGCAGGCCTATCAGATCAACGTGCAGACGCTTGGGCGCCTGTCGACACCAGAACAGTTCGCCGCCATCGTCCTGAAGTCGGATAACGAGGGCCGCGTGACGCGGCTGCGCGATGTGGGCCGCGTCGAGATCGGCGCTTCCGATTATGGATCGTCCGCCTACATGGATCGCGAGCCGGGCCTGCCGCTCCTGATCTTCGCCCAGCCGGGCGCCAATTCCCTCGCCGTCGAGCACGAAGTGCTCGATGCGATGGAAAAGCTGGGCAAGGACTTCCCGCCCGGCCTGCAGTACAAGATCATTTACGACCCCACCATTTTCGTCGGCAAATCGGTCGACGAGGTGATCAAGACCATCTTCATCGCGATCCTCCTGGTGGTTGGCGTCGTGTTCCTGTTCCTGCAGAGCTGGCGCGCTGCGATCATTCCGGTGATCGCAATCCCGGTGTCGCTGGTCGGCACTTTCACCTTCCTCTACGCGCTCGGAATATCGCTGAACAACCTGTCGCTGTTCGGCCTCGTGCTCGCGGTCGGCATTGTCGTCGATGACGCCATTGTCGTGGTGGAGAATGTCGAACGCAATCTCGAACGCGGCATGACGCCCGCCCAAGCCGCCCATGTCACAATGGACGAGGTCGGCGGAGCGCTGATCTCGATTGCGCTGACGCTATGCGCGGTGTTCGTGCCCTCCGCCTTCCTGTCGGGTATTACCGGGCAGTTCTTTCGCCAGTTCGCGGTCACGATCGCCGTCTCCACCCTGATCTCGTGCTTTGTCTCGCTGACCCTGAGCCCTGCCCTGTGCGCGGTGTTGTTCAAGGCTCACGAGCACGGCCAGAAGCCGCGCGGCCCATGGATCGCCCGGCTGGTGCAAGCTGGATTTGCGCGGTTCAATCTCGGCTTCGAGTGGCTGTCGACGAGCTACGGACGGCTGACGCGGCGGCTGGTGCAGATCACCGGCGTCGTGCTTGTGGTCTACGCCGGGCTGATCGGCGTGGCCGGCTTTCAATTCGCCCGCGCTCCTACCGGCTTTATTCCGGAGCAAGATCAGGGCTATCTCATCACCGTCGTGCAACTGCCGCCCGGCGCCTCGCTCGAGCGCACGGAGGCGGTGGTCAAGAAGGCGATCGAGATCATCATGAGCACGCCCGGTGTCGAGCATGTCGCGCCGTTCGCAGGACTGGATGCAACCACCTTCACCATCGCCTCCAACGCCGGCACGATCTTTTCCGGCCTGCCATCGCTCTATAACCATGATGTGCCTGGCCTGACCGCACCGAGCGTGCTCGCCGATCTGCGCAAGCGCCTCTCGGTGATCCAGGAAGCTTATGTGCTGACGATCCCGCCGCCGCCGGTGCAGGGCATCGGCAATGCTGGCGGCTTCAAGATGATGCTGCAGGATCGTGCCGGTCTCGGCTCGGAGGCGCTGTCGAAAGCGGCACAGGCACTGGTCGCAGCCGCCAACAAGGATCCGAGCTTCTCGGGCGTCTTTACTCTGTTCGGTACGCGCTCGCCTTCGGTCTATGCCGATATCGATCGGGAGAAAGCCGAGAAGGTCGGGCTGACGCCCACCGACGTCTTCAACGCCCTGCAAGTCTATCTTGGCTCGCAATATGTCAACGACTTCAACTATCTCGGCCGAACCTACCAAGTCATCGCGCAGGCCGACGGCTCGTTCCGCCAGGATCCGCACGACATCGCGCGGCTGAAGGCGCGCAACGCCTCCGGCGAGATGGTGCCGGTCGGCACGGTGGCGCGGTTGAAATCCGAGAACGCACCCTATCGCGTGCCTCGTTACGATCTATTCCCCGCTGCTGAAGTGATGGGCGTCGCGGCGCCAGGCGTCGCGACCGGCACCGCGTTGCACCGCATGGAGGAACTGGCGCACGAGGTGCTGCCGCCAGGCATCGGCTTTGAATGGACCGAGCTTGCTTTCCAGCAGCAACAGCCGGGGACCTCGTCCTTGCTGGTGTTCGGCGCAGCCGCCTTGTTCGTCTTCCTGGTGCTCGCTGCGCAATATGAGAGCTGGAACCTGCCGCTCGCGGTGGTGATGATCGTTCCAATGTGCCTGCTCGCCTCCGTGACAGGACTTTTGATGCGCGGCATGGCGATCGACGTGCTGGCGCAGATCGGCTTCGTCGTGTTGGTCGGACTCGCTGCAAAGAACGCGATCCTGATCGTGGAATTCGCACGGCAAACCGAGGAAGCCGGCGCCACGCCCGGCGAGGCCGCCGTTAGCGCGGCGCGCACGCGGCTGCGGCCGATCTTGATGACGTCGCTGGCGTTCATCTTCGGTGTTGCACCTCTCGTGGTGGCAACCGGGGCGGGTTCGGAAATGCGTCAATCGCTCGGCACGGCGGTCTTCGCGGGAATGCTGGGAGTGACCGCCTTCGGCCTCTTGTTTACGCCAGCCTTTTATACAGTCGTCCGGAAGCTCGGGCGCAAAAAGGCGCTCGCTGCAGCGGAAACAGTTCGGCAAGTCGACGCTGATCGCAACGACCGGGCAAAGGACCTGCCGGCAGCTCGAGCTTAGCTGCTGCAATGCGTCACAACCCGACGGGGCAAATCACCAAAAGTCTGTCCAGTCTTGCTGCGAAAAATATTCCGCTTTCGCCGTCGGGCAAATCAGTGATTTAACTCCGCGTGTCTCACGGCGAATGAGGGGCGGCTCGCGATCGTCACGAACGTTGCGGTGAGATGCGGTGGACGCGGGTGTCGCGACTGACGAGCGTGACATCAGCGGACGGCGAAGTCGTGTGGTCCTGGCGTCCCCGACGCTGGCGCTAAGCTCGCGAGCAGCAAGAGCTGCCGCGGGCGACGGTGGCAAGAAAGCCCGGTCACCGGGGAGAGCGCGAAGGAAGCCGTAAAACCATCGCGCAGGGAAAGCCGGAGTGTTTTCGGTTGAACCTGTGGTCCTACCCCCGTGCTTTTTGTTGCACGGGACCCACGGGTGCAACCAGCACCCGGCTTTCCCTGCGCCCTCTACGATCTGAGAGGGTGGAAAGTGAAGCAAAGCTCGGACGCAAAGCGCCGCGAGAATGCGGATTCACATCCTCACGCTATTTGAAATTTGAATCAGAACCCCACCCCACGTCGTCCCGGACTTGATCCGGGACCCATAACCCCAGGCCGTTGTCGTGTGCTCCGCTGTAACCGCTTGCTCGCGCCACAACACCTTCCTGTGGTTATGGGTCCCCGATCCCGGGCGCAATTGCGCCCTAGGCGGGGACGACAGCGGTGCGAGGTTCGACGGGATCGTAGGATGGGTAGAGCGAAGCGAAACCCATCATCGCGCAACTTGCTCCATCGCGATGGGTTTCGCTTCGCTCTACCCATCCTGCGCAATCGCTGTTTGACAATGAATCAGAACCCAATCGCCCTCATGGCGAGCAGCGCCGCTACGCCGCCGCGCGCTGCCGTTCGCGCAACGCTGCCCCGAAAGCCTCGAACAGCTTCCTGTTGATCGGGTTGCGCTGCGGGTCGTATTCCGCATGCCACTGCACGCCGAGTGCAAAGCCCGACGCGTCGGCGATGCGGATCGCCTCGATGGTGCCGTCCTCGGCGACGCCTTCAATCACGACGCGTTCGCCGGGCTCAAGGATGCCCTGCCCGTGAAGCGAATTGACACGGATGGTCTCGCAGCCCAGGAGCTTCGCGAACACGCCGCCCGGTGTGAGCGTCACGTCATGCCGGTCGGCGAACACGACCAGCGGATCCGGATGGATCTCGCCATTCTCCAGCCGCGGCATGCGATGGTTGATGCGTCCCGGCAGTTCGCGGATCTCAGGATGCAGCGAGCCGCCAAAGGCGACGTTCATCTCCTGCAGGCCGCGACAGATGCCGAACAGCGGAATGCCGCGCGCGACGCAGGCTTCCGACAACGCCAGCGCAACCTCGTCACGATGGATGTCGTAAGGCTCGTGACTGATATGCGGCTCGCACTTGAAGCGGGTCGGGTGCACATTGGCCCGCGCCCCGGTCAGGACCACGCCGTCGACCACGTCGAGCAAGGCGCCGACGTCGGTAATCTCGGGCGAACCGGCGAACATCAGCGGAACAGCGCCGGCGACATCGGTGATCGCGCGCAGGTTGCGCTCCCCAACCATCTGAACCGTGAAACGATCTTCGATGCGATGGGCGTTTCCGATCACGCCGACCACGGGCCGTCTCATTGCTCAGTATCTCGCGTAGGAATGATTTTCTATGTTCGTCATGGTTCCAGAGAGATAATGCCCCCGACCGGATCATGGATCAACATATTATGCTGGCGGAGCACATTGGCACGAGACGCAGGCGCGGCGGGGTCAAGGGACGAAGCGCTGCCCCCGCAGGCCGGGCGGGCTGCCTGCCGCTATCTCCCCGCAAGGCCTGCCCGACGGGCAGCGGCAAACCGGCACACGGCTTGATCCCGGCGGGATTTTGGCGACAAGGTGAGATCAATCGATGCGCGAAGGAATCAACGTGAGGCTACCCGGCGGCGACCACCTGCAGGCCCGCAACGATCTGGCGTGGGCGATCAGCGTCGGCGGCATCGGCATCGTGCTGTTCGCGGCGCTCTTGGCGCTCGCTTGGCATTACGCGGCGACGCTGTTCCTGATCTTCGCCGGGGTCCTGCTCGGCGTCGCGCTCAACGCCCTCACCAACCTGCTCGGCCACGGAGTTAAGCTGCCCCATGCGCTTCGGCTGACCATCGTCTGCCTGGCGCTGGCGGCGCTATTGTCGGGCGTCGTCTTTCTCGGCGGAGCGACCATCGCCCAGCAGGCCTCCGCGCTCAGCGACACCATCAAGTCGCAACTGGTGAACGTGAAGTCCTTCCTCGAGAGCCACGGCATCGACACCAGCTATCTCGATTTCAGCAACCAGGCCACCACACCGACGGACTCGTCGACGCCGACGACCCCGGGCGCCGCGGCGACCCATAGTCTTCCGAGCGCCGGCGCGCTCGCCTCCAGCGGCGGCGCGATCATCAGCCAGACCTTGAAGGTGCTGCTCGGCACTGTCAGCGCGGTCGGCAACTTCTTCATCGTGCTGTTTCTCGGGCTTGCCTTCGCCGCCCAGCCCAGCATCTACCGCGCCGGGCTATTGTTCGTGATGCCGGCCCGGCACCGCGAGCAGGCCACCATCATCGTCGACCGTATCGGGGACACACTGGAGCGCTGGCTGATCGCCCAGATCATCACCATGGGCGCGGTGTTCTTCGTCACCTGGATCGGGCTCTCGATCATCGGCATCCAGAGCTCGTTCATCCTGGGTATCCAGGCCGGCCTGCTCGCTTTCATTCCGACGGTGGGCGCGATCCTCGCGGGATTGATCGTGGTGCTCGCGAGCCTTGCCTCGGGCTGGATCGCGGCGCTCTCCGCCTTCCTGCTGTTCCTTGGCGTGCACGCCATGGAGAGCTACGTGCTCACCCCGATCATCCAGCGGCAGGCGCTCGATATTCCGCCTGCCACGCTGTTTGCGTTCCAGATCCTGCTCGGGGTGGTGTTCGGCGTCTGGGGGCTCGCGCTTGCGCTCCCCCTGATGGCGATCGCCAAGGTGATGCTCGACCACTTCAAGGCCGAGGAGCCGCCTGCGGCGGCGTAAGGAGCCTCAGGCCGTCACCACGATCTCGGTATGCTCGACCTCGGGCGGCGCGGCAAAGAACGGCCCGACCAGCGCGCGCCAGGCGGCGAAGTCTTCCGAGCCGCGGAAATCGACGGTGTGGTTCTCCAGCGTCTCCCACTTCGCAACCAGCCGGTAGCGCGAGGGCTTCTCGATCGACTTGTGCAATTCGAACCCCTTGCCGCCCTTGGCGCGCAGAAACAGCGGCCGCGCCTTCTCCACCGCAGCTTCGAAATCCTTCTCGCTGCCGGGCTTGACGTCGATGAGTGCAATTTCGGTGACCATTGGGCTTCTCCCTGGAAAGGGCCCGTCTCTAGCCCAGCTTGTGGAAAAGAAAAAGGCGCCTCGCGGCGCCCATTACCGATACGGGATGTTCCCGTTACCTAATTGAACACGAGCACCGTGCCGAGGACCATCAACGTGATGCCCAGAAACATCAGCATCGGCCAAGGGCTGCGCGGGCGGCCGTAGCGGCCTTGGGCGCGGCGCTCGGCGATCAGCGCGGTCTCGTATTCAGCCGAGCTCGAGAACAGGCAGGCGAACCCGCCGCGGGCGGTGGTGGCGGCGGCTTCGAGCGACAGCAGGGCGGATTGGGCATTGTGAAGGCGGGTCGATTCCATGGCCCGGATCATAGGAATCGAATGGTAAATGGAATCCTACCAATATCGCTCAAATCGCTCTCACGCCGCGATCGGCGTCTCGCGCGCCTGCGGTGCGAGACCGGCGGTCTTGCGCCGCCAGTTCTCCAGCGACAGCGGCAACTCCTCCGCGGCCTCGACGCGGTTACGGCCGCCGCGCTTGGCTTGGTAGAGCGCGGTATCGGCGGCCGCCAGCAGCACCTCGAGTTCGGTGCCTGCCGGCCCGCCGGCGACGCCAATGCTGACGGTAGTATCGACCGCGCCCTCGTCACAGACGATGCCGGAGGCCTGGAAGCACTCGCGCACGCGCTCGGCGGCGAGCACGCCCTCCTCCAGCGAGCACGGCAGCAGCGCCGCGAATTCCTCGCCGCCAATGCGGCCGGAGAGATCGCTGATGCGGAGGTTGTTGACGACGACGGCCGAGAACAATTTCAGGATCTCGTCGCCGGCGGGATGGCCGAAACGGTCGTTGATCGATTTGAAGTGGTCGATGTCGAAGATCATCACCGTCACCGGCCGGCCGGCGCTTGCCTCGCGTTCGATCACCCGCGTGCAGGCCTCGGCAAAGCCGCGGCGGTTGAACATGCCGGTCAGAGGATCCATCGAGGCCGCCGTCTTGTGCGCGGTCACCTCGCGGTCCGATACCAGCATGAAGATCACGAAGACGGTGCCGATCGCATAGAGGATGAGCTCGACCGAGAACACCGTCACCCAGATGCTGTTGCCGAACGCCGCATCATGCGGGCGCAGGAAGTTGCCGACCAGGATCGGCAGCAGCAATACGCAGCCATGCAGCACCGGCACCGCGAGTGCGGGCCATCGCCTTTGGGTCGCGCGCCGCCGCTCGCTCCACAATTCGGCTGCCGTGAGGCATGCGTAGATCGCGATGATCGCGGCGCCGATGGTCAGCTTCAGCGTGGGCAGCTCAGGCGGCAAGGCCAGCGCGGCGCCGACCCAGGCGATAGCGCCGAGCACGAGACCGGCGACATTCGGCTTGCGGCCATGAAACACACGTGCCGCGTTCCACACCATGCCGCAGGCGATGAAGCCCACCGCATTCAGCGCCAGCGAAGCAATTTCGCCCAGCATCGAGCCCGCGATGGTCGATGCCGCGACCGCGGCAGCACCGAGCAGATACGCGCTACCCCACCACTTCAACGCCGGAATCTTCTCCTGATTGCCGAAGAACAACAACATGGCGCCGAGCATTCCGGCCACCATGGTGGCAAACAGATAAAGCGTCGAAGTATCGAACGACATGAGCCCTGCCTGGTGCGTGTGATGAAAGCGTGTGATGCCACGATCTCAAGGGCGCGATCCGAAAAGGATAGCGCGCCGTTAATGCTGCTCAGGCTATGCGTGGCGCGTTGGCAATCCGTTTGCGTGCACACAAAAGTTTTCGGGAAAAACTGCGACAATTGATGCGCAAAGGCGCAGCAAAAAGGGCGCCTCGCGGCGCCCTTCGCAATTGGTGCAAATTGCAGTGAAGCGGTTAGCGCTTCGAGAACTGGAACGACTTGCGCGCCTTGGCGCGGCCGTACTTCTTGCGCTCGACCGTGCGCGAGTCGCGGGTCAGGAAGCCGCCCTTCTTCAGGACGCCGCGCAATTCCGGCTCGAAATTGGTCAGCGCCTTGGAGAGGCCGTGGCGCACCGCACCGGCCTGGCCGGACAGGCCGCCCCCGGTGACCGTGCAGATCACGTCATACTGGCCGGCGCGGGCGGCGGCGACCAGCGGCTGCTGGATCATCATCCGCAGCACCGGACGGGCGAAATAGACTTCGACGTCGCGGGTGTTGACGGAGATCTTGCCGGAGCCCGGCTTGACCCAGACACGGGCAACCGCGTCCTTGCGCTTGCCGGTGGCATAAGCGCGGCCGTACTTGTCGATCTTCTTCACATATTTCGGCGCATCGGGAGCCGCCGGCTTCAGCTGCGCAAGCTGATCGAGAGACTGCATGGTATCGGACATCTTATGCGGCCCTCATGTTCTTGCGGTTCTGCGAGGCGAAATCGATCTTCTCGGGGTTTTGCGCTTCATGCGGATGCTCGGCGCCGGGATAGACGCGCAGATTGCCCATCTGCATGCGACCGAGCGGGCCGCGCGGGATCATGCGCTCGATGGCCTTCTCGACCACGCGCTCCGGAAAACGACCTTCGAGGATCTGCTTCGCGCTACGCTCCTTGATGCCACCGATATAGCCGGTGTGCTTGTAGTAGACCTTCTGGTCGCGCTTGCGACCGGTCAGCACCACGTGAGCGGCGTTGATGATGATGACGTTGTCGCCGCAATCGACATGCGGCGTGTAGGTGGGCAGGTGCTTGCCGCGCAGGCGCATCGCGACCATGGTGGCGAGCCGGCCGACCACCACACCCTTGGCGTCGATCACGACCCACTTCTTCTGCACCTCGGCGGGCTTGGCCGAAAAGGTTTTCATGTGAGCTGTCCGTGGAAAGGAGTTTTCGGCGCAAGACTGCCGCGCCGGACTGGGGCTTTCTAGAGAAGCGAACGAAATTCGTCAACGCCGATTGGCGCGATTTATCTTAGCCAAAACAATAGCTTATAAATAAGGTGTAATAATACCTTCAGAAACTCTATTTATTTGGAATGGAATAGGTCGCCGTCACATGCGCAATCGGATCCGCCGAATCGCCCGAAAGCAGGTTGACCTCCCCGACCGCCAGCCGCTTGCCGAGCTTCAGCAGCCTCGCCGCCGCCAGCACGTCCCGCCCCGGCTGCCCCTTGCGGAGGAAATTGATGTTGAGATTGGTAGTGACCGCCAGACCCACCGGGCCGATCGCCGACAGCAGCAGCACATACATCGCGAAATCGGCCAGCGCCATCAGCGTCGGGCCCGACACGGTGCCGCCCGGCCGCAGCATCCGCTCGCTGTAGCGCTGGCGCAAGAGACAGGTCTCGCCGTCGGCGCTCTCGATGATGATGTCGTTCCCGCTGAACGCCTGCGGAAACTCCTCGCGGAGGAACCTCTCCACGTCAGCCACGCTCATTTTCGCCAGCGCCATGCCGTCCCCACCCTCGATTCAGTCAGCGTGTTACATTAAGTTGTAGCCAAGCCTTAATTGACAAAAAGCCTTAGTGGAAATCTGGAGATGCCCCAAGCAGCCCGTGCCGTCGCGCCGCAATCGCCGATCCTCCTGCGCGAGCAGGTCGGCAGCATCGCCGTGCTGACGCTCAACCGTCCCGCCGCGCGCAACAGCCTCTCCGAGGGCTTGATCGCCGAGCTGCATGGCGCACTGAAGGCAATTCATGACGATCCAGCCGTGCGCGGCGTGGTCATTGCCGCCAATGGCCCCGCCTTCTCGGCCGGCCACGACATGAAGGAACTCACCGCGCGCCGCAGCGATGCCGATCGCGGCCGCGCCTATTTCGCAGAGATCATGAACGCCTGCAGCGCGATGATGCAGGCGGTCGTGCACCTGCCGAAGCCAGTGGTCGCTTCCGTCCAGGGGATTGCGACCGCAGCCGGTTGCCAGCTTGTCGCAAGCTGCGATCTCGCTGTCGCCTCGGAGAACGCGGCCTTCGCGACGCCCGGCGTCGATATCGGCCTGTTCTGCTCAACGCCGATGGTGGCGCTGTCGCGCAACGTCCCGCGCAAGCAGGCCATGGAGATGCTGCTCACGGGCGAGCCGATCTCGGCCGCGACCGCGCAGGCCATCGGCCTCATCAACCGCGTCGTGCCTGCCGGCACCGAACGCGAGGCCGCGATTGCGCTGGCGCAAAAAGTGGCGCTGAAATCCGCCTACACTGTCAAGCTCGGCAAGGAGGCGTTCTACCGCCAGGCCGAGATGACACTCGCGGACGCCTATCGCTACGCCGCCGAGGTGATGACCGAAAACATGATGGCGCGCGACGCCGAGGAAGGTATCGGTGCCTTCATCGAGAAGCGCGAACCGAAATGGCAGGATAGATGATCCTCATCCTGAGGAGCCTGCGAAGCAGGCGTCTCGAAGGATGCAGGCCCGTCTGGGGCCTCATGGTTCGAGATGCGCGTTCCGCGCTCCTCACCATGAGGGGCGAGAGAAGCGAAGATGAACCACGACAGCTACCCCGATAACTACATCCGCGGCATTCTCAACAGCGTGAAGTCGATTGCGATGGTCGGCGCTTCGCCGGTCAATGTGCGGCCGAGCTATTTCGCCTTCAAATATCTGGCGGAGCGCGGCTACGACATGATCCCGGTCAATCCCGGCCATGTCGGCAAGAGCCTGCTCGGCAAGCCCTTCGTCGCGTCGCTCGCCGACATCGGACGCCCGATCGACATGGTCGACATCTTTCGCAACTCCAGCCACATCATGCCGGTTGTCGAGGAGGCGCTCAGGCTGTCGCCCTTGCCGAAGGTGATCTGGATGCAACTCGGTGCACGCGACGATGCGGCCGCCGCAAAGGCCGAAGCTGTCGGCATCAAGGTCGTCATGAACCGCTGCCCGAAAATCGAATATGGCCGCCTGTCATCAGAGATTTCCTGGATGGGCGTCAATTCGCGGACGCTCAGCTCCAAGCGTGCGCCGATGCCGACGCAGGGCATGCGGCTGTCGCTGAATCGGATGAGCGTCGGCGGCGGCGAAACCGCCGCATCCGATCGTGCCGCAAAGAACAAGACCGAGACGACGTGACGCAACGACGAAACAAATGTTTCGACATCGCGTCATAACGAAGCACGCTGTTCCCAACGCGCATACGGCTCGCAACTCGCCTTGACGGCCGTCGTTGCTGCCATCAGCATGCCGCGCATTTCATTTCCGATCCAACACAGGACACTCAGAATGACCGATCGCCTTCCGGGATTTTCGACCCTCGCCGTGCATGCCGGTGCGCAGCCCGATCCTACCACCGGCGCGCGGGCGACGCCGATCTATCAGACGACGTCATTCGTGTTCAACGACGCCGACCATGCGGCCTCATTGTTCGGCCTGCAGTCGTTCGGCAACATCTATACCCGTATCGGCAACCCGACCAATGCGGTGCTGGAGGAGCGCGTCGCCGCACTCGAAGGCGGCACTGCCGCACTCGCGGTCGCATCGGGACACGCCGCGCAGGTCGTGGTGCTGCAGCAGTTGATGAAGCCGGGCGACGAGATCATCGCCGCGCGAAAACTCTATGGCGGCTCGATCAACCAGTTCACCCATGCCTTCAAGAGCTTCGGCTGGAACGTCGCCTGGGCCGATCCGGACGAGATCGAAAGCTTCGAGCGCGCGGTGACGCCGCACACCAAGGCGATCTTCATCGAATCGATCGCAAATCCCTCCGGCAGCATCACCGATATCGAGGCGATCGCCGCGGTGGCGCGCAAGGCCGGCGTGCCGCTTATCGTCGACAACACGCTGGCAACGCCGTATCTGATCAAGCCGATCGACCACGGCGCCGACATCGTCGTGCACTCGCTGACCAAGTTCCTGGGCGGCCACGGCAACTCGCTCGGCGGCATCATCGTCGATGCCGGCACCTTCGACTGGTCGAAGGACAACAAATATCCGATGCTGAGCGAGCCGCGCCCGGAGTATCACGGCATCAAGATCCAGGAGACCTTTGGCAATTTCGCCTTCGCGATCGCCTGCCGCGTGCTCGGCTTGCGCGATCTCGGCCCGGCGCTGTCACCGTTCAACGCCTTCATGATCCTGACCGGCATCGAGACGCTGCCGCTCCGCATGCAGAAGCATTGCGACAACGCCAAAGCGATCGCGGAATTCCTGGCCGGCCATCCCGCGGTGGCGTCGGTGAATTACGCCGGGCTCTCCGACGACAAGTACAACAATCTCGCGCGCAAATATGCGCCGAAGGGCGCGGGCGCCGTGTTCACCTTCAGCCTCAAGGGCGGCTATGACGCCGGCGTCAATTTGGTGTCGAACCTCAGGTTGTTCTCGCACCTCGCCAATGTCGGCGACACCCGCTCGCTGGTGATCCATCCGGCCTCCACCACCCACAGCCAGCTCGACGATGCCGCGAAGATCAAGTCCGGCGCCGCCCCCGACGTGGTCCGGCTCTCTATCGGCATCGAGGACAAGGACGACCTGATCGCCGACCTCGACCAGGCGCTGCGGGCTTAAGGTCCCCGTGTGCGGAACGCGCCAAGTTCTCTTCGTCATGCCCGGGCTCGTCCCGGGCATCCACGTTCTTGGAAGTCGCGAACAAGAGGACGTGGATGGCCGGGTCAAGCCCGACCATGACGGTGAAGGCGTTGGTCTGATGTCGCGAGCCTCTCATTAACGGTCATTCCGCTATAAGGTGGCATTCTGTCGCCCTCTCGATTCGGAGACGACGATGCTACGCTTGATATTATTCTCTTCGATCGCCCTGCTTGCGATTGATGCTGCCGTTGCTGCGGACAGCCCGGTTGCAACCAAGCGCGCGGCCTACCGCGCCGCCCGCCAACTGCCGCCCGGCCTGCCGCGCCCGCACTACAAATACCGGACGTCAGTGACATCAGCCCCCTATATCCGCCGTGGCCGCCAAATCGTCGTAGTCGAACAGGACCCCGACGTGCTGTTCACGCCTGCGGCCGTGATCCCTTACGTGCCATTCGTCAGTGGCGAGCCGATCCTGCCGGGTTCGTCGAGCCTACCCGGCTATTATGGCAATCACTTCTCCTATAGCTATGACGGTCCGTATTACGGAGGCCCCTACTACGGCGGTCCCTACTGGAATCGCCTGCCGTACGCCTGTGGCGTTTACGGCTATTGCTAGCCGCGACAGGACTCCCGCGTGGCAAAGGCACCGCGAAAAGCCGAAACATCGATCGACGCGATCGCCGCTGACCTCGTCGCCGTCCTGGTCGCGGTGACCGAGAGCGAGCCCAAGATCATGACGATCGCGAATGCGACCGCGCTGCCGAGCGGTCCGTTCCAGTTCGGGCACCGCTCGCTGCAGACCGGCCTGCGGGCTTGGGTCGAGGCCCAGACCGGACACCCGCTCGGCTATGTCGAGCAGCTCTACACTTTCGCCGATCACGGGCGCACCGGTGACGCCAGGGCGCCGCATCGCATCTCGATCAGCTATCTCGGCCTGACCCGCGAGGACCAAGTCAGAGAAGGCTCGGAGGGCCACTGGTCCGGCTGGTATGAATACTTCCCGTGGGAAGACCATCGCGCGGGTACCCCTGCCTTGATTGCCAAGATCGTGGCGCCGAAGCTGCGTGCCTGGGCCAAATCGGCAGAGAGCACCTCCGTGCAGAAAGCGCGCTGGCAGCGCGCCGCCATCACCTTCGGCCTCGACGACCGCACCTGGAATGAGGAACTGGTGCTGCAGCGCTATGAGCTCCTCTACGAGGCCTCGCTGATCCCCGAAGCAGTTCGTGCCAAGGGCACCGGGGATGCCGTCGTACCCGGCCGCGCCATGATATCGGATCATCGCCGCATTCTGGCCACCGGCATCGCGCGGCTGCGTGCCAAGATCAAATACCGGCCGGTCGTCTTCGAGCTGATGCCGGCCGAATTCACCCTGCTGCAACTGCAACGCAGTGTTGAGGCCCTCGCAGGCCGTACTGTGCACAAACAGAATTTTCGGCGCCTGATCGAACAGCAGGAACTCGTTGAAGAGACTGGCGCAATGGCTGCCGAGACGGTCGGCCGCCCGGCCAAGCTATTCCGCTTCCGTCACGGCATTGTGGCCGAACGGGCCGTCGCCGGCACCAAGCTCCCGCTCTCACGCTCTTGACTTCCATTATGCTCAGGATAAGTATAATACGAAATATACTCAAGGAGAGCATAAATGGCTACAACCTCATCCGGTGCGCTCGCGCGGACCGCGCCGCTCTATGACCGCGTCAAACGGGTGATCCCGGCGTTCGAATGGGCGACTTTCGCCGATGATGTCGACGCCATTCTCGATCTGAAGCGCAAGCGCAACGCGGTGGTGCTGGCGCACAATTATCAGACGCCGGAAATCTTCCATGGCGTCGCCGACATCGTTGGCGACAGCCTCGCGCTCGCGCGCGAGGCGACCAAGGTCGATGCCGACGTCATCGTGCTCGCCGGCGTGCACTTCATGGCGGAGACGGCAAAGCTGCTCAATCCCGAGAAGACGGTGCTGATCCCCGACCTCAAGGCCGGCTGTTCGCTCGCGGAGTCCATCACGGCGGCCGATGTACGGCTGATGCGCGAGCGCTATCCGGGCGCCCCCATCGTCACCTATGTCAACACCTCGGCCGCGGTGAAGGCGGAGTCCGATATCTGCTGCACCTCAGGCAACGCGCTGGCGATCGTGCAATCGCTCGGCGTCGAGCATGTCATCATGCTGCCGGACGAATATCTGGCGCAGAACATCGCCGCGCAGACCAAGGTGAAGATCACGGCCTGGAAGGGCCGTTGCGAAGTGCACGAGCTCTTCAATGCCGAGGATGTGCGCCAGCTTCGCGAGAATCATCCCGGCGTCACCATCCTGGCGCATCCGGAATGTCCGCCCGAGGTGGTGGCTGAGGCGGATTTCTCGGGGTCCACCGCAGCCATGTCCGGCTTTGTCGGCAAGGAGCATCCGGCACGCGTGGTGCTGCTGACGGAATGCTCGATGAGCGACAACGTCGCGGTGCTCCATCCCGACGTCGAGTTCATCCGCCCCTGCAATCTCTGCCCGCACATGAAGCGGATCACGCTGAAGAACATCCGCCACGCGCTCGAGACCAACGAGCACGAGGTTACGATCGATCCTGAGATCGCAGAGCGCGCGCGGCGCTCCGTCGAAAGGATGCTGGCCCTATGAGCTTGGATGTTTCGGCCTTGGCCGGGCAACCGGTGATCATTGGCGGCGGCGCCGCTGGATTGATGACGGCCCTGCAGCTTGCGCCCGCACCGGTCGTGCTGCTGTCGAAATCGCCGCTCGGGGCGGAGGCCTCCAGCATGTGGGCCCAAGGCGGGCTCGCGGCGGCGGTCGGCGACGACGACGCCCCTGCCCTGCATCTGCAGGACACGATCGCCGCCGGCGCCGGCCTTTGCGACGAAGAGGCCGCGGGCCGCATCGTGGATGCAGCGCCCGCTGCCGTCGAGCGTCTCGCGCGGCTCGGCGTCGGCTTTGATCGCAGACCGGATGGGAGCTGGCAGCTTGGACTCGAAGCCGCGCACAGCCGCAAGCGGATCGTTCACGCCACCGGCGACGGCACCGGGCGCGAGATCATGCGCGCACTGATCGCCGCCGTGCGGCGCTGCCCGTCGATTACGCTGATCGAGGGTTTTGAGGCGCGCCAACTCATCGTCGAGGACAACGCAGTCGAGGGCGTGCTCGCTGCAAACGAGCGTGGCTCGCTCGTCATCCCGACTAACCGCGTCGTGCTGGCGACCGGGGGCATTGGCGGCCTGTTCCAGGACAGCACCAATCCGATGGGCTGTTTCGGCCAGGGGCTGGCGCTCGCAGCCCGTGCCGGCGCCGTGCTCTCCGATCTCGAATTCATCCAGTTTCACCCTACCGCCTTCGACGGACCGTCGCGACCGATGCCGCTGCTGACCGAAGCGATCCGCGGCGATGGCGCGATCCTGATCGACGAGACCGGGCAGCGTTTCATGGCGAACGAACCGGGCGCCGAGCTCGCGCCGCGCGACATCGTGGCGCGCGCGGTCTGGCGCCGCCGCGCCGAGGGACACCGCGTCTTCCTCGATGCACGGCAGCATCCAGGCAAGAATTTCGCGCAGCGCTATCCCGTCATCAGCGCGTTCTGCAAGATGGCCGGTATCGATCCGGCCGACGATCCGATCCCGGTGCGTCCGGCGGCGCATTATCACATGGGCGGCATTGCCGTTGATGGCGAAGGCCGCAGCACGGTGACGGGCTTGTGGGCCTGCGGCGAGGTCAGCCGCACCGGCCTGCACGGCGCCAATCGGCTCGCCAGCAATTCGCTGATGGAAGCCATCGTCTCTGCGCAATGGGTCGCCGAGAGCGTCAATGGCGTGGCTAGCGGTGCCGCTCCTTTGCGCACGCCGACCGGGCTCCCGCCTGCATCAGATCCATCGACGGTGCGGCCGTTCGTCTCGCAGGCCCTCGGCGTGCTCCGTGATCGGCCCTCGATCGAGCGCGCCATTCGCAATCTCTATCCGATGGCCAGGGGGAGCGGCCCCGCCGCCGATCCGGCGCTGGTCGGATTGATGATCGCCGTCGCAGCGTCAAGGCGCGAGGAAAGCCGCGGCGGTCACTACCGCACCGACTTTCCGGACACGTTGCCCAAGGGCGTGCCCTCCACTTTCACTCTCGCGCAAGCGCTCAGCGTCGCCGGCGAGATCATCGAATCCGAACTGCCGATCAGGAGCGCTCAGTCGTGACACTCAATCCCCTTCTGCCCCTGATGTACGAACCCCTGGTGCGAACCGCGCTGCTTGAGGATCTCGGCCGCGCCGGCGACATCACGGCGGACGCGATCGTGCCCGCCGACCAGCGCGCTTCGCTCGCGTTGCGGGCACGCCAGTCGGGCGTCGTCGCCGGCCTCGACGTGGCGCGCTGCGCCTTTCAAACGATATCACCAGCGATCCGGATCGAGATCGAACGGCCCGATGGCAGCGTCGTCGCGCCCGGCGACACGATTGCAACCATCAACGGCCCGGCGCGCGCGCTGCTGACGGGCGAGCGGACCGCACTCAATTTCCTTTGCCACCTCAGCGGCGTCGCAACGGCAACGGCGTCGCTGGTTACTGCCGTGAAAGGCACGCGCTCGCAGATCGTCTGCACCCGAAAGACCACGCCTGGGCTGCGCGCATTGGAAAAATACGCGGTGCGTGCCGGCGGCGGCAGCAATCACCGTTTCGGCCTCGACGACGCTGTGCTGATCAAGGACAACCACATCGCGCTTGCCGGCGGCATCCGCACCGCGATCGAACGCGCCAAAGCGCATGTCGGCCATCTCGTCAAGATCGAGGTCGAAGTCGACACACTGGCGCAGCTTGAAGAAGCGCTGGCGCTCGGGATCGACGCGGTCCTGCTCGATAACATGACGGTCGACGATCTCAGGCAGGCGGTGGCGATGGCCCGCGACAAGGTGATCACGGAAGCATCGGGCCGCATCACGGCCACCACTGCGCCCGCGATCGCGGCGACCGGCGTCGACCTCATTTCCGTCGGCTGGGTCACGCACTCCTCGGCCGCCCTCGATATCGGGCTGGATTATCTCTAGCGCGCTGCGATTTGCTTGAACCGGCGTGACCGCGGTTGTCCACCTCTCCCACAGGGAGAGGTCGGCGCGCAGCGCCGGGTGAGGGGTTACAGTTCCTCGATGGAATTCATCCCCTCACCCGGATCGCATCTGGCGATGCGATCCGACCTCTCCCCGACGGGGAGAGGTATGGCACCTCCGACATGGCGCCAACTCGACCTAATCTCATCATGCTTTAGCGGGTGATGAGGCTGCATACCGGCACGCTCTCAAAGAGCTACCCGCGCGCCGTCCTTGCGATAGTAGAAAACCTGGCGCGCCCTCAGCTCGTTCTCAACGACCCCGATCAGACCGATCAGCTTCTCAGCGGTTCGAACCTGCACAATGTCAGGCGTCACCACGAACACCGTCGCTTCATCATAAGGCGTGGCGCTCATAATCATATGGCGCGTTTCAGCGACGACGTTTGCCCATGCCTTGGCGTGGCGCTCGGACCTCGCGAAATATGAGGTGCATGTCTTGAGCGCCAGATCATAGGTCGCTTCCATCGGTGGCATGGCCATCGACGGATATTCCCGATCGAAATAGACGAGCGCGTCGGTCAAATCTGATGTCACCGAGGGGCGGAGCCCTTCGGCGAGCGCCTGGGCGTGGTTGAAGCAGACGTTGTTGAACATCCACGACCGCTGCGCAAAACTTGTTTCTGCGAACGCGGCTGCCGCCTTGGGCACGAAACTGAACCACCAGCGCGCGATCTCGAGTAGCTGGAATCGGACGTTGTATTGCTCCCGCACGAAATCGCCGGGCGCAAGTACGGCAAGCGCCGCGATGCGATCCGTATCGAGCACGCGCAGGCTGGTCGCCGCAACCGTGGCGGCGGCTGCGAGATTGATCAACAGGGCCGCGGCGCGATCGGGCTCCTCAAGCATCGAATCGTTGAAGGCGTCGGCAGCCAGGAACGAATCCCACAGCGCATTGGCCATAATGAGCCGGATCAGGGAATGCTCCTCGGTAGCCGCCAGCAGCGGAGACGAGGCGCGCGGAACGTAGCTCACGAGAGAGGGATTGTGCCCGACATAGGGACAGGTGATCGCCGTGTTGATCCGCTTCGATCCGGCCGTGAAGCTGCCCCAGAAGGCATTGAATGCAGGTGACAAAAAGTTCGCCAATATCGTCTCACGGGACTGCGCCGGCGATGCCGATGTCCTCTCGCCCGCAGCCGATCTCATCCGCTCGCGAATATCACGCGATGTCGCCTCGATCAGCGCCCGGCGCATTTCGCCGTCGCCGACGGGTGCAGGATAGGTATCGCCCGTTTCGAAGAAATACTGGCCGCGCAGCGACCCGTTGTCCCGCGGCACGGCGATGCCATGTCCCATCACAAGCATGCGCGAGCCGGCCGACGTACTCAGGGTCCAGGCGATCTGACCATCGCCCACCGGCAGGCCCGCATTCACGCCTTCGAAGGCGATGCGCTCCTGCGCGCAGGTCGCACGCGCTGCCACCTGGATCGGGTCAGAGGCGCTGAAACGCGCTTTGGCCCGCCGCAGATAGTCCTGGCGGGCAGCAAGCAGGGAATTGCGCACAATGACCGCTTCGCGCTCGGCCGTGAGCCGATCGTTTGGCAGCGATCGCAGGGCCGGCAGCGTGCGCAGCCAGGCTGCGTTGAGCTTGGTCATGTCGCCGAGCGCAAAAAAGCGCCTGTCGAGCAGTTCGATCGCGGGATCGATTTTCCCAAAACCGCTGCCATCCTGTATGGCTTTTGCCCGACGCGGATCGCCCTTCATGATGGCCATGAACTCGTCGAAGATCGCGACGTAATCCTTTGCGCCCATCGCGACGAGCCCGCGGCGACAATTGTCGAGCGTCTGCTCGCTCATTCCACCGTTATGGGCAAACTGGCCATGGCCGCCGTTGTTGACCTGGGTCAGATAATAGTCGGCGTGATAGCTCCAGAATGCCTCCGCGACGATCTCGCCGGAGACCAGGTGGGCCGGGCCAATCGCCCAATTCACGAAATCGACGACGGTGGCGACCAGATCGCCGTCCTCTGCCACATCGGCGTCGGGGATAAGGATTTCACGTGCAATCACCCCCTGAGGCTCAAGCGCGCGCCGAGCCTCCTCGTTCTCAGTCATCTGCATGCACCGCCCCAAGATGCCCCCTCTTCTACAGACACTTCAGCGAGGCGGAATCCGCAATACAAACGAGAAAAAAACTGTCACATGGTGTTTTGATACCGCGAAAGGTTGGAGCGGACCCCTTCGCGGCCATTCGCAGCGCGGCGGAACCGGCGGCGCGCGATCTTCGGGCTGGATCGATGGCGTGTGAGATTATTCAGCCGCTGCGCTGGTCGACGCCTTGCTCTGGCGCGTCAGGCGACCGTTGCGCTGGAACACCGAATAGGTCCCGAGTGCGAACAGGATCACGAGGAGCTGCAGCGACAGCGCTTCCAGCGTCGGGTTCAGGCCGAGATCGGCGAGCCAGGACAGGCTCTTCAGTTCCGTGAACGGCAGCAGAGCCTGCTCCTGGAATTCCTGCACGGCCTCGCCGATGAACTTGATCGCCATCACGAACAGGAAAGCCGAGGTCAGGATGAACAACGGCCGCAGCGGAATCTTCTGGGCGATCAGGTTGATGAAATAGAACAGCACCGCAAGCGCAATGGTGGCGGCGCCGAGGCCGGCAAACAGGCCCGCGCTCCAGCCGCCTTCCGTACTGGCCAGCGCGTTGATGAACAGCACGGTCTCGGCGCCCTCGCGGAACACCGCCAGGAAGGCGAGCGCGCCAACCGCCCACACCGTATCCTGCGCCAGCGCGGTGTCGGCCTTGTGCGCCAGATATTCTTTCCAGCCCTGCGGGTCCTGCTTCACCATCAGCCAGCCGCTGACATAGAGCATGAGGCCCGCGGCAAAGAGGATGATGACGCCCTCGAGGATGTCGCTGTGCTCGCCCGAATTCAGCACCGCGAACAGCCAGGCCGCGATGATGCTGGCGCCGACCGCAGCCAGCGCGCCGCCATAGAGCGCCTGGATGCGATGACCGGCGCCAACCTTCGACAGGTAGCCGGCGAGCGCGGCAATCACCAGCATTGCCTCTAGCCCTTCGCGTAGCAGGATGACCGCGGCCTGAATGAATGCAGACGACATGAGCGAACCCGTTTTTCGCTCGTTCTATCGCCAGGGATTTTCAAGTAAAGCGATGTCGGGCCGCACGATTTCGTCAACCGCCGGAACATTCAAAAAGCCCGTGCAAAACGGGCACTTCTGGCGGCAACTATAGATTAGAATAGGTCAACTCAACCGGGTTGACCGACCGGCACGGCAAGCTTTGGCCGTCCCACTTCGCGGCGTCGCGGCAGCAGCCGCTCGACCTGCAGGACCGCCAGCGTGAGCACAACGATCGCCACGGCCTGGTGCATGAGCGCGAGATCGATCGGCACCTGGTTCAAGAGCGTCAGGATCCCGAGCGTCGCCTGTAGCGTGATCGCCGCCACCAGCCACCAGGCGCCGGCGATAGTCTCGCCGCTTGCGCGCGAACGGATGGTGTCGATCGCATGCAGGATCGCCAGCGCCAATAGCGCGTAAGCAGTCATGCGGTGCTCGAACTGCACCGTCAGCGTATTGTCGAACAGGTTGCGCCACCAGGGCTGCTCGAAGAACAGACGCCCCGCGGATGGAATGAAAGCGCCATCGATCTCTGGCCAGGTGTTGTAGACCTTTCCCGCGCGCAGGCCCGCGACCAGCGCGCCGAAATAGAGCTGCAGGAAGGTCAGCGCCAGCAGCAGCAAAGCGGTGATCTTCAGCCGGAGCGGCGCCGGATTTGGCGGCCGGTCGGAAAGCCGCCGCAGCGTCCAGACGATCGCCGAATAGATCAGCAGCGCCAGTATCAGATGGACAGCGAGGCGATATTGCGAGACCTCGACCTTCTCGGAGAGGCCTGAAGCGACCATCCACCAGCCCACCGCCCCCTGCAACGCGCCGAGCCCGAAGATCAGCCAGAGCCGCCGCTTCAATTCGCCGTCGGTGACGGCGCCGCGCCACAGGAAATAGAGGAACGGCAGCAAATAGGCGATCCCGATCACGCGCCCGAGCAGGCGATGGCTCCATTCCCACCAGTAGATCGTCTCGAACTCAGCGAGCGTCATCCCGGCATTGAGCTCGCGATATTGCGGGATCTTCTTGTAGCCCTCGAAGGCTTCCGCCCATTGCGCCTCGGTCAGCGGCGGCAGCGTGCCGGTGACCGGCTTCCATTCCACGATCGAAAGCCCGGATTCGGTCAGCCGGGTAGCGCCGCCGACCAGCACCATGATCGCGATCAGGGCTGCGACCGAAAGCAGCCAACAGCGAAGGTGAGCATTTTGGGAGGGCTCGGGGGCGGAACGTGCGGTCATCGGTCCTGCTTGATCGGATTGGCGCGCCCCTTATAGTCCGCCTCCTCGCAGGCGCAAGGCGCGCTTTGCCTCACGAGTTATCGATCAACCGGCCATGAATATACGCACCCGCAAGCTGCTTGGAACCATCTTCCTGCTGATGCTGGTGGTGGTGTGGTCGCTGCTCGGCATGACGGTCGCGCAGACGCCTTGGCTCGCCAATTCGGGCTTGCTGCAGGCGATTTTCTATGTCGTGGCCGGGCTCGGCTGGGTGCTGCCGGCAATGCCGATCGTGGCCTGGATGTCGCGGCCCGACCGCGCCTAGAGCTTCGGTTCTGAGAACCGCAGCTCTGGATTCTTGTTTGACGCGTTTTCTTCACGCGAACCGGTATCCACTTCGCTCGAAAACGCTCTAGATCTGCACGCGCGGCCTCGGAAACATCACGCCCGATAGCAGCACCCGCATCATGCGCAGCGAGCGCCGCCGTCCGTCCCAGGACACCCGAGGCAACGCGTGCAGGTTGGTCCGCCCCTGCGCTCCCACGATGCCCGCGATGCTCGACACCGCGCTGTAAAAGCCGGTCTCGCCGGCCATCAGCATATGCGGACGGCGAAAGCTCTCGCTGTCTCCGAACGGATAGGCAAAATGCCTGATCTCGCGACGGATGCCGGCCACGAGCACCGCCTTGCCCATTGCCATCTCGCGCTCGGCATCGACGTCGCGCAGGTTCGATAGCGCCGGATAGTTCACGGTCGCGCTGCCGATCGTGACATTGGGATCGGAGGCGAGCATCGTGAGATCGTTCCAGTCCATCGAGGCGCTGCGCGACAGTGCTGCTAGATCGACGCCGTAGCGCTTGCAGAGATCGTTGATCGCAACAGACAGATCCGGCGGCGCCAGCGTCCGCATCCATGTCGCGAGGAAATCGTAGAGCTCGTATTTCTCCGCGACACCGGCAATCGAAAAATGCAGCTCCTTCCGCTCGATCACAAGGCTGACGCGGCTCTCGCGCGCGATGATCTTCTCCAGCGCCAGCCACCACGCCTCCCCCAGCCCATCCGGAAACGCACTCGGCAGGTAGATGGCGAAGGGCACGCCATGCTTCGACAGCACCGGATAGGCGTCCGTCGCCAGATCCTTGTAGCCGCCGTCGAACGTCAGGCAGGCAAAGCGGCGCGGCAGCGGCAAGGTGACGGCGCGGCGGCAGGCTTCGTCGATCGAAACGATCTCGTAGTTCCAGCGCTTGAGCGCGCGGATCGTGCGATCCAGGAACCGAGGGGTGATCTCGCGCGAGGCCAGCGGCTGAAACCGGTCCCGACGGCGCGCACGCACGCGCTCGAAGCGCAGGATGGCGCCGGCCCCGCCGGCCTGCCGTTGCCGCAACCGCGCATAGCCTGAGAAGTAAGCGAGCTCCATCTGTGCCCGCTTCAAGAAAGTGATTTCCGACACCACGTCCCGCCCCCGATCCGGCGGTTCCCAGGCGCCGTCTAACGATTGTTATTACTCTTTGTTGACATTTCCCTGCGAAGGTCGCCCAAGCGGAATTGTAAACAATCGATTAATACCGGACTCGGCAATGACCATGGCTGCCGCGATCGAAGCACGAACGGCGGAGTTGGAAGCGTGGTCGAAAACAAGCCGCGTCGCCGGTGTCGAGATCATTCGCGATCTCGAAGCCGTCGAACCGACATGGCGTGCCTTCGAAAAGCAATTCTGCACGCCGTACCAGCGCTTTGATTTTCTCGCCGCCTGGCAGCGGCAGGTCGGCGCACGCGAGGGCGTCGCCCCATTCATCGTGATCGGCCATGATGACGAACGCCGGCCGTTGTTCGTGCTGCCGCTGACGCTCGAAAGCGCGCTCGGCGTGCGCTGTGCTAAATTCATGGGCGGCAAGCACGCGACCTTCAACATGGCGCTGTGGGACCGCGACTTCGCCGCGGGCGCCACGGCCGCCGATCTCAGGACCATGGTGTCGGCGATCGCGGCACGCGGCGAGGCCGACGTGCTCGCCTTGCAGCAGCAGCCGCTCAACTGGCGCGATCTGCCCAACCCGCTCGCCCTGCTGCGGCACCAATCCTCGGTCAACGACTGTCCCGTGCTCGCCATCGAGCCGGGCGCCGACCGCACCACCCTCATCAGCAATTCATTCCGGCGGCGATTGAAGGGCAAGGAACGCAAGCTGCAGCAGCTCGCCGGCTATCGCTATCAGATCGCCGCCACCGACGCCGATGTCACACGAGTCCTGAACTGGTTCTTCCGCGTCAAGCCGCAGCGCATGGCCGAACAAAAGCTGCCCAACGTCTTTGCCGAGCCGGGCGTCGAGGATTTCATCCGCTCCGCCTGCCTCACCGGTCTTCCCGGCGCCGGCCGCGTCATCGACATCCACGCGCTCGAATGCGACGACGAGGTGATCGCGATCTTCGCCGGCGTCGCCGACGGCCATCGCTTCTCGATGATGTTCAACACCTACACGATGTCTGCCAGCGCCAAGTTCAGCCCCGGCCTCATCCTGATGCGCAACATCATCGATCACTATGCCGCGCTGAACTACCGCGCCATCGACCTCGGCATCGGCTCGGATGAATACAAGCGGCTGTTCTGCAAGAGCGACGAGCCGATCTTCGACAGCTTCATTCCGCTCTCCTGGCGCGGCAGGCCAGCTGCAAGCGCCATGTCCGGCGTCGTCAGCGCCAAGCGGCTGGTCAAGCGTAATCGCGCGCTGTTCGATCTCGCGCAAAACCTGCGCGGCATGTTCCGCTAGAGCGCGTTTTCGAGCGAAGTGGGCACCGGTTCGCGCAAAAAAACGTCAAGACCAGAATCTAGGGCAACGGTTCTGATCCAGTCAGAACCGATGCCCTAGGGCTTCATCTATCACACCGACGTGCAGCTCATTGCGTGTGGGCCGTCGATTTGCCTGCCATCGACTTCGCGACATCGCGAACGCACGCGACGAATATCTCGGCAGCCGGGCTCAACGTGCGGTTCTTCAGCGTTACAATGGCCGCCGACACAGCCGACGTTCGCGGCAGCTTGACCGGAAGTCTCTTCAGCGACAGATCGCGGCCGCTGAACTGCACAATCGAGCTTGGAAGCAAGGTGACGAAGTTCCCGGTCGCAGCGAGCCTGCAGCAAAGGTGAAGCGACAGCGTCGTGACGGGCGTGCGAGGCATGCTCAATCCGCTTTCGCGAAACAGATCAGCCGTGGCGGAGCCTGGAAACGTGTCCGGCGGCGGCAGGATCCAGGCTTCATCGGCAAGATCGGCCAGGCTGACCTTGGAACATCGCGTCCATTTGCTTCGCTGCCCCACAACCACAACCCGTGGGTCAATCAGCACGGGCTCCACCGCCAGATCTTCCTCGGCGAACGGCGTCGGGATCCAACCCAGCAACAGATCGATACTCCGCTCGCGCAGTTCGCTGTAACGCGTCGTGCCAAGCACCATCTGCGCGACATTCAGGCGGATGCCTGGATGGCGCCGCGTGAAGCGATCGATGACTGCTGGAAGCAGGCCAGCCGCAACGCTTTCCGAACTACCGATGCGGAGCTGTCCGATGGTTGGATCGGCGAGAAATTCGAGTTCTTCCAGCCCTTGCATCAGCTCGTCGAAAATCGCTGTGCCGCGCTTGACGAGGGCGCGCCCATACGGCGTGGGCTCGATGCCGTTGCGGCCGCGGTCGAGAAGCCGAAGCCCGAGTGCATACTCCATGTCGGCGATCGCTCTCGAGACCGCAGGCTGAGAAATCGCCAATTCTGCCGCGGCCTTTGCCATGCTGCCCCGTTGCGCCACGACGAGCAGGATATGGAGATCGCGCAGCTTGATGCGGCGCCGGGCTCGCTCAATGGATTGCATGTCCGATCCTTATCAAAACAGTTATGAAACCCTCACATACTAGCATTGGACGGATATGCCCGCCTCAAGCATCCTCTCGACCCAGTCGTTTCAGACGCGGAGGATCCGATGGCCTGGATGGTGATGTCGCGCCGCGAAATGCTGGCAATGTCAGGCGCCGGCATTGCTTTCTCCGCCGCCGGTCTCGTGCCGCACAGCATCGCCGAGCCGAGCCTGAAGACCGCGCATATACTGACAGGCTTCACGCCCGGGCTTCCCGATGCCGTGGCGAGGCTCGTTGCCGATCAGATGAAGGATTATGCGGCGTCGATCGTGGTCGAGACCCGGCCAGGTGCGAGCGGGCGCGTCGCGGTGGAGGCCGTGAAGGCGGCCGCTCCCGATGGATCCGTCCTTCTGCTGGCGCCGCTTGGCTTCTTGACGCTGTTTCCTCACGTCTACAAGACGCTCAGATACGAGCCGCGGGATTTTATTCCGGTCTCGACCGTCGCCTCATTCCCGACATTGCTGACGGTGGGTGCGAAGGTGCCGCGCGAGGTAAAGACGCTGGCTGAATTCATCACTTGGTGCCGCGCCAATCCGACGCAGGCGACCTACGGCACGGCGGGTGCTGGATCGACGCTGCACTTCATCGGGGCGCTGCTGGGCCGCACTGCGCGGTTCGAGTATCTCCATGTGCCCTATCAAGGCAGGGCCGCGATACAGGATCTCGTGAAAGGCGAGATCGCCTCGGCCATCATGCCGCTCGGCAGTTCCGTTGGCCTGGTCCAGTCCGGAGAGCTTCGTGCGCTGGCGACCACCGGTCCACGCCGCAGCGCGTTTCTTCCCGATGTGCCCACGATGGCCGAAGCCGGTTATCCCTCGCTTCAGGACCTCACATGGTTTGGGTTTTTCGTGCCGGCAAAGACCCCGGCGGTAACAGTCGAAAGGCTCAATGGCTCGATCCAGGCGGCCTTGCGCACCGACGAGGTCAAAGTCGGCATGGCAAAACAGTTCGTCGAGATCGACGCAATTCCCCTCGCCGACTTCGCCCGGCTCATCACATCCGAATCCGAGCGCTGGAAAGCGATCGTGCAGGCAACCGAGTTCACGCCGAGCGATTGAAGGTCTCAGCTACCCTCGGGCGTCGTCAGGGCTATCGCATATAACTGTTTGGAGGCTGTGGACGATGCGGGCCTCATGGTTCTCCGAGCGATGCGCAGCATCGTCTCGAGACGCGCCGCAAGCGGCGCTCCTCACCATGAGGGTCTAAGATTCCACCGCGAAATCAGACCTCATCCTGAGGAGCCGCGCAGCGGCGTCTCGAAGGATGGGCCGCGAAGGGATCGCCCACCAAGTTCTATTTCATATGCCACAGCCCTGCGGGCGCCGCTGGTCTACGCTGCGACCACGCGCGGGCCCGGCTCGACGGCGTCCGATGGCTCGCACGGCTTCGTCAGCATCGTCACTTCCGAGAAGCCAACAGCGGCAAGCTGCTCGCGCATCAGGCGGCGGGCATCGTCGGCCATCGAGGCGTCCGGCACCACGACGGCGCGGGCGTGCGCCGTCAACAGATCGGCCGGCAGGTCGGAAGCCGTGCCGGCATCGAGCAGCACGTGGTCGTAGACGCTGAGCAGCGCGTCGATCGCGAGCGCCAGCCGCGGCGACTGCAGTTGCGCGCGATCGAAACCAGGGCGGCCGGCACTGACCAGATTGACCCGCGACAGCCGGTCGCGCGTGATGATCTCCGAGAACGTCGCCTGCCCCTGCATCAATTCGGCAAGCCCCGGCGCGCCGGGATCGGTCGAGACCGCCGCTATCGTCGGCGACGCCGCAGCGAGGTCGACGACGGCGACCTTGGCTTCGCGCGCCATCAGCCGCGCCAGCGTCAGCGTGCTCAGCGCGATGCTCTCGCTCGAGGCCGTCCCCAGCACCGTAACCTTGCGTGCGTCGGCGCCAGCCCGGCGCAGCTTCTCGGCGAGCTCTTCGATTTCTCCGATGGCAGTGGCGGCTTCAGGCTGCGGCGCGATGGATGCGGCCTCGACCTGGGCCTTGGGCCCCGCTGCCGGCTCCAGCTCCGGTTCCTGCTCGTCGTCGCTCTCGACGGCGGCAGCGCGAACCGGCACCTGCCCCGTCATCGGCGGCGCGACCGATGCCGCGGCGGCGCGCGGCGCGGTCATGCGCAGGAGCTCGCCGGTCACGATCAGGCCTGAGGAGAGCAACAAGGTCGCCAGCGTCGCGATCAGCACGATCGGCAGCTTCTTCGGATAGGCCGGCGTGTTGGAGACCGACGCGCGCGAGATGATGCGACCGTCGGACGGTCCTGCCTCGATGTTCTCGCGGGTATTGGCTTCGCGATATTTCGCCAGATAGGATTCGAGCAGGTCGCGCTGCGCCTTGGCTTCGCGCTCCAGCGCGCGGAGCTGGACGTCCTGGCCGTTATAGGACGATGCCTGCTTCTTCAATTGATCAAGGCTCGCGCTCAGCGCCTCGACGCGGCCACCGGCAACGCGCGCGTCATTGTCGAGCGTGCGCGAGATCTTGCCCGCCTCCTCGCGCAACTGCCGATCGAGATCGGCGAGCTGCGCCTTCAATTCCTTGATGCGCGGATGATTGTCGAGCAGCGTCGACGATTGCTCGGCGAGCTGCGCGCGCAGCGTCACCCGCTGCTCGCTGAGGCGGCGGATCAGTTCGGAATTGAGCACTTCGGAAGCTTCGATCGGCTTGCCGCTCTGCAACATCTCGCGGATCAGCCGCGCCTTGGTCTCGGCGTCGGCCTTCAGTGCACGCGCATTATTGAGCTGCGTGTTGAGCTCGCCCATCTGCTGGTTGGACAGCGAGGTATTGTTGGTGCCGACGAACAGGCTCGACTTGGAACGGAAATCCTCGACGCGGGATTCGGCGTCGGCGACTTTCTTCCGCAAATTCTCGATCTCGCCGGCCAGCCACTGGCTCGCCGTTCTCGCCTGCTCCTGCCGCGCATTCTGCTGCAGCACCAGATAGCCTTCGGCGATCGAGTTGGCGACCCGCGCGGCAAGCTCGGGATCGCGCGACTGGAATTCGACGACGATGACGCGCGACTTGTCGACCGCATAAGCCTGCAGCCGGTCATAATAGGCTTCCAGCACGCGCTCTTCCGGCGTCAGCGAGAACGGGTCGCGCCCGATGCCGAACAGCGCCAGCAGCGATTTCAGCGGCAAGAAGCCCTGCAGCACCGGATCGAATTCCGGCCGCTCGGCAAGCTTGTTCTTCTTGATGATCTCGCGCGCGAGGTCGCGCGACAGCAGGAGTTGCACCTGGCTGGTGACGGCCTCCGGATCGACGACGTTGCGCTCTTCGTTGCGCTCGCCGCTCGGCCGCAGGAACACGTTCTCGCGGCCGTCGATCAGGATGCGCGCTTCCGACTTGTAGCGCGGCGTCACCATATTGACCGCGGCAAGCGACAGCGTGAACGCCAGCACCGTCGGCACGATGATCCAGCTCCGCTTGCGCATCAGCGCCCGACCGAGCGCAGGCAGGTCGAGATCGCCTACGGGCGACGCGGCAACGGTCGCAGCCGACGCGGGCTTTGCAAGCGCGCGCTGGACCACGGCCCTGTCCTTTCCTGCACGCCAGAACGCAAAACGCATTGTTCACTCCCGCGGGGACGCCACTCAATCTGCTTCAGCCGGCGCGATTACACTCCATTAAGGTTGCCGCTGGGTTAATCGGCCCGCTTGACGAACGGCACGGCGCACACGCCCGCGCGTCACGCTTTGTTAACCATGGGCGTCCTTAATCGGCCGCGATATTTTGTCGGGATTCCCAGAATGCGCCGCCTGCGCGCCGCTGTCTTTCGCCTGCCTTCGATGCTTGCGCGCGGCGCTTCAGCCGGCGATCGCATATTCATTAGCGGGCGTGGGTTGTGACCATGGATTCCGACCAGCCGCTCCGCATCCTGCATGTCGTGCGCGCCCCTGTCGGCGGGATCTTTCGTCATATCCTCGACGTCGCCAACGGACAGATCGAGCGTGGCCATCACGTCGGCATCGTCACGGACAGCATCACCGGCGGCGAGCGCGCCGCCACCGCGCTTGCGGAAATCGAACCGCGCCTGAAACTCGGCGTCCGCCGTGTAGCCATTCGCCGTGAGCCGCGGTTTGCCGATGCGATGGTCTGGGCACAGATCGCCGGCCTGATATGGAAATGGAAGCCGGACGTGCTGCATGGCCACGGCGCCAAGGCCGGCGCTTACGTCCGCCTGCGGCCGCACTCCAAGCACACGATTCGCGTCTACACGCCGCATGGCGGCTCGCTGCACTACCCGCTCGATACGCTGAAAGGCAATTTCTACAGCCGGCTCGAGCGCGCGCTGATGAACAGCACCGACCTGTTCCTGTTCGAAAGCGCCTTCGCACGCGACACCTATCAGCGCACGGTCGGCACGCCGACCAGCGGCGTGGTGCGCTGCGTGTTCAACGGCGTGACCGCGGAAGAGTTCGATGCGATCAATCGCACTGATGATGCCACCGACATCGTCTATGTCGGCGAGTTCAGGCACATCAAGGGCGCGGACCTCTTGATCGACGCCGTGGCGAAACTGCGCGCCGAAGGCAAGCCGGTGACGCTGACGCTTGCCGGCGACGGCGAGGAGTCGGAGAAGCTGAAGGCACAGGTCAAACAGCTTGCGCTTGGCGATGCCGCGCGCTTCATCGGCCATGTCAAAGCGCGCTACGGGTTCTCGAAAGGCAAGCTGCTGGTCGTTCCCTCTCGCGGCGACTCTATGCCCTATGTCGTGATCGAGGCTGCGGCCGCGGGGATCCCGATGGTAGCCGCCAATGTCGGCGGCATCCCCGAGATCTTCGGCCCGCACACGGATGCGCTGTTTGCACCGAGCAATGCTGCTGCCATGGCGGAAGCGATCAGCCGCGCGCTCGACGATCCCGCCGCGACATTGGCGCGCGCAACGGCGCTGCGCGCGCGCATCTTTGCGCATTTCTCGCAGAAGGCGATGGTCGAGGGCGTGCTCGCCGGCTATCGCGACGCGTTTGCCAATCGTTAACCACAAGTTACCCACGTAACCGTTTGTTCCGATTTCTCCCCTAATCCCTGACGCGGGGCAATTCCGCAGCGGCCTTTGCACCCCTATCTGCGGCCGCAAGAGCATGATCCGGAAAAGTGGGCACCGGTTTTCCGAAAAGATCATGCTCAAACAACGGACGTAACGACGTGGAACCGATTAACGCACGCTCGATGCTGGACGCGGCAGCGACCGCGGGTGGCGGCCGTCCGCCGGTCGAACGGCGCCGCCGGCTATCGCCCGCCGCGCTCACCATCACCAATGAAAGGGTTCGCGGCGCCTATTCGCCGGTTGTCATCACCGGCATCGTTCGCCTCGTCGATTTCATCCTGCTGAGCCTGGTCGGCGTCGCGCTTTACCTCTGGTACGTGATGCCGCTCTCCGGCTTCCGCTGGGAATATATCGCGGCGATCCTTGCCATGACGATATCGGCGGTGGTCTGCTTCCAGGCTGCCGATATCTACGAAATCCAGATGTTCCGCGGACAGTTGCGGCAGACGACGCGCATGATCTCGTCCTGGGCGATCGTGTTCCTGCTGTTCATCGGCGTGTCGTTCCTGGTCAAGCTCGGCGGCGAGATCTCGCGGGTATGGCTGACGGCATTCTTCTTCGCGGGTCTTGCCGCCCTGATCGCCGAGCGGCTGATCCTGCGCGGCCTGGTGCGGCGCTGGGCGCGCGACGGCCGGCTCGACCGCCGCACCGTGATCGTCGGTGCCGACGAGAACGGCGAGCAGCTCGTCGAAGCGCTCAAGGCACAATCTGACACCGACATCCGCGTGCTCGGCGTATTCGACGACCGCAACGATGATCGCGCGATGGATAGCTGCGCCGGCAGCCCGAAGCTCGGCAAGGTCGACGACATCGTCGAGTTTGCCCGCCGCACCCGCGTCGACCTCGTGCTGTTCGCGCTGCCGATCTCGGCCGAGACCCGCATCCTGCAAATGTTGAAGAAGCTCTGGGTGCTGCCGGTCGATATCCGCCTGTCGACGCACACCAACAAACTGCGTTTCCGTCCCCGCTCCTATTCCTATCTCGGGAAGGTGCCGACGCTCGACGTGTTCGAGGCCCCGATCACCGACTGGGACCTGGTGATGAAATGGCTGTTCGACCGGATCGTCGGCGGCCTGATCCTGCTCGCCGCGCTGCCGGTGATGGGGCTGGTAGCGCTCGCGGTGAAGCTTGACAGTCCGGGCCCGGTGCTGTTCCGCCAGAAGCGCTTCGGCTTCAACAACGAGCGGATCGACGTCTACAAGTTCCGCTCGCTCTACCATCATCAGGCCGATCCGACCGCTTCGAAGGTCGTCACCAAGGACGATCCGCGCGTCACCCGCGTCGGCCGCTTCATCCGCAAGAGCAGCCTCGACGAATTGCCGCAGCTCTTCAACGTCGTGCTGAAGGGCAATCTCTCCCTGGTCGGCCCGCGCCCGCATGCGGTGCAGGGCAAATTGCAGAACCGCCTGTTCGATGAAGCCGTCGACGGTTATTTCGCCCGCCACCGCGTCAAGCCCGGCATCACCGGCTGGGCCCAGATCAACGGCTGGCGCGGTGAGGTCGACACCGACGAGAAGATCCAGAAGCGCGTCGAGTTCGACCTTTATTACATCGAGAACTGGTCGGTGCTGTTCGACCTCTACATCCTCCTGAAGACGCCGTTCTCATTGCTGGCCAAGAACGAGAACGCGTATTGAGGGCCGTCGGTTTGGTTGCGTGAGTTCGCAATGGCGTATGCGACGACAGCCGAGAGTTCATTTCCGCAAGCCGCGCCCGGCGTGCTGGCGCTGCAGCGCGCGATGGTGTGGCTGGCGGGCGCCTCCGGCGCGATCGTCTTCATCGAGCCGAGCCCTTACGAATTAGTCACGCTGACGGCGGTCATCATCTTCTTCGCCACCGGCCTGCGAATGCGGCTTGCCATCATGCCGCTGCTCATGATGCTCGTCGCGCTCAATGTCGGCTACAGCATCGGCGCCATCCCGGTCCTCGACAGGCCGGAGATTGCGACCTGGATCGCGACGTCCTGGTACATGGCGGTCACCGTGGTGTTCTTCGCCATGGTTACTTCCGAAGATACCGAGGCGCGGCTCGACATGCTCCGGCGGGGCCTGGTCGTCGGCGGGATGATCGCATCGCTCGCGGCGATCGGAGGCTATTTCCACCTCGTGCCCGGCGGCTACGATCTCCTGACCCTGTATGAGCGCGCGCGCGGCACCTTCAAGGACCCGAACGTGCTCGGCGCCTTCCTGATCCTGCCGGCGCTGTTCTCATTGCAAAGCGTCGTCTCCGCCCCTCGCGCCAAGGCTTTCCGCAACACCATCGCCTTCGGCATCATGTCGCTCGCGATCCTGCTCGCGTTCTCGCGCGCCGCCTGGGGCGGCCTCGTCATCACCGCGGCCTTCATGCTGGCGTCGATGGTCTTGACCAGCCGCTCGCAGACGGAACGCTCGCGCATCATCGTGATGGCGCTCGTGGCCATCGTCCTCGCGGTCGCGCTGGTCGCGATCCTGTTGTCGTTCGACTCGACCGCGCAGATGTTCAAGCAGCGCGCGAGCTTCGACCAGAGCTATGACGAAGGACGCTTCGGCCGGTTCGGGCGCCACATCCTTGGTGCCGAGATGGCGCTCGATCTGCCCTTCGGCATCGGGCCGCTGCAGTTCCGCAACTACTTCCCCGAAGACACCCACAATTCCTACCTGAACGCGTTCATGTCAGGCGGCTGGATCTCCGGCCTCGTCTATCCAGCGCTGGTCTTCGTTACCGTGATGACGGGCTTCCGCTATGTCTTCCTGCCCGTACCCTGGCAGCGGACTTATCTGGCAATCTTCTCGGCTTTCCTCGGCACCGTCGGCGAGAGCTTCATCATCGACACCGACCACTGGCGGCACTTCTGGATGATGCTTGGGGCGATGTGGGGCATGTATGTCGCTGCGGCGCACTACCGTCCCGCTGTCGGGCCGGCACTCACCGCCGCGGCGGACGCCCGCGCTTCTTAGCCGGCTTCTCCTCGGGCGTATCGAGCAGCCCCTTGAGCTTCTCGGTCGCTTCCAGCACGGACTTGTAGCCCTCGTTGGCGAAGCGCAGCAGCAATTGCAGCTCAGCTTCCGAATAGGTGCTCCAGAGCCGGTGCATCGCCTCCTGCATCGGCACGTAGTAGCGCCCAATCCTGGCAGCGTTCTCGGGCACAGTCACGATATAGACCTTGCGGCGGTCGGTCTCATCACGCTCACGGCGCACGAAGCCGGCCTTCTCCAGGCGGTCGACCACGCCGGTGATGGCGCCGGTGGTGAGCCCGGTGACCTCCGCAAGCCGGCCCGCCGTTACGCGGCCTTCGAGATTGAGGAAGTCGAGGCATTCGAGGTCGGAACCGGAAATTCCCGCCACATTGGCAACGGCTTGCCCGTACAGCACGCCCTGTGCGGAGGACCGCCGCATTGCCTCCTCCAGTTCCTGCATCAACGCCGCGCGCGGCTTCAACCTTGACAAGGCTTCTCCCATCTCTTAGTAAACATATATCTTACAAACTAAGACAATTAATTACTCACATTTCCTAACGCACGCAACCGAACGGAGCAAGCCATGCCGCGCCGTCCCCGCAAGGCCCTGATCATTGGCGGCGGCATCGCCGGCCCCGTCGCTGCGATCTTCCTCAAGCGTGCCGGCTATGACGTCGAAGTCTACGAGGGCTGGCCACATTCGAGCGGCATCGGCGGCGGCCTGCAGATCGCGCCGAACGGCATGCAGGTGATGGCCGAACTCGGCCTCGCCGACGAACTGATCCGTCAAGGCTCGATCGCCGAATCCTTCGATTTTTATTCGCAATCGGGCCGGAAGCTCGGCTCGATCAACCGCGACATGGAGAAGCGCTTTGGCCAGCCGGCGGTGAATCTGCGTCGCGCCACACTGCAGGCGATCCTCTTCAACAAGGCCTGGTGCTCGAATGCCGAGCTCTATTTCGAGAAGCGCCTGGTCAAGATCATCGACCGCCCCGACCAGCCGATCGTCGCCTATTTCGCCGACGGCACGACCGCCGAGGGCGATTTCCTGATCGGTGCCGACGGCGTGCACTCGAAGGTGCGGCGCCATGTGGTGCCGGACGGACCCAAACCCTTCGACACTGGGCTGATCGGTTTCGGCGGCTTCGTGCCCCGGTCTGTGCTCGAAGGCAGATCGATCGGCGGGCGCGTCGAGACCACGTTCGGCCAAAGCGGCTTCTTCGGTTACGGCTTCTGCAGCTCCGATCCCGCCGACGGCGTGATGTGGTGGAGCACGCAGCCTTCGCAGGGTGTCGACGCCGCAACGTTCCGCGCCATGGATCAGGCGGCGTTGAAGCAGCATTTAAGCGACTTCCATCGCGGATGGCACGATCCAATTCCGCGCATCATCGAGGCTGCCGAGAACATCGTGGTAACCGACACGCTCGATGTCGCGAGCTTGCCAACCTGGTCGCGCAAGCGCTCGCTCCTCATCGGCGACGCCGCCCATGCCACCAGCCCGCATGCCGGCCAGGGTGCTTCGCTGGCGCTGGAAGACGCGATGCGGCTCGGCAAGCTCATGCTGGCCGGACAGGAACTCGGCATGACCTTCCAGAATTTCGAGCACGAGCGCCGCCCGCGCGCGGAAAAGATCGTCGCGATCGCCCGCCGCAACGGCAACAGCAAGCGCGAATTCAGCGCCGCGGGCGCGTGGGTTCGTGATCAAGTGCTGAGTTTGCTGCTACCGGTGACGTCACGATGCATGGATTTCATGTACGTCTATGATCCGCGGGCGGCGTAGCTCGTAGGGTGTGGGCAAAGCGAAGCGTGCCACCTTTCTTGCACCGATCGTGGATGGTGGGCACGCTTCGCTTTGCCCACCCTACGATTCGCGGCTTCTACTTCTCCACCGCGAACGTCAGGCCGGCGTGATCGACCAGTCGCTTGATGAGTTTGTCCTTCATCGCAGCGCCCGGCGTCCAGATCCCGGCGGGAACATCCGGCGCATCGCGCAGCAGACCGATCGCGCATTCCGAGATCATCTTCGCTGTCGATCCATAGCCGGGATCGCGGTCGCCCTTCACCGACGCACGCGCCTGGCGTCCGTCAGGCGCAATCGCGACGTACAGGAGATCGTAGCCGCCGTTCTCGCGTTCTTCCTTCGAAGGCCCCTCGCCCGGCTTCGGCGCATTCGGACCGGTCTTCTCGGCGTTCGCGGCCATCACCAGCTTGGCGTTGGCTTCGCCTTTCTCACCGGCACCGGTCAGCACCATCTCGTCGTAGATGAATTCCTTGCCGTAGGGGAAACCCATCAGCATGTTCGAGCGATGGACGTTGCGCGTGTTGATCAGCGCCATCATGAACGGCGCCGCCCATGACTGCAGGTCTTCCTCGTAGGCCGGCCTGTTGCCTTGCGGTTGTTTGGGGCCTTTGAATCCGGGCGTCAGCGCAAAGGGATCCTTCAGAATGGCCACGAGGCTGAGATCCTTGGCAACAGCATCGAAGGTCGCCTTGGCGCTTGCCGCGGTGCCGCCCGAGAGCGTGCCGCTAAGGTCGCGCACGCGGCCCTTGACGCGCGATGCCGGCGTGCCGAACACGCGTTTCGCCTCCTCCTGTACGAAGAACGCGCCGAGCTCGAACGGCACGGAATCGAAGCCGCAGGAAAACACGATGCGCGCACCGCTCGCCTTCGCCGCAGCCTCGTGCTTGTCGATGATCTGCCGCATCCAGATCGGCTCACCGCAGAGATCGAAATAATCGACACCCGCCTCCACGCAAGCTGCGACTAGGTCGTTGCCATAGAGCTGATACGGGCCGACCGTGCTGATCACGGATTTGGTCTGACCAACCATGGCTCTCAGCGACGCGACGTCGCTTGAATCGGCGACGATCAGCGGCGTGTCCGCAGGCGCGCCAATGGCGTCGCGCACCGCAGCGAGCTTGTCCTTGCTGCGCCCGGACATCGCCCATTTCAGGCTGTCGCCCTTGTAATGCTCAGCGAGATATTCGGCGACGAGCTGGCCGGTGAAGCCGGTTGCGCCATAAACGACAATGTCGAACTTCGACGACATAGGATGACTTTCCCTGAAACGAACGATTGCCCCTTCTTGTCATTGCGAGCCAAGCGAAGCAATCCATTTCACCGCTTGTGGGGACTGGATTGCTTCGTCGCTGGCGTTCCTCGCAATGACGGCAGGAGTTCCTATTTCTTCGCATACGACACGCCCATGCCGGCACGTACGTCGGCCTGGATGCCGTAGGGCGCGATCGGATAGCGCAGGCCGTTCTTGGCGAGCTGTTTCATGCCGGCAATCGCCTTGGCGAGATCGGCCGGCGGCAGCGCCATCAGCATCTCCTCATCAGGCACGCCGCCATAGCGCCGCTCGGCAAAGCAAGGCAGCGACAGCGACGGCTCGCGCGTCTTCAGCGCCCGCCCCCAGGAATCCGCACAGGCGGTTTCGCCAACCACGCCCCATTCGAACTTCTTGTAGCCAGTATATTGCAGGCCGTTGATCAGGATGATCATCTGCCCCGGCGTCGCATAAACGAGGCAGATGTCAGGCGGACTGAGCCGGCCGCTCGCGAGCGGGCTTGCCACGAACGCCTTGTACTGGCCATAGGGCACAACATCCAGCGCCTCCTGGCGCTTGCGCGCATCTTCCGCCGTGCCATGCCAGACGCCGACATAGGATTCTCCCGCCAGCCATTTCTCGTCCTGGGGCGCCAGCCCGATCACGGCGCGGCATTGCGCGCCGACGAGATCGTCGGCAGTGACACCGACCGTCCAGCCGAGCCGCGAGGCCATGCTCACGATCTGGTCCGTGGTATGGACCGCGGTCGGGCGCCGGATCTTCGGGATCGCCATCATGTCCTCGACCCGCTCGAACAGCTTCAGGCCGATCACGGTCGTCTTCAGCCTGAGCAGGCTGTTGAGATCGGCTACCATCGTGGCCGGATCGAATTGTTCGGGCGGTGTCTGCTGTTGCATGGCGTAAGCTCCCGGCTTGTTTTGCCGATCTTAGCCCGATCGACAGCCGGTTGCGACCCACGTTCCGGGGCGTCACGACGGCGGATAGACCAGTGATGCGCCGTCCTCGCGCGCCGCGGCGGTCATTCTGGCAATTTCAGCGCGCGCCGGTCCCATCAAGTGGAAGACATCTCGTCCATGGTGGAGAAGGTAATCGGCAACGAACCGTCGATGGCAACGCCACCAGACGGCTTCCGAACACATGATCGCGCACCTCCGCTCCAAGCTCAATTGCTCCAGTTGCGACAATCCCTTGCGAAACTCGTCAGAGAGCCCGTAGTCCGCATAGTTGTGGAAGCTCTGGTTGATCCAGAAGCCATTGACTTCGGGTGGCACCGCTTTCGATTTTGGTCGTCGGCCGCCGAGTTCCTCGATCCAGATATAGCCGATCTGCCAAACCGAAAGCGCCTCAGGCAGCTTGTCGATATTGAACTGCGGGTTGGTTCGTGACCGCGGGAAGCTACGGATGTCCACGACCATCCCGACTGAACCGACTTTCAAGAGCTCGACGAATTCGACGATGCTGCGCGTCGCGTGACCGACCGTGTAGATGGGATTGACTTCGACCGGCATCATGCAAATGGAGATCGCTTGGCGTTGCTTCACACGATGAAGATAGACCGTTAAAATGCGTTTGGTAGTGGCCTGCACTGTTCGCTAAACAAGGAGGCTGCGGATGGCTGAGCGATTCAAGGTCGGCGATAGAGTCCGGTGGAACTCGGAAGCTGGGCATGTCAGCGGCACGATCATCCGAGTTCACGTCAAGGATTTCAACTACAAGGGCCATACGCATCACGCGAGCCCGGAATCACCGCAGTACGAAATCAAGAGCAGCAAAACAGACCATATTGCCGCTCACAAGGGTGAGGCACTTACCAAGCTGCCTGAGTAAGAGGCTTAACCTTGATCATGTCTCCCGGACTTACGAGTGATGCCCTAGTTGGTCGATGGCCCCGGCAGCAACGCGTCGGTTCGGCCAACGGCGCGATAAGCGATCAGGCCCATCCACTCGCGCACCGCAAGGTCGGTCCGCGACAATCCATCGAGTGCGGTGTTGGTGAACCAGAAGACGTCGTTGCCTGTCCCGACCCGCCAGTCGACAGGATAAGGCTCAACCGGAAATCCCACCTTCCGGAACAGCCCAACCGATCGCGGCATGTGAAATGCTGAAGTGACCAGGAGCCAGCGCTCGCCCGGTTTCGGCGCCACCAGCGTTTTGGAGAATTCGGCGTTCTCCCACGTGTTGCGCGATTGCCGTTCCATGGTCAGCCGCGATTTCGCGATGCCGAGGCCGTCGAATATCTCCGCCATGTAATCAGCTTCCTTGGCGTCATTGGAAATCAGGTTGGCATTGCCGCCGGAAAACACGACACGGGCATTCGGATATTTTCGCGCGAGCGCGGCCGCGGCGATGATGCGATCGGCCGCGTTACGCACGATCGGCGTATTACGTGACGCCGAAACGTCGGAATCGACCGGACCGCCAAGCACGATGATGCCATCGGGCGCGCCCTCCGCGGGATTCCACGGCGGAAAGCGCGCCTCGAGCGGATAGAGCAACAGGTTTCCAAGCGGCGAGAACCCGGCCACGACAAGCAGCACCATCACCGCGACCAAAAGCTTGCGGCCAAGCGCGGCAAACCGCGTCGCGAGCAGGATGGCCCCGAGCACGCCGACCCCAATCAGGAAATTGCCCGGCAGCAGCATGACGCCGAGCGTCTTCGACAGCACAAAAAACACCCGCGGTGGCCTCCGATCCGATCAACGGACAGCGCCATACCACAAACGGACCAGCATTCCATCTCGCGTGGATACGCATGGTGCTGATCCGCTTCATGGCCGCGGCATCGGCTCATACAATAATTTCCGCCGGAAGTGATCCGGCAACGATTGATCTGACTGCAAAAGCCCATTCTAAATGCAATGCGCGTCACACGTTACATGCTCGCCCGAGAAATCCCATGACACACCATCATCTCCCTGCGAGCCCCGAGACCTGCCACTGGGGCTTCTTCGAAGCAAAACTCAAGCCGGTGCTCGCGATCAAGAGCGGCGACGAGGTCACCATCGACACCGTCAGCGGCGGCCCCGACGTGGTGCCCGACCGGACCAAATTTCACATTCCGCCGGAGCTTGCGGACATCCATGCGAGGTCCGAGCGGATGCTGCCGGGCCACATCCTCACCGGCCCGATCGCGGTCGAGGGCGCCGAGCCCGGCGATGTGCTGGAGGTCGATATCCTTGACGTCGGGCTGCGGCAGGATTGGGGCTACAACCTGATCAAACCTCTCTCCGGCACCCTGCCCGATGATTTCCACGAGCCGCGCATCCTCAACATCCCGCTTGACCGCGAGCGCATGGTCGGCCGCCTGCCCTGGGGATTGGAGCTGCCGCTGAAACCGTTCTTCGGCGTGATGGGCGTGGCGCCGCCGCCGGCCTGGGGCCGCATCACCTCACTGATCCCGCGCGCGATGGGCGGCAATCTCGACAACAAGGAGCTCGGACGGGGCGCCAAGCTCTATTTGCCGGTGTTCGTGCCCGGCGCGCTGTTCTCGTGCGGCGACGGCCATGGTGTACAGGGCGACGGCGAGGTCTGCGTCACCGCGATCGAGACCGCGCTGCAGGGCCGCTTCAAATTGACGCTGCGCAAGGACCTGCGGCTCAACTATCCCCGGGCCGAGACCGCCGATCACTACATGACGATGGCGATGGACCCCGACCTCGACCAATGCGTGGTGCGCGCGCTGCGCGACATGATCGCGCTGCTCGGAGAGAAGCGGAATCTGTCGCGCGAGGATGCGTACACGCTGTGCAGCCTCGCCGCCGATCTGCGGGTAACGCAGACCGTCAACGGTGCCAAAGGTATCCACTGCATGATCGCAAAGGCGATCGCGCACGGTTGACCTGCCGCGGTCATTCCGGGGCGCACGAAAGTGCGAGCCCGGAATCGCCGGCGTGCTCTGTTTCGTGACCGCAAGATCTCCGGGTTCGATGCTAGGCTTCGCCCGGGAATGACCGATTGCCGCACTTGTGCTTCGCAAGCTGCGCTCGATACAATCGACCCGATACAATCAAATAACGAAAACAAAAACGACAGGGAGACACATGCTGAAAGAGAGGCTATCGCCGGCCGAAGAAGCCGCCCGCGAACAGGAAATGCGGCAGGAGCTTGCCGCCTGCCCGCGCATCCTCGATCTGATCGCCCGTGGCCCGCTCGGCGATCCCAATGCGGAAGCCGTCATCTATCTGCGCTCGCCGCTCGATCCCAATCCGGTCACCCTCTCGAACGATCAGCTCATGGGCGCGGTCAAGGCGGCGGAAAACTTCTTCCGTCGTGAGGGTATCGGCAAGGAGGATGCGGTCGCGATCCTGCTGCCGAGTTGCCCGGCCGCGATCGCCGCGATCTGGGGCGCGGCCGCCTGCGGCATCGCCGAGCCGCTCAATCTGCTGTTCACACGCGAGGCCATCATCGCCCAGCTCAATGCCATCAAGGCAAAACTGCTGCTGGCGCCGCCACCGGGCATGCCGGGCGGGCTCTACGAGAAGATCGAGGGCCTGCAGGGCGACGTGCCGTCGCTGAAGCGCATCGTGATCGGGCCGCTCGACGGCACCATCTCGTTCGATGGTGAGGTGCTCAAGCCCGATCCGGCGTGGCGTGACGATTACGGCCAGTCGAAGGATTTTTCCGAAGCCGACCGCGTCGCCGTGATGCTGCCGACCGGCGGCACCACCGGTCATCCCAAGGTGGCTCGGCTCACCAACCGCGCGATGGTCGCTTCCACGGTCTCGTCGCGCATGGCGCTCGACTTCCGAAAGGGCGAGCGCTGCACGGTCACGCTGCCGCTGTTCCATGTCGGCGGCCTGTTCTGCACGGTCGCCAACAGCCTGTCGGCCGGCGCGACCATGTTCATCCCCGGCCCCGCCGGCGCACGCGATCCGGCGCTGATCACGAATTTCTGGAAGATCGTCGAGAAGTACCGCGTCAACGTCAACGGCAATGTCCCGACCGCGCTTGGCGCCATCGCAGGCGTCCCGGTCGGCGACGCCGACATCTCGTCCCTGCGGGTGACCGCCACCGGCGCCTCGATCTGCCCGCTGGAGATCGAGCGCCGCTATCTTGCGGCCTGGGGCGGCCCCTGCATCCAGCAGCTCTACGGCATGACCGAGCTTGCCGGCGCCATCACCCATGACGTCCACGGCATCAAGCCGCGGCCCGAAGCCGTCGGCACCCGCAATCCGCTGGTCGAGCTTGCGATCCTCGCGGGCGGCAAGCTGCACACCGGCCCGTGGCCTTCGCCGGTCGGCGAACTCTTGACCCGCGGGCCGCAGGTGTTCGCGGGCTATGTCGACAAGAAGCAGACCGAAGACGCTTTCCACGATGGCTGGCTGCGCACCGGAGACATCTGCCGGATCGACGCCGACGGCTTCGTCTACATCATGGGCCGCGCCAAGGACGTGATCATCCGCGGCGGCCACAACATCGATCCGCGCTCGATCGAGGACGCGGCGCTGCAGTTTCCGGGCGTCGCGCTCGCCGCGGCGGTCGGCCGCCCCGACGCTTACGCGGGCGAGGTGCCGATGCTGTTCGTGTCGACCCAGCCCGGCGTCCAGGTCGATCCGCAGGCGCTTGCCGCGTTCGTCCAGGAGAACATCCCCGAGCCGCCGGCGCGGCCGCGCGCGGTCTCGGTGATCTCGGAAATGCCGGTGACGCCGGTCGGCAAAATCTTCAAGCCGAAGCTGCGCGAGATCGCCGCCGGAGACGCCGCGCGCGAATTGCTTGCCGCGGAAGGCCTCGCCAAGGAGGTGAACGTGGAAGCGATCACCGATCCGTCGCGCGGGCTTTATCTGCGCGTCAGCGCCGCGCCCGACAAGGCGGAGACGGCCGGCCGGTTGCTGCAGAAATTTCCTGTGAAAGTCGAGGTCGAGGCGTCCTAGAGCATGATCCGGAAAAGTGGAAACCGGTTTTCCGAAAAGGTCATGCTCAAACAAAGAGAGGAGATCATGATCCGATTCCGTCTAATCGGATCATGATCTACGCCTCATAGCTTCGATCGCAGCATCAGCCTGGCCACGAACATGACGCTGGTCTTTCCGACCAGCGCCGTTCCACTGACCTGCGCGGTGTCAGCCGAATAAAGACCGGTGAAACCGCAGGTCACATCGCGCCCGCCGAACAACGGCAGGACGCCGGCGGACTTGGTGTGCTCGCTGGTGGTGAGCTCGCCGCGCCATTTGCCGTGATCGGCGCTGTAGGAGCCCGAGTAGTAGAAATACGAATCTCCGCCCGCGATCCTGCCGTCGTGCAGCACGATGACGCCGTTGGCGCGGCCCTGCCCGCCCTCGGTCATCTCGATCTGAATGGTGTAGAGCCCGTTCGTTACTGTCATTGCGCCCGAATTCCAGACCGCATCATCGTCGGCCTGGGTGACAGGAAGCAATCCCATAAATCGTGAAATCCTCGCGCGTTTCGCCGCGCCCTCGCCGCCTGGCTCTGGGCGCTGTACACGGGGCGCGCGCGTTATCCCCAGACCACGATGAAATTTTCTCATTATTTTACAATAGGATAGCGCGCGAAAAGCGAATCAATTTGACTCACCGGTGTAAAACTAAATAGAGTCTGAATAGATACTTTTCTGTACAGGCGTAAAAGGCTAGCGTTTTGCCATGGCCACGGAGAAAGCCGAGACCGATCGCATTCCCGTCACTTTGGCGCTCTCGACCATCGCTTACATGGAGAAGCTGGTGAGACAGGGTACCCATGGCACCAGCGTCCCCGGCGTCGCCCGGACCTTGATCGAGGAAGGCATCCGCCTCGCTATCAAGGATGGGCTGTTGTCGATCCGCGACAACGGCAAGCCGTGAAGTGAGGCGTCAGACGGTCCGGCTGAAGGGTGGTCAAGCCAACCCGGAAACTTTCCGGCAACCTGGGACCATCGCCATGACCGCCATCCTATCGATCTGGACCCCCGAACGCGTCGAACAGCTCAAGCGCTGCTTCGATGCCGGACTGACCTGCCGCGAGATCGCCGTCGACATCGGCGTCAGCCGCAACGCGGTGATCGGCAAGCTCTCCCGTCTCAATCTGACACGGGAGCCGCGCGACGACGACGCCACACGACCGGCGCGGAAAGCCTCGCCCCGTGCGCCGCGCGCGAGGACAGTGCGGCATCAGATCCGGATGCTGCAGGCCGAATACGGCGAGGCGCCGCCGGAAGAGCCGATCGCGAACGGCCATTGCTGTTCGCTGCTCGAACTGGATGAGCAGCGCTGCCGCTGGCCGGTCGAGACGCCTGATGCCAGCGATTTCCGCTTCTGCGGCAACCGGCCGGTCGACGGCCTGCCCTATTGCGCCGGCCACGCCCGGCTCGCCTATCAGCCCAGCCCTCGTGCGCGAGTTGCGCGCGGCTAACCCAGCCGCCAGCCAACGTCCGCCTTGATGCGCTCCAGGAATTCCGGCGTGTAGGCCTGTTCCGGCGTCTGGCGCACGCGCTCGTCCAGCACATGGGCGTCCTCGCCGACCAGGATGCGCCAGCGGTCGGCCTTGACGCCGTCGAGGATGATTTTGGCCGCGGCGGCCGCCGTGGTCGGCGCATCATCATGAAAGGTCCGCGCGCGATCAAGCGCGGCCTGCTGGATGTCCAGGTCCGACATCGCATCGACATCGATCCCTGCGCCCTTCATCCGCTGGCGCGCCTGCAGGATCTCCTGCTCGGTGAGCTGGTCGGATTCCGTGCCGATCTGCACCTTGCGTGAGTTGGAGACGATCGAGGTGCCGATATGGCCGGGGATTACCACCGAGCACTTGATATGCGGCGCATTCAGCCTGAGGTCGTTCATCAGCGCCTCGGAGAATCCCTTCACCGCGAACTTCGCCGCGCTGTAGGCAGTGTGCGCCACGCCCATGCCGACGCTCGCCCAGAACCCGTTGACGCTGGAGGTGTTGACGATATGCCCCTCGTCCGCCTTCAGCAGGAGCGGCAGGAAGGTGCGAACACCGAGATAGACGCCGCCCCAGCAGATGTTGAAGGTGCGCTCCCACTGCTCGCGCGTATTGGTGAACAGGCTGCCACCGCCGCCGATGCCGGCATTATTGAACAACAAGTGGATATTGTCGGTCGCCTGCTGCTGGATCACCTCGTCGCGAAAGCGCTTGTAGTGATCCTCGATCGAGACATCGGCGATATGGGTGGTGACACGCAATCCCTGCGGCAGCTTCTCGGTTTCGCAGAGCCGCTTCGTCTCCGCCATCGCCTCAAGCGAGACGTCGCACATCGCGACATTGCACCCCTCCGCCACGAGCTGCCGCGCGAGTTCGCGCCCCATGCCCGTGCCGCCGCCCGTGATCACGGCAATCTTCCCGGCAAATTCCTTCATTGGAGACGCTTTCCCTGCTTCTTGTTGTTGGTTGATGCGTCCCATTCCACAAGGCGGGAAATCGACGCCCGGCGATTGTTGTGCCGGTGACAGCGAGACTAGCGAATGTCGAAGCCGCGATCCAGTTGCGGCGCGTTCACCTAGCCGCTTCGTCGCCTCGCGATCAGCCTCAGCCACGGCCCCGAGTGGAACGCGCTCATCAGCACGTACATCGGGACCATTCCCGCGAACGGCGACGTGCTTTGCGAGCAGAGCATATCGGGCGCGCCGCCGACGACGGCGGTGAGCAACGCCATGACCGCGAAGGTCGGCGCGGCCGCAAGCGATAACCAATCGGCTGCCGACATCTTCGTTGTGACGCTCGAACGTTGCGACGGCGAAGCCTCGTTCGCGGTCTCGACGTCGAGCTTTGGGCAATGCGCCGTCATCGTCGTTCCCTGTTCTCGATATCGCTCGTCGCGGGGCCGGGGCCGACCGTCAGCACTGTGACGACGGCCTCCACCCACTCCACCGTGGCGGTGAGGAATGTTGGGGAAAGGATCGTCCAGTCGACCATGAGCCGATCTCCTCGCTGCGTACTGGTCTGTAACGGTGAGGTAGACTAGGACCGGGCGCTGAAGGGGTGAGAGTGACAAGTGTGACGGGATTGCCATGGACTCGCTGATCACGGCCGCCGCGCGCGCACTCGCGATGGGCGATCCACTCGGCGCATTGAACCGCGTGGCGCTGCGCGAGGACGCGCCGGCGCTGGCACTGCGCGGGATCGCGATGGCGCAGCTCGGCGATTTCGTCCGCGCCAAGGCTCTGCTGCGCAGCGCCGCGCGCGCCTTCGGCCCGAAGGAGGCGATCGCGCGCGCCAGATGCGTCGTCGCGGAGGCCGAGGTCGCGCTCGCCTCCCGCGACCTCGGATTCCCCGCCAAGGCGCTCGACGCCGCGCGCGCGACGCTCGAAGCGCACAAGGATTTCGTCAACGCCGCGCATGCGCGCTATCTTGAGATCCGCCGCATGCTGCTGATCGGACGCCTCGATGACGCCGAGCATAGGCTTGCCGACCTTGATCCCGCGCCCTTCCCGCCGGCCTCCAGGGCCGCGCACGAATTGGTCGTTGCGGGCATCGCGATGCGCCGCATCCGAACCAAGCCAGCCCGCGCCGCACTCGCGCGAGCCGAGGCCGCGGCACGTCAGGCACGGATCCCTGCACTAACGGCCGAGGTCGAAAGCGCGGCCCTTCTGCTCGGCACACCCGCGGCGCGCCTCGTTGCACGCGGCGAGGAGCGCCCGCTTCTGCTCGATGAGGTCGAGGCGTTGCTGGCGTCGAAGTCGCTGGTCGTGGATGCGTGCCGTTATGTCGTGCGCGAGAGGGACATGACGGTTTCGCTTGCCACACGTCCGGTTCTGTTCGCGCTCGCCCGCGCTCTGGCCGAAGCCTGGCCCAGCGACGTGACCAGGGAGATGCTGATTGCACAGGCATTCCGCGGTAAGCATGCCGATGAATCGCATCGCGCGCGGCTGCGGGTCGAGATCGGGCGGCTTCGCAGCATGCTGCGCACGCTCGCCGACGTCAGCGCGACCAAGCAAGGGTTCGCACTCGTGCCGCACCAGGCACGCGACATCGTTGTGCTGGCGCGCCCGGTCGAAGAGGAGCATGCGGAGGTGCTCGCCTTTCTGGCCGACGGCGAGTCATGGTCGAGCTCGGCGCTGGCGCTGGCGCTCGGCGCCAGCCAGCGCACCGTGCAGCGGGCGCTCGACGCGCTTGCGGCCAGAGACAAGGTGCAGTCGTTCGGCCGCGGGCGCGCACGCCGCTGGGTGACCCCGCCTTTGCCGGGTTTCGCGACGACCTTGTTACTCACCGCGCCAGTGCCGAATGGCTAGGGTGCCTCCAGTTTCGAACAGCGAGGAGGAAGCATGATCACGTCAGCAGCCGAAATCATCCGCGAATACGGGCCCTTCCCGGGCGTCGACAGCGTCCATGGGCTGACCTACGACGGCAAGCTCGTCTGGTTCGCGTCCGGCGACCGGATCAGCGGCATGGACCCGGCGAGCGGGGACACGGTGCGCTCGATCGATGTGCCCGCGCATGCCGGAACGGCGTTCGATGGCCAGCATCTGTTTCAGATCGCCGAGGACCGCATCCAGAAGATCGATCCGAAAAGCGGCCGCGTGCTCGCGACGATCCCCTCGCCCGGCGGCGGCGGCGATTCAGGCCTGGCCTGGGCCGAGGGCACGCTCTGGGTCGGACAGTACCGGGAGCGCAAGATCCACCAGATCGATCCCAAAACCGGAGCGATCCTCCGCACCATCCAGTCCAACCGCTTCGTCACCGGCGTCACCTGGATCGACGGCGAGCTCTGGCACGGCACCTGGGAAGGCGACGAAGGCGATCTGACCAGAATTGATCCCAAGACGGGCGAGGCCCTGGAACGCCTGGCGCTGCCGCCCGGCGTCAGCGTGTCGGGGCTCGAGTCCGACGGACGCGATCAGTTCTTCTGCGGCGGCGGCACCAGCGGCAAGGTCCGCGCGGTGCGCAAGCCCAAGCGAAGCGCACGGTAGCGCGTTTTAGAACGAAGCATGCCTCGGACTTGATCCGAGGGTGGACACCGATTGGAACGCGGCGCACCTGCGCCGCGTTTTGCGTTTTGAACCTTGAGCCGTCTGCGCCGACCTACGTCGGGGAGGCAATGGATTGGAGGCCATCATGACCGATTGGCACGATACCATGGTCGATCAGCCCGAGGCTGGCAGGGGGGCCTACGTCACCGGCTGGACCATCAGCGGTCTCGCCGTGCTCGGCACCATCGTCGCCGTTTGGGTGCTTGGCATCTAGGCCGCACCTGATAAGTCCGGCCTACAGGGTATCCGGCGTCTTCAGTTCGTGCTGGATTTGCTCTTCCTTCAGCTGGCGCTCCGCTTCGTGCCAGAAGCGCTCTTCTTCATTTTCGGGGCTTCCCGCGGCTTCCCACAATCGATAGGCGCGCGCCCGGATTGCCTGATCGTCTATCTTCATTGCCCCAGCTCCTTCCGGACCGTGGCAGCGCTGTTGCCAACCTTGTCGACAGCCTTCTGGAGCTGCTTTCTCGTTACCCCGAGTTCTCTGGTCCAGTACTTGACCTCGAAGTCCTCGTGCATGTTGATCTTCGAGCGGTCGCGTTGATCCCTCTTGGTCAGATTATCCATGGCGGTTCCTCTTCTTGCGGATAGAACGCCAGAACACATTGCAGGTTCCCGGCAGGCAGATGGCCCTGTTCGCCAGCATCAACGGACGCTGCTCTCCGCACATGATCGGCACCTCAATGGCACCAGGAGGATTACTGCTGACGTACGTGAGCAGCTCGAGCTGTCAACAAGCGAACATCTCGATAGGCTGGAATTGAAACCGTGGCTGAACCTGGCAAGCAACTTCGCGCGGAGCGCCCAAGCGGTAAAAATATACGGGAACATTACCTATTTTAAATCATTTATTTATTTAATGCTGTATTTAATTTTGACATTTAATATCCAGTCAGCATTGGAGAAGTCAAATGAAGATCGGGTTCGGCATTGCCGCCGCGATTTTGGCCCTCGCTCTGACGACGGTCATCCCGCCCGTGCAGGCCTGCAATGGCGGGGGGAACTGCGAGGACGCGCCCGGTCAGAACAAGCCGGGTCACTACAGCGGAGCCCCCGGGCCGATCGCCGGCGCAGGCCTTCCGATCCTCGCCGTTGGCTACGGTGTCTATTGGCTGATCAGGCGCCGCCGTCGGCAGGACTGATATTTTTCGCGTGGACGCACCAACAGCCGTCGGATGGCACTCTCCGCCGCGTCGGCCGCCGGGACCGCGCGGCTTGCCCTTTGTTGGAAATCTGCCAGCGCTCGGCGCGGACCCGCTTGGCTTCTTTGCTGAACTAGCGGATCGGTACGGCGACTTCGTCTCGCTCAATCTTGCCGGATGGCCGGCCCTTTTTATCAACGATTTGCCTGCGATCGAGAAGGTCCTCCTGGAGGACCATCGAAACTACATCAAGCACAAGTTCTTCTGGCGCCATGTGACGGCGGTGTTCGGGAAAGGCCTGCTCACCAGTGAAGGCGAGCTTTGGCACCGCCAGCGTCGCTTGGCTGCGCCTGCCTTCGCCGGCCGGCAATTGCTTGCTTACGACGGCGCGATGGTGGCCCTTGCTCACCAGTTGCTTGATGGCTGGCAAGATGGCGAGATCATCGACATCCATCCCGAGATGATGGGACTGACGCTGCGGATCGCGGCCAAGACGCTCTTCGATTCCGAGGTGGAGCGAGACATTCACGACATGGATATTGCGGTCAACGACCTCACCGTGGAGATCGCATCGCGCTACAAGCGCCCGATCCTTATTCCGGACGCGTTTCCGCTGCCCGGCCACCTCAGATACCGGCGCTCGATCCGGACGATCGAAAGAGTAGTCTCGTCCATGATCGCTGAACGGCGCGCCAGCGGCGTGGAACATCGAAATGACTTTCTGTCGCGTCTGATGGCAGCGCGCGACCATGCAGGAAAACCGGTGTGCGACTCGTTGCTTCGCGATGAGGCGATCACGCTCCTTCTCGCAGGGCACGAGACCACGGCCCTGGCACTTTCCTGGACATGGTTTCTACTCGGCCAGCATTCGGACACCGAGGCGCGCATGGCCGCGGAAATCGCCGAAGTGGTTGGCGATCGCCCCGTCACAGCCAAGGATGTTCAGCGCCTGAAATTCACGGAAAGCGTCGTGATGGAAGCGATGCGGCTTTACCCGCCCGCGTGGGCCATCGGCCGGGAATCCGTGCAAGCGTTCGACCTTGGCGGCTACTCTTTCGGAGCGGGGACAACCATCTTCATCATCCCATGGGTCCTGCATCGCGACCCGCATTATTTCGAGGAGCCGGAGACTTTCCACCCCGAACGCTGGATGGGCGACCTCGAGCGCAAGCTACCCCGCTTCGCCTATATGCCGTTCGGCGGCGGACCGCGCGTCTGCATCGGCCAGCGTTTCGCCATGATGGAAGCCGTCCTGGTGCTGACGACCATGGCGCAACGTTTCTCCATGGAATGGCTGCCAGACCGCAAGGTGACGCCATTTCCGTCGATCACGCTACGCCCTCATGGGGGCGTGTGGCTCAAGGTCAAGGAGCGTCGGACAACGAATGGTCGGAGCGGCGGGATTTGACCCCAGCCCCAATCGCCCAGGCGTGGTCAGAGTTCTTTGACTCCGCTTTTTTGGAAACCGCGAAAAGTGTGAACCATTTCACACACGAGGTAGCATGGTCTTGCTAAGATGCTGTTACTGGGATTTCAGGGCACCAGTTGAGACAAACGCCGCCGGGACGCTGTATTTCCAGCCCGGCGGCGCAATTTTGCGGACCAACGTTGAGGCCGAGCCTGAGCCTGCGACAGCCTCATATCGATGGTTAGGTAGCCACGGCATTCCCACAGCTTCACAATTGACTCCCTCTCCACATTGGAGGCTGGATGACCGACGATAAAGTCACCCGTCTGCGGGCCCATACCAACAACATCAGCCGATATCGGCGGCTGCTTGGGACCAATCTCTCGGACCTTGAGCGCGGGTTTGTCGAAAGGCGCTTGAACGAGGAAAGGTTGGCTGTGCAAAGCTTGACCAGTTCTCCAGTTTCGACTTGTCGCTTGGACTGGAGCGGCCCGCCAGCGTGAACCGACGGTTGGTCGGGCGCCTCCGCACGTTGTTACACTTGTAACTCTCAGATCATGGCTCTGCCGCCAAGCGCAGGGTAAAGCGTGGCATAGACCGAAGGGTGATCTGATGAAAAAAGACGACGTGATCTGCCCTAAATGTGGGGCAGGCTTCCGCAGGATCGAGCTGTCATCCGGAAAGAGCGAGCCAGGCGAATATCGCTGCCCGGCTTGCGGCACATCGCTGGAGATTTTCAACGGCGACAGCTCGATCGCTTACCGCTTGACGATCCAGCCGTCGATTAGAGCCTTCAAAGATTAAACGGTCCCTCGGGACAGGAACGAAAAACCCGGCAGGTGCGGCCCGCCGGGTCATTCGCAAATATGATCAGGTAATACGATGCGGCAATTAAATCCCGAAGTATGTAACGAGGGAATGAAATTCGCGTCAGTAAGAATGCGGAGACCCCCCTGGTGCACACAGGTGTGCACGGACGCGAACACCAACGACCCGAGCGCCCTCTCGAAGGAAGCCCGCCATTTGCGACGGGCTCAAGGCTAGGGAGGCGCGTTTGAGGACGCCGTTTTGAGTCTACAGCGATTCGCGCTTGTCTCGTGTGTTGCAGTTTACACACCCTGCGAGGTGGCAGCGTATTTGACGGCCGTCGAACACATCAGAAAGGCGAAGCGGCCACAATAAGGTTCGTTGCGGGCGCCCTCGTAGAGACCTCGCCGCAATGAACTGGTCGCTTTTTATTTTTGCCAAGTGAAGAACCAGGCGCTCTTTGTGCAAGCTTCTTAAAATTCAAGTTGAATGGCACAATTTGCACTCACATCCCGGCAGCGGTTGTGCTTCGGTGGATGTGCGATCTCTCGCTGATCATCTCAGCCCCCTAGCCCAATGGTCGGTTGAGAGGGAGCGACGCCCCGGCGCGATCCCCACGATCCGCCGGGGCACGCACTTCCGCCGGCCACATCAAGGTGCAGGCTGAAAGGGACACGGATGAGGTTGCGAGGCTCTTCGCACCCTCCTCTCTTTGCTGCGTGTCGATCACACCGGCAGCAATTCAAGTCTTGATAAACGGCGCACCTATTTTAGCCAGTGTCGATTGCGAAGCCTGAACCAAGGCCAAGTCGATGAAGACAAACCTTCATCGAGATTGCATTGAGGTTCGCTCCTCAAATGTCGCTCGATATATGCCTCTTAGACATTTTAAATCACGATGGAGGTAGCCCCATGTCGATCGTGCAATTTACTCGTTTCAGAACCGATAAGGCCGAGGAAATGACCCAGATTGCCAGGCGGGCGAAGAAGATCTTTGAAAAACACGGTGCCGAATTTCTTCGGCTGTCCCGTTTCCACACTGGCGTGTGGGCAGGAGAATGGCTGGTTACGACGCGCTACGCCAGTTGGGAAGCTTACGGCAAAGTGCAGGAGGCCGTGGCAAAGGACCCGGAGTTCGCGCAGTTGCAGGCTGAGGGAATGAAGATCGCCGAACTGCAAGGCCGCAACATCGCTGTCGGCATCGATCTCTAGCGACCCACATTAAGCGCGGAGGCCGCTGGAGCCATGCCGGCGGCCTTTTCAATTTCGATAGATTGCGCTCGGAGTTGCGCTACTCTGCGCTCGACAATGCGGCTGGCGATGCCGCCGATCACCGAGGGCGCCCCTCCCCGCGCAGACGGAACAATCATGAGCAGGTGCTCGTTAATTTGCCTTTCCGGCAAGGAGACCGAGGAATGAGGATAAAAACCGTAGCTCTCGGAGCGGCGCTGGTGCTGTGTAACCTGGGGACGTTCAGCGTTGCAGCCTATGCGCAGGAGGCCAGAGTCGTTCGTGAACCACGGGCAAGGGCGATCGTCAGGGTGCCCATCATCAGGGAAACTCCCTACTGGGATTATTATATTGTTCCACGATATCGTTATCGTCCGGAGGACGACCGGGTCGATCCATACGGCCCGCCCGTAGCGCCGGTGATACGCTACGGAAATCAAGAGGTATATATTCCGCGGTGGTGGTGGTACTGACCGTCCAAATGCAAGCGCGCACCGGCGGGGCTATGCAGGCCATCAGGACAAAGGGCGCGATCACCGCGCCCTTTTGGTTTTCAATCTCCGGGTCGAGACTATCGGCAAGTGTCCCAGAAGCCGAAGGCAACCCGACATCTGCGCGGGTCCTGATTGAATCAGAATCGAAGCTCTAGATTCTTGTTTTGACGCGTTCTCTTCACGCGAACCGGTATCCACCCTCGGATCAAGTCCGAGGACATGCTCCGCCCAAAGACGCTCTAGGAAGCCCCCGCCGGATGCACCGGCTCGCGATGGATCTCGCGCCCTGACTCGCTGACGACCACGATCGCAAGGTCCGGTTCGGTGGGAGCCTCTTTGCGGAAATGTGCGGCGAGGATCTTGCTGTATTCGATAGCTTCGGCATCCGATGAAAACTGCTTCCCGATCCGGTCGCGGATCGGAACACCGTCTTTCTGGTCGAAATAGAAGGTCTGCACGTTCGTTTGCCTCTGATCTGGTGGCGCAGGCGGGTGGCGAAAGGCTCCTCCACGCTATGGCGCCGACGGGAACTTCAGCTTGATCTGCCTCAATCTGGGCTGACCGGCTTCGTCGGGTCGGTTTTTGCGGTAGCGTTCCAAAAGCTGGCGCTCGCGGCTAAGATTGAGGGCGTATCGCGGGCGCAGGACTGGACTTGGCGAGTTCAATCCGATCGCGCCTTGCGCGAAGCCCTGATCGCAGCTAATGGAACGGCATCGGAGCGTGGCGCAGCCCGGTTAGCGCACTAGTCTGGGAGACTAGGGGTCGAAGGTTCAAATCCTTTCGCTCCGACCAAACTTTCAATAGTTATGCTCTGGGGCGATTTACCGGCCTTCGCCGTCCTTCATCGCCGAATCCAGCATCTCCCGGCAACCGATCAGGTCCTGGAGCGCGCGCTGCAGGCGTTCGCGGTCGGCGGCGGGGATGCCGCGGGCCGGTGCGGCTGCCGGCGTGGGCTGGGCAGCCGGCGCTTGCCGGCCCTTGAACGGGGCGAGGATGCCGTCCTCGTCGGGGTCGACGAAGCGGTAATCGATCTCTATGGCGTTGCCGTCATCAAATTCCTCGTCCTCGGCATCGTTATCCTGGCCGGCGGTCTCCTCCTCCTCGTCGGATTCCCGCAGGCTCTGGCCGATCGCCTCCTCGACGGCGCCAAAGGAGATTGCCGCGCTCTGGTCGGAGATCGCCTGGACCGACTTGATGCCGTGCTCCTTCAGGATCCGCTGCACGCCGCGGATCGTATAGCCTTCGCCATACAGCAGGCGGCGGATGCCCTTGAGCAGGTCGACATCGTCGGGGCGATAGTAGCGGCGGCCGCCGCTACGCTTCATCGGCTTGATCTGCGCGAACCGCGTCTCCCAGAAACGCAACACGTGCTGGGGGATGTCGAGCTCGTCGGCTACCTCGCTGATGGTACGGAATGCATCGGGCGCCTTTTCCAAATGCCCGCTCCTTCTCCTAGAGCATGATCCGCACAAACGCGCTCGCGACAACGCCATGCGCCAGCGCGGAGATCACGCTCAAACAACGATAGCGCGGGATGACGATTCGAAGAAACGCCATCACGTCCAGGAAGGAATTATCCGCTCTTGCCTTCGCCGTTGGTCGACCCGTTGTGGCCGTTGATCCGCTGCTTCAGGATCGCCGACGGCTTGAATACCATCACCCGCCGCGGCGAGATCGGCACTTCGGTGCCGGTCTTCGGATTACGTCCGATGCGCTGGCCTTTCTTGCGCACCATGAAGGAGCCGAAGGACGAGAGCTTCACCGTTTCGCCCTTTTCCAGGCAGTCGGTGATTTCCTTCAAGACAAGTTCGACAAACGCCGAGGATTCAGTGCGCGACAATCCCACCTTCTGGTAGACCGCCTCGCACAAATCGACTCGTGTGACTGTTTTACCGGTTCCGGTCATCGCCTGCCCCGCACTCTCGGCGAACAAAATTTGTCCCCTGAAATTAGAGGGTTAGCAGGCAATGGTCAACAGTGGCGATAATGCAGCAGCCTGCCAAAATCGTCAGGGAGGTGTCTTTTCTGATTGCACGCTTCACCAGCGAACGAGCGCCGAGCCCCAGGTGAAGCCGCCGCCCATCGCTTCGAACAGCACGAGATCGCCCTTCTTCACGCGTCCATCCTGCACCGCAACTGATAGCGCCAGGGGAATCGATGCCGCCGAAGTGTTGCCGTGGCGATCGACCGTCAGCACCACCTTCTGCGGCGCAATATGGAGCTTGTGCGCCGAAGCATCGATGATCCGCTTGTTGGCCTGATGCGGGATGAACCAGTCGATGTCCTCCGCGCTGGTGCCGGTGGTGTTGAAGGCGTCGACGATCACGTCGGTGATCATGCCGACCGCGTGCTTGAACACTTCGCGGCCTTCCATTCGCAGGTGGCCGACCGTCCGGGTCGATCCCGGGCCGCCGTCGACGAACAGCTTCGCCTTGTGGCGGCCGTCGGAGCGCAGATGCGTGGTCAGTACGCCGCGGTCGGACGATGTGCCCGGCTGCTCCTGCGCTTCCAGCACCACCGCGCCGGCCCCGTCGCCGAACAGCACGCAAGTGCCGCGGTCGTTCCAGTCGAGGATGCGCGAAAAGGTCTCGGCGCCGATCACCAGCGCCCGCTTGTAGGCGCCGGTGCGCAGGAAATTGTCGGCGGTCGCCAGCGCGAAGACGAAGCCGGAGCAGACCGCCTGCAGATCGAAGGCCGCGCCATGGGTGATGCCGAGTCCGTTCTGCACCGCGACCGCGGTCGCCGGAAACGTGTTGTCCGGCGTCGAGGTCGCGAGCACGATCAGGTCGATATCCTGCGCATCGAGGCCGGCGTTCGCCAATGCCGCGCGCGCGGCATTGATGCCGAGATGGGAGGTGAACTCCCCCTCGGCCGCGATGTGCCGCTCCCGAATGCCGGTGCGCTGCACGATCCATTCGTCAGACGTATCGACGCGGGTCGCCAGCTCGGCATTGGTCAGGACCCGCTCCGGCAAATAAGAGCCGCAGCCGAGCACGACCGATCGTATCGCAGTCACGAGACAGCCTCCTGCGCGGTCTGCGCTGAGGCCAGCGCGCTTCCGTCGCGGTTGAGCATCTGATTGATCTTGGTGAGGAGATCGTAGTGGGCCATCTCATAGCCAACATCGACCGCATAGGCAAAGCCTTCGGAGTTGATCCCACCGTGACTTTTCACCACCAGGCCCTTCAGGCCGAGCAGCACCCCGCCATTGGACTTGTTGGGGTCCATCTTGTCGCGGAGCGCCCGGAAGGCGCCGCGGGCCAGGAGATAGCCGATGCGCCTCGGCCAGGTCTGGGACAGGGCATTGCGCAGAAAGTCCACCATCTGCCGCGCAGTGCCCTCTGCCGCCTTTAGCGCGATGTTGCCGGCATATCCCTCCGTGACGACCACATCGGCGATGCCCTTGCCGATGCCGTCGCTCTCGACGAAGCCGATATAATCCAGCTGCGGCAGGTTCATCGCCCGCAACAGCTCCGCCGCCTCGCGAATCTCCTCATGTCCCTTCATCTCTTCGCGGCCGATATTGAGCAGCCCTACGGTCGGCCGCTCCACGTTGAATCGGACGCTGGCCATCGCGCCGCCCATCAGTGCCAGCGCCACCAGGTGCTGTGCGTCGCCGCCGATGCTCGCGCCGAGGTCGAGCACGATGGTGTCGCCACGCACGGTCGGCCACAGCGCGGCGATCGCCGGGCGGTCGATTCCGGGCAACGTGCGCAGGTTGAACCGCGCCATCGCCATCAGCGCGCCGGTGTTGCCGGCTGACACCGCGACATCGGCCTCACCGTGCTTCACCGCGTCGATCGCAAGCCACATCGAGGAGGTCTTGCGGCCGCGCCTGAGCGCCTGACTCGGCTTCTCATCGTTGCTGATCGCAACATCGGTGTGGATCACGCGCGAGGCCGCCTTCAGGGCGGGATGCGCTGCCAATTCCGGCTCGATCAGCTTGCTGTCGCCAAACAGCAAGAATTCGGTGTCGGGATGCCGGCTCAACGAGATGGCGGCGCCAGGGACGACGACCGATGCGCCGTCATCGCCACCCATGGCGTCAAGCGCGATTCGAACCTTTTTAGGCATGAACGTCCCGGAAACCTGCTCTCGGCGGCCTTGAAGCGGACCGGCCACCCGTTTGAAAGCCACCGCCATCAGCGATGTCTATCGCGGTCAGCGATGTCTGTCGCGCAAGCGATGTACGGCCGAAGGCAACGGCGCGCCCGGCCGGGCCGCGACAATAACCTGTCCCCATTCTGACACAACCTCTTCACCATGCTTTACCGGTTGGCTCAGGGTTGCGGGAACGCGGAGGCATCGACGCAGGATATCTCAATTTATTCAATATCTTATCTCAGATTTATGAGAATGCAACGGATTGATTTCGCGCGATGGTTCGCCCTCATAATCCACTTTAACCGGAGCCTATTTCCCGTTGGATTTCCCTTTCGGCTTGTTTCCACCGGGCGTTTTCGGCGCGGCCTGCAGCGCTTTCAGGGCGGCAAACGGGTGGTCCTCGGGGTCGGCAGCCTCGACCACCGGCTCGAAAACGGCGTCCGCCTTGCGCGGATAGGGGTCGATCGCGAGGAACAGCGCGTCGGTCGCGAGCCGGCCGAGATCGATCATGCCGTTCTCGATCGGCTCCGGCGGGTCGGGTATCTCAGCGTCGCTGCGCTCGGCCTCCTCGGCCAGCGCGGCCATCTGCGGGATCTGCTCCGGCGGGGCGAAGATCAGGTCGATCTCCTCGTCGATCTCGTTCTCGATCTCCTCGAGCGTCACCACGCAGGTCTGCCCGACCCGGCCGCGCACGGAGCCCACGACGTGGAAGCGGCCGCCGCTCTTCGGCGTGACGTCGAATGACGCCTCAGCCGAAAGCACCTCGCGCAGCCCCGCGATATCGGCCAATGCCTGACGCTGGCGCGGATCGGCCTCGATGTCGCGATGCAGGCCGGTTTCCGGCACCTGCGCCACCGCGACCAGCGCGCGCCAAGGGTCACGCGGAGGATGAGGCCTCTCTGTCTCGGTATCTTTCATTGAGCCGTGCCCACCTGCTCCGGCACTGGAAACTTCCACGATCCGCCCGACAGCGCCGTTGCGTCGAGCCGGTCCAGCACGGACGCTACCCGCTCGGCATAGGTCGCAAGCCGCCGCGCCTTCTCGATGTCCTTGCCATCAAAGATATTCTTGCAGAATGCGTTTGCCAGCGCCTCATGGCCATCAGTGAGCGCGAGGTCGTAGGCCACGGAACGGCCGTAGAAGGCTTCGCCGAAAGCCTTCATCCGCTTCGGCACCGTGAGGTCGCCGACCCCCATTTCGCGTAAGTTGTCGTCCATATCCTCGCAGAAGCGGTCGAACAGCGCCTGCGACAGACCCGATTCGCCCTCCACGGCCCGGAGGCGCCGCAGCACCAGCCACAAATGCAGCAAGAGTAGGTCGAATCGGCCGTTAACCGTGTCTGCGACGGCGAACTGTCGGTAAAACACCGGTTCTCGCGCCTGCGTCACGATCATGCCATAGATGGTCTCAATGGTGCCGCTCGGGAGTAGCCGGGGTTTCTTGAATTGATTGAACGGCCAAAGCATTGTGGGTTCCGCCCGCGGGCCCAAAGCGCCCGCTTCTGTTGCAATCCTCAGCCGTGCCCGGTACGTCAACGCCTCGCGCGACGCAAGGGGACGGATCAGTTCCGCCGATGACCGAAGCCAACAAGACCAGCCCACGCGTGTCCTTCTCACGCGGCGTGCTAGCACGCTGCCGCGCCGCGGCGGCCATCGGCCTCGTCTGCGCACTGCTTGCCGCCTGCACCGGCGAACAATTCCAGAAGGGCTACATCCTGCCGCAGGGCGCGCTGGAGCAAATCCCGATCGGCGCCAGCCAGGACCAGGTTCTGATCGTGATGGGCACTCCGTCGACGGTGGCCACACTGGACGGCGAGGTGTTCTACTACATCTCCCAGCGCACCGAGCGTCCGGTCGCCTTCATGAACCAGCGGGTGGTCGACCAGCGCGTGATCGCGGTTTATTTCGACAAGAACCGCACCGTCCGCCGCATCGCCAATTATGGCCTGCAGGACGGCAAGATCTTCGACTTCGTCAGCCGCACCACGCCGACTTCGGGCCAGGAGCTCAGCTACCTGACGCCGCTGTTCAAGCTGCTCAGCTTTAACTAACCAAAGCGTTTTCGAGCGAAGCATGCCCTCGGACTTGATCCGAGGGTGGATACCGGTTCGCGTGAAGAAAACGCGTCAAAACAAGAACCCGCGGCTGCGCCAAGTCGCCGCCTAACTCCTCGCTTGCCGGACCGCCTCGCGGTCCCCTACGCTCCCTGAAAACAAGATCAAATCAGGGAGTGAACACGTGAGCCGAACCTTGCTTTCCCGCCGCCGCCTGCTGACGGGTACCGCCGCCGTCTCGGCCGCCGCCATCCTGCCGCGCGCGAGCTTAGGCGCCGGCGACTGGCGGCCGACCGAGACCGTCCGCCTGATCGTGCCGGCCGCCGCCGGCGGCTCCACCGACGTGATGGGCCGCCTGCTCGCGGCGCATCTGCAGACCGCCTGGGGACAGTCGGCGATCGTGGAGAACCGCTCAGGCGCCGGCGGCACCATCGGCACCGCCGAAGTTGCCCGCAACAAGGGCGACGGCCACACCATCCTGATCGGCAATCCCGGGCCGAATGCGATCGCCTATTCGATCTTCAAGAACCTCACCTACCAGAAGGATCAGTTGCAGCCGGTCTCCAACATGATCCGGATCCCGAACATCGTCTCGGCCCATCCCTCGACCGGCATCAAGTCGATCCCCGAGCTGATCGCCTATCTGAAGGCCAATCCGGACAAGCTCACTTACGGCTCGTCGGGAACCGGCCAGAGCCCGCATCTGACCGGCGCCTGGTTCCTGCAGCTCACGGGGCTGAAGATGACGCATGTGCCGTTCCGCGGCGCCGGGCCTGCGCTGCAGGCGGGGCTCGCGGGCGACATCCAGATCCTGTTCGACAACCTCTATCCGTCGCTGCCGCAGGTGCTGGACGGCAAGCTCAACGGGCTCTGCGTCACCACCGCCGAGCGCAGCGACGCCGCGCCGAAACTTCCGACCATGCGCGAGAGCGCGCCGGAGCTTGCGAAGTTCGAAGTCTCCTCCTGGTTCGGCGTCTTCCTGCCCAAGGCCACACCCGCGCCGATCGTGGACGAGCTCAACCGCCAGATAAAGGCGATGCTGGAGCGCGACGACGTCAGGAAGAACATCGCCGGCATGGGCGCCCGCCCCGACCACGGCACGCCGCAGCAGTTCACCGATTTCGTCGACGCCGAAACCAGGAAGTTCGCCGCCATCATCGAGAAGGAAGGCCTGCAGATGGAGGTGAAATAACTCCACCGCCGTCATTGCGAGGAGCGTCAGCGACGAAGCAATCCATCTCTCCACCCGTGGCGACATGGATTGCTTCGCTTCGCTCGCAATGACGCGTTGAGAGAGATTCGCCCGGGTTGCAGAACAAAACCCCGCGGGCTCGCTGCCCGCGGGGTTTTGCATTCGCGTCACGCGCCGCTCAATGCGCCAGGATTGCCAGCAGCAGCAGCGCCACGATGTTGGTGATCTTGATCATCGGGTTGACCGCCGGGCCCGCAGTATCCTTGTAGGGATCGCCGACGGTGTCGCCGGTCACCGCGGACTTGTGCGCGTCGGAGCCCTTGCCGCCATAATGGCCGTCCTCGATGTATTTCTTGGCGTTGTCCCATGCGCCACCGCCCGAGGTCATGGAAATCGCGACGAACAGCCCTGTGACGATGACGCCGAGCAGCATCGCGCCGACGGCCGAGAACGCCGCCGACTTGCCGGCCGCACCGCCGCCCGCGATCACGTAGATCAGGAAGTAGACCACGATCGGCGACAGCACCGGCAGCAGCGACGGGATGATCATCTCCTTGATCGCCGCCTTGGTCAGGAGGTCAACCGCCTTGCCGTAGTCCGGCTTGTCGGTGCCCTGCATGATGCCGGGCTTCTCGCGGAACTGGCGCCTCACTTCTTCGACGATCGCGCCGGCCGCACGTCCGACCGCGGTCATGCCCATCGCGCCGAACAGATACGGCAAGAGGCCGCCGAACAACAGGCCCACCACCACATAGGGATTGTTGAGCGAGAAGTCGGGATTGACGCCCTTGAAATAGGCGTGGTTGGCGGAGTCGCTGATGAAGAATTTGAGGTCCTGGTTATAGGCCGCAAACAGCACCAGCGCGCCGAGACCGGCGGAGCCGATCGCATAGCCCTTGGTCACGGCCTTGGTGGTGTTGCCGACCGCGTCGAGCGCGTCGGTCGATTTGCGCACCTCCTTCGGCAGCCCCGCCATCTCGGCGATGCCGCCGGCGTTGTCGGTGACGGGACCGAAGGCATCGAGCGCGACGATCATGCCGGCGAGCGCCAGCATGGTCGCAGTCGCGATCGCAATCCCGAACAGGCCGGCCAGGCTGTAGGTGACGAGGATGCCTGCGATGATGACCATCGCGGGCAGCGCGGTCGCCTCCATCGAGATCGCAAGGCCCTGGATCACGTTGGTGCCGTGGCCGGTCACCGAGGCCGAGGCGATGGACTTCACCGGGCGATAGTCGGTGCCGGTATAGTATTCGGTGATCCAGATGATCAGCGCGGTGACGATGAGGCCGACGACGCCGCATTGGAACAGCGCCATGCCGGAATAGTCCACGCCCGGCAGCTTGTCGAAGCCGATCAGGGCGTAGATCACGCCGGCGATGCCGATCAGCGACAGGATGCCGGTCGCGATCAGGCCCTTGTAGAGCGCGCCCATGATCGACTGGCTGCTGCCGAGCTTGACGAAGAAAGTGCCGATGATCGAGGTGATGATGCAGATGCCGCCAATCGCGAGCGGCAGCGTCATCATGCTCACCAGGATCGGCGACTTCGCGAAGAAGATCGCCGCCAGCACCATGGTGGCGACCGCTGTCACCGCGTAGGTCTCGAACAGGTCGGCGGCCATGCCGGCGCAGTCGCCGACATTGTCGCCGACATTGTCCGCGATGGTCGCCGGGTTGCGCGGATCGTCCTCGGGGATGCCGGCCTCGACCTTGCCGACGAGGTCGCCGCCGACGTCGGCGCCCTTGGTGAAGATGCCGCCGCCGAGACGGGCGAAGATCGAGATCAGCGAGGCGCCGAAGCCGAGCGCCACCATGGCGTCGATCACAGTGCGGCTGTCCGCCGCGAACCCTGCGACCTTGGTCAGGTAGGCGAAATAGATGGTGACGCCGAGCAGCGCCAGGCCCGCGACCAGGAGCCCGGTGATCGCGCCCGCCTTGAAGGCCAGTTCCAGGCCGCCCGCCAGCGACTTGGTCGCCGCCTGCGCGGTGCGGACGTTGGCGCGGACCGAGACGTTCATGCCGATGAAGCCGGCCGCCCCCGACAGGATCGCGCCGATCGCAAAGCCGATCGCGACCAGGAGGCCAAGGAAGTAAGCCAGCAGAATGAAGATCAAGACGCCGACGATGCCGATCGTGGTGTATTGGCGCCGCAGATACGCCTGTGCGCCTTCGCGCACCGCCGCGGCAATCTCCTGCATGCGCGGGCTGCCCGCGTCAGCGTTCAGGACCGAATTGGTCGCCCAAATCGCGTAGACAATGGAAAGTACCCCGCAGAGCACGATCAACCATAATGCTGTCATTTGAATTCTGCCTCAGATCCTTGATGTATCCCCACGCCCTTGTTTTTTCCGCGGGATGCGGCGGGCGCTTATTGAGCGGTCCACCCCTGCCCTCAAGGATGGCCACAATCGGTCGCGAACCTTGCCAAAATCGCTTTCGCGGCGCAACGCCGCCGGCAATCAAAACGGGACGATTTGGGCAGCTAATTAGTCTGAGGGGCGGCTTTCTCGGCCTATTCCAAAGCGTTTTCAAGCGAGGCGGACCCCGGCTCGCGTGAAGAAAACGCGTCAATACGAGAATCTAGAGCTTCGGTTCTGATGCAATCAGAACCGAAGCTCTAGAAATGGCTGTAGGACAGCCGCTTCAAGGCCAGCTCCCGGCCCTGCGAATCTAGGAAGCTGGGGGGCGCGGAGCCTGCGATGATACCGCCGATCGCAGTCACGGCAACGCCTGTGCGCTTGGCCTCTTGCACGAAGGCCGCCATGCGATCCCCGGGGATCGCGCAGAGGATCTCGTAGTCATCGCCGCCCGAGATCAGGGCCTCGATACCGACGGCCTTGCGCGCGACCAGCGCAGCGGCCGGCGACGAGAGTGGGATGCTCTGGACGTCGATCACGGCCGAGACGGCGGAAGCCGCACAGAGCTTTGCGAGATCGCCGGCGAGCCCGTCGGACACATCCATCGCGGCGCTGGCGTAATCGCGCACCGCCTTGGCGAGCGCATTGCGCGGCTGTGGCACGCGGTAGCGGCCGGTCAGCATCTCGCGGGAGGCTTCGTCGCTCGCAAGCAGCGAGGCAACAGACCCGGCCTTCAGCAGGTTGAGGCCAAGCGCGGCATCGCCGATTGTGCCGGTAACTACGACGCGGTCCCCTGCCCGCGCGCCTATACGGTGGATCATCTTGCCCTGCGGCACGCGCCCGAACGCCGTGACCGAGATCATCACCGGCCCGGGCGTGGACACCGTGTCGCCGCCGAGCAGCGGACAGCCGAACTGCGCAGCATCCTCGCCGAGCGCCTGCGCGAACGGTTTCAGCCAGACATCGTCAGCGCTACGCAGCGCCAGCGTCAGCACGAAGCCGGCGGGTGTAGCCCCCTTGGCGGCGAGATCAGAGAGATTGACCCGCAGCGCCTTGCGCGCCAGCGTCGCCGGCGGATCGCCGGGGAGGAAATGCACGCCCTCGACGATTGCATCGGTGGTGACGACGATATCGTCGCCCCCTGCCCGCAACGCCGCCGCATCGTCATCGAGATTGAAAGCGCCCGGGTCCTTCGCGAGCGGCTTGAAGTAGCGCGCGATAAGGGAATCCTCGCCGGATGGATTGCTCGGTCCGCTTGCCATGCCGCCCGACGTCTCCTCAGCCGTCGTCGCCCGGCTTGACCGGGCGATCCAGTATTCCGCGCCGCCCGTGATCCAGCACAACCGCCGCCGTTTACTGGATCATCCGCATTCGCGGATGATGACGGCAGAGTGTGTGCGGGCTACCCACGCACGAACTCATCGGCCCGGAACTGCCGGGCAATCTGGTCGAGCACCGCGTTCACCATTCCGGTCTCGTCCTTCTCCACAAACGCGTGCGCGACGTCGACATATTCGGAGACCACCACGCGGCCCGGCACGTCCTTGCGATGCTCCAGTTCATAGGAGCCTGCCCGCAGCACCGCACGCAGGATCGCATCGATCCGCTTCAGCGGCCATCCCTTCGACAGCGCCTCGTCGATCAGCGGATCGAGCCTGGCCTGGTCGCGTACCACACCCGATACCACGTCACGGAAAAACGCCGCTTCCGCCGGCAGATACGTCTCGCCTTCGACTTCGTTGCCGAGCCAGTGGCTCTCAAACTCCGCGAACACGTCGTCCAGCCCGGCGCCGGCGATATCCATCTGGTAGAGCGCCTGCACGGCGGCGAGCCGTGCGGCGCCGCGCCGATTGGCCTTCCTGTCCGCTGGTCTTACGGGCTTCCTGTCTTCCGCCATGGTCAACCCTTCGCCAGCCGGCGTTTGATGCGCAGCATCGCGAGCGCCGCGCGCGCGGCGTCGCCGCCTTTGTTCAAGTCATTGGCGCGCGCCCGTGCCCAGGCCTGTTCCTCGGTGTTGACGGTAATGATGCCGTTGCCGAGCGGAAACCTCCTGTTCACGGCGAGGTCCATCAGCCCGCGCGAAGATTCCATCGACACGATCTCGAAATGGATGGTCTCGCCGCGCACCACGCAGCCGAGCGCGACCGCCGCGTCATAGGGCTTGCCGTTCTTTTCGGCGGCATCGATCGCAATCGCGATCGCCGCGGGAATTTCCAGCGCGCCTGGAACCGTGATGACGTCGTAGCCGACGCCGGCGGCCTTCAATTCGGCGACCGCGCCCTCCAGAAGCGAGTCCTGAATATCGTCATAGAACCGCGCCTCGACGATCAGCGCACGCGCGCCGGAAATGTCGGTCTGGTCCTTCAGCGGTGCACGCCGTGCGTCTGCCATCAGTTCATCCATTCGTAACGTTGACGTTCAACGCGTGCGTTGTATGTCAACATTTTGTAGTCGCCGCAGCGGGTTTAGCCAAGCCAAAGCTGGCTGTTTGTTACTCCGTCATGGCCGGGCTTGTCCCGGCCATCCACGATCTATCTCACCGCAAGCGGACAAGACGTGGATGCCCGGGACAAGCCCGGGCATGACGGCGATCGGTCACTTCATCTCTATCAGCCGCGCCGCGTAGCGGGCCATCAGGTCCACTTCGATATTGACCTCGCTGCCGGCGCGCCAGCCGCCGATCGTCGTCACGTTGAGAGTATGCGGGATGATCAGCACCGAAAATGTGACGTCATCGACCGTATTCACCGTCAACGACACGCCATCCAGCGTGATCGAGCCTTTGACCGCGATGAAACGCGCCAGTTCGCGCGTGGTTCGGAGCACGAACCGCGCCATATCAGGCAGATCCTCGCGTGAGACGATGGTGGCGACGCCATCGGCATGGCCCGCCACGATATGGCCGCCGAGTTCGTCGCCAATCTTCAGCGCGCGCTCGAGATTGAGGCGGGTTCCGACACCCCAGTGCTTCGCCGTCGTCATGCCAAGCGTTTCCGCGGCGGCATCGACGTCGAACCAGGTCTTGCCGCCCTCGACGCCGGAGGCGACCACCGTCAGGCACACGCCATTGCAGGCGATCGAGGCGCCATCGGCGATGGTCGTGCGATCGTAACGGCAGGCGATCCGCAGCCGGTGCAACTGTCCCTGCGCCGTGGGTGTCAGGATGGTGATCTCGCCGACATCTGTGACTATGCCCGTGAACACATCAAACCCTTTCGGTCTTCGTCATGGCCGGGCTTGACCCGGCCATCCACGTCTTGCTTCGTCGCCAGTGGCCAAGGCGTGGATGCCCGGGACAAGCCCGGGCATGACGCGCGGAGACAGCACTAGGCACGATCGTAGATTGTCAAAATATCCTTGCCGAGCGTTTCGCTAGCACGAACCTTGAAGGCGGGCGACTGCGTGATCGCGGCGAGCGGCAATGCGTCCAGCGCGGGCACGCCGTCGGCGCCGACCGCCTCTGGCGCGCGGAATAGCCAGGCTTCATCGACCAGGTCAGCCGCAACGAAGGATGCCGCCACCCGTGCCCCGCCCTCGACCATCACTTTCGTGATGCCCTTCTCGGCGAGCGCATGCAGCACCGCGAGCAGATCCAGTCCCGGCGGCGAGACCGTGTCCGCGACCCGGATCACCTGGGCACCGGCGGCGCCCAGCTTCATCGCAGCCGGCGCTTCGGCAAGCTCCGAGGTCATCACCCATAACGGCGCTTCGCGCGCCGAATGCACCAGGCGGCTGTCGCCCGGCAGGCGCAGCGCGCGATCCAGCACCACCCGCACCGGCGAACGAGCCTCCATGCCCGGCAGGCGGCAGGTCAGAACCGGATCGTCGGCCAGCGCGGTGCCGATCCCGATCAGGATCGCATCGCTCTGCGCGCGGAGCAGATGCACCCGCGTCCGGACCACGTCTCCCGTGATCGCCACCGGGCGGTGGCCGGCAGCGCCGATCTTGTCGTCGGCGGAGATCGCCAGCTTGAGCAGCACATGCGGACGCTTGTCGCGGACACGGCGGAAATGACCGGCATGGTCCCGCCCCGCCTCCTCCGCGCACAGCCCGACATCAACAGCGATGCCCGCCGCGCGCAACCGTGCGTGCCCCTGCCCGCCGACTTCAGGATTGGGATCCTCGATCGCCGACACCACGCGCGCGATGCCGGCCGCAATCACCGCGTCGGCGCAGGGCGGCGAGCGGCCGAAATGCGAGCATGGCTCGAGCGTCACATACAGCGTGGCGCCGCGCGCCGCTTCGCCCGCGCGCCGCAGCGCCTCCGGCTCGGCATGCGGCCGGCCGCCCGCTTGCGTCCAGCCACGACCGACAATGACGCCATCCTTGACCACGACAGCACCGACCGCCGGATTCGGCCAGGTGCGGCCCTGCCCGCGCCGGCCGAGCGTCAGCGCGAGCTGCATGAACCGCAGGTCCTCGGCTTTCGACTGCTTGGCTTGTGCGGCGAGCTTGTCTTCCAGGATGCGGAAGATCATTTGCGGAACTGTGCGATGCGCGGGTCGTCTTCGCTGGTGAGTTCACCGAGCACCGCCTCGAAATCCTTGGCCTCGCGGAAGTTGCGGTAGACCGAAGCGAAGCGAACATAGGCGACGTCGTCGAGCTGGCGCAGATGCTCCATCACGATCTCGCCGATAGCCTCGGAAGAAACCTCCGCCTCGCCGCTGCTTTCGAGCTCCCGCACGATGGTGGACACCATCTTCTCCAAACGTTCAGTCTCCACCGGCCGCTTGCGCAGCGAGATCTGCAGCGAGCGCACCAGCTTGTCGCGGTCGAACGGAACGCGACGGCCGTTGCGCTTGATCACTGTCAGCTCGCGAAGCTGCACCCGCTCAAATGTCGTGAAACGGAAATTGCAGGTGATGCAGACGCGCCGCCGTCGGATCACAGCCGAATCCTCAGTCGGACGCGAGTCCTTGACCTGCGTATCCAGACTGTTGCAACTCGGGCAACGCATCTGCCGATTTCCTTATTGATAGATCGGGAAGCGGTCGGTCAGCGCCTTCACGCGTTCCTTGATCGCGGCTTCCACCAGCGGCGCCTTGCCCTCCGGCGACTGCTGCAGCGCGGTCAGGACTTCCGCGATCATGCCGCCGACTTCCTTGAACTCGGCGACGCCGAAGCCGCGAGTGGTCGTCGCCGGCGTGCCGAGCCGCAGGCCCGAGGTGACGAACGGCGTCTCAGGATCGAACGGAATGCCGTTCTTGTTGCAGGTGATGGCGGCGCGCACCAACGCCTTCTCCGACACATTGCCCTTCAGCCCCTTGGGCCGGAGGTCGACCAGCATCAGATGGTTGTCGGTGCCGCCGGAGACGATGTCGAGCCCATGGCCGCGCAGCGTTTCCGCGAGCGCCTTGGCATTCTCGACCACGTTCTTGGCGTAGACCTTGAAGTCCGGCCGCAGCGCCTCGCCGAACGCAACCGCCTTGGCCGCGATCACATGCATCAGGGGGCCGCCCTGCAGGCCCGGGAAGATCGCCGAGTTGAGCTTCTTGGTCAGCGTCTCGTCATTCCACAGCATCAGGCCGCCGCGCGGACCGCGCAGCGACTTGTGCGTCGTCGTGGTGGTGACATGCGCATGCGGCACCGGCGAAGCATGGACGCCGCCGGCGACGAGGCCCGCGAAATGCGCCATGTCGACCATGAGATAGGCGCCGACACTGTCGGCGATCTCGCGGAAGCGCTTGAAGTCCCAGGCGCGCGAATAGGCTGAGCCGCCCGCAACGATCAGCTTCGGCTTGACCTGTTCGGCCTGCTTGGCCACCGCATCCATGTCGATGACCTGGTCCTCGCGCCGCACCGTGTAGTGCACGGCCTTGAACCATTTGCCGGACATGTTGACGGGCGAGCCGTGGGTGAGATGGCCGCCGGCGGCGAGGTCGAGACCCATGAAGGTATCGCCGGGCTGCAGCAGCGCCAGGAACACCGCCTGGTTCATCTGGCTGCCGGAGTTCGGCTGCACGTTGGCGAACTTCGCACCGAACAGTTTCTTGGCGCGCTCGATCGCCAGCGTCTCGGCGACGTCGACCCATTCACAACCGCCATAGTAGCGCGCGCCCGGATAGCCTTCGGCGTATTTGTTGGTCATCACCGACCCCTGCGCCTCCAGCACCGCACGGCTGACGATGTTCTCGGAAGCGATCAGCTCGATCTCATGGCGCTGCCGGCCCAATTCGCCCTTGATCGCCTCCGCGATCTCGGGATCGGCCTCGGCAAGGGTCGCCCTGAAGAAGGAATCAGGCGCGGAACTGGATTTGGCGCTCGGGGAGGAAGAGGTCATCGGCGAAATATCTCCACCGCCGCAAGCCTTTAGAGGATGCGGTCGGTCCATTGTGGGCGGTCGAAGCTGGTCGGTCAGCGTTATCACATCGCCGGGTGCCGGCCAAGCGATTGCGGTAGGAGTGCGGCCTTTGTGCCAGATATGGTGGCCTGCCGGGGGTTTGCCAGTTCCAGAGGCGGCCGCATCCGTTCGCCCCGCCCCCGTCGTTCCGGGGCGCGACGAAGTCGCGAGGTCCTGGCGCCCCCGACGCTGGCGCCAAGCGCGCGAGCAGCAAGAGCTGCCTCGCGGACGATGACAGCGGAGTGTGCGCGGCGATGCGGCGGGGGCAAAGCGGAAGCGTGCTCGCCAGCGCGAGCGCGGCGCTGGATGGTGTTGATGGAGTTCGGATCGCGAGACGAAAATAAACTCACCCCAGGGCGCTGTCATGCCGGCCTGGGGTGAAAAGACAAAGATCGACGATCAGACCTGACGCTATTGCGTCACTACGTTTCCGACCGAGTTGAAGTTCTTCTTCGTATCATACCCGGAGTCGTGCAGATTTCGGAAATACAGGTCGCGGTCACCGCTACTCACTCCACCCGGCATGATGACCGAGCCCGGCGCAATGACCGGAGCGGCACGCATACTGGCATTCGCATTCATCGGGTGACGATGATGCGTCCGCTGTGCGGCCAGAGCGGTAGAAGTAGCGAGGGTGAGGATTGCAAGACTGACAAGAACGCTTTTCGTCATAGTCGGCTCCTCTGAGATAATCCACCCCGTGGAGCGCGTGGAACTTGTGGCACGGCCGGCCCTCCTCCACAAATCAACATCGCGTAACCCTCTGCGCCTGCCAAAGTGACGGCGCAACAGCCTGCTCGGGTCCAATAGAGATTGGTGATGGGTTCCGGCCCGGGGCGGTACGACAGCGGAGAGCGCCGCGACAGCCGCGCTACAACCCCGTAAATCCCGCCTTCACATGATCGGTGGAGCCGTCAAGCTGGCGCAGATAGGTCAATCCGCAGACCGTCAGGCGGTGCGTGTCGGTCTCGCCCGCCTCGAACAAGGTGCGGACATATTCCGTCACCTTCGCCCGCGCCTCCTCGCTCGCCGCGGCGGTGCGGTTCGCAAGCAGGTCATAGGTATGCATGATGCGATCGATCGCGGCTTCCATCACTTTCTCCGATTGGGAATGATCAGATCACGAGCTGTGCTGCTTCAAACTCGGCGATCGCCTTGTTGGCGAGCTTGATCTTGTTGGTTTCGCCGCGCCGGAACATCTGCACGATGATCGTGAGCAATTGCTCGTTGGTGGCATAAGAGTCCGGAATGATCCCGGTCCTGCGCAGATAGTTGGAAGCGATGGCGTAGGCCTCGCCGACCACTTCGACATTCATCGCCCACATTCCGCGCTCGACCAGCATCTCGCTCTCCGTAGCCCACGATAAAGCGTGAGGACGCGAGTGGTTCCCGGTTCCGCAAAACTCTTTTTGCGGTGCCGAAAAGCAAGAGCGCACCGACCGGGCACAGTCGATGCGCTCTGCTGGAGGCTGACGGCTTGCCGGTCTTCTATCGGGCCGGCTTGGCCGCTCTGGCGAAGTCTTGAAGGTGTTGAAGTCTTGGAGAGGTGTTGAAGTCTTGGAGAGGTGTTGAAGTCTTGGAGGTACGAAGTCTTGGAGGCGCGAAGTCTTGAAGGTATCAGAGGCGATAGAGGATCTGGTCGGTCCAGAACCGCTCGAGCCGGTGCAGCGACTTGTTCAGCGTCGAGAACTCCTCGTTCGAGATGCCGCCGACCTGCTCCACGGTCTTGACGTGCTTCTGGTAGAGCGCATCGACGATACGGCGGATCTCCTGGCCCTGCGGCGTCAGGCGAATGCGCACCGAGCGGCGATCGACACGCGAACGCTGGTGATCGAGGAAGCCGAGCTCGACGAGCTTCTTCAGATTGTAGGAGACGTTGGAGCCGAGATAGTAGCCGCGCGTGCGCAGCTCACCCGCGGTCAATTCCTTGTCGCCGATATTGTAGAGCAACAGCGCCTGCACCGAATTGATGTCGGCGCGCCCGCGGCGATCGAACTCGTCCTTGATGACGTCGAGCAGCCGGCGATGCAGCCGCTCCACCAGCGTAAGGGCTTCGAGATAGAGCGACTGCACCGTCGGCTGGCCGGCGGCGCGCTCAGCGGTTTCCACCGCCGTTGAGGCAACGGCTTTGATCATGACACTTCCCCTGTTGTCGTTTTATCGACTTATTCGACGAAACTTGTGTCCCGCCTGATAGGTTCAACTTAAGGGGGTCGTTTGAACATCAGCTTAAATAAGACAATAAAGAGATCATGAATTTAAGACAGTGAATCGCGGATTAAGCCCGTCAAACAAGGGCTTTTCGCAACCCTTCATTGACGGTGGAGCGCCCCTGTTCACGCTTCGTCTGCACGCCCTGTCACAATCGGAAACAGCTTCGCTCAAATTCGAAACGACCGCGTAATAGATATGAGGGAACCCTTTACGGTGAGCGAAACGTTACCGTACAATTTTCTGAAAATTTTCGCGACACCACTCGCGCTCGCTGCACGCTCGGCCGGTCAAGCGCGCTATGGCGGCCGTTCGCGTGCGGCCATCCAGGCGAGCGCGAGATAGCCGGCGAGCATCAAGGCTTCGAACGCCACCACTGTCAGGCTGCCGCCGTAGATGTTCGGAAACATCAATTCGATCACCGCCATCGAGACGACGGTGGTCAGCCACACCACCGCGCCCCAGGGCGTGGCGAGCCACAGCCCGACGGCGGCGACAAGCTCGATGACGGCGAAGTAGATGGTCGCGGTCTGCCAGGCCATCGACTGGTTCTCGAAGGCCTCCTCCTCGGCGCCGACGAATCCCGTCACCTGCGCCCAGTGATAGAGGCCCTTGGCGATCGAGACCACCGCCATGATGCGGAGGAAGAAGACGAGCCGCCGGGTCCATGCATTCTCATCCCGCCGGATCCGGTCCGACGACATCGCCGCAACGGAAATCGCATTGTCCCGCGACTGGTCGCGCGCAGAGGTGTCAGACATCGCAGAAGTCGTCCGTGGAAGCGAAATGGGTCATCGGCGCAGTCTTGGCCCGCCCGGCCGGCAAAATCAATTGCAGTTGCGGCAGATCAACGGCGCCGTGACGTTGCTGGACGAGGATGCTAGAGTTGGATCAAATCAAAAACCAGCCTGCCGTGTTAGGAGAACAAGCCCATGGCGATCAAATTCGGGCGTCCGATCGAACTGCGCGATGCGCCAAAGCGGCAGACGGCCCTCGCCTCCCCGCCGCTGGATTTGACCATACGGCCCCGCCGCAACCGCAAGGCGGAATGGGCCAGGCGGCTGGTGCGCGAAAACGTGCTGACCACGGACGACCTGATCTGGCCCCTGTTCGTCGTTAACGGCCATAATGTCCGCACCCCGGTTGCCTCGATGCCGGGCGTGGACAGACTAAGTGTCGACCAGGCGGTTCGCGACGCCGAGCGCGCGGCCAAGCTCGATATCCCCTGCATCGCGCTGTTTCCCTACACCGAGCCGTCGCTGCGCGACGAGCAGGGCTCGGAGGCACTCAATCCGGACAATCTCGTCTGCCAGTCGGTCCGTGCGATCAAGAAGGAATTCCCCGATATCGGCGTGCTCTGCGACGTCGCGCTCGATCCCTTCACCAGCCATGGCCATGACGGACTGATCGAGGACGGCAGGATCCTCAACGATGAGACGGTCGCGGTGCTGGTGAAGCAGGCGCTGGTGCAGGCCGAGGCCGGCTGCGACATCATCGCGCCGTCGGACATGATGGACGGGCGGGTCGGCGCGATCCGCGAAGCACTCGACGCCGAGGGCTTTGGCGACGTGCAGATCATGGCCTATGCGGCGAAATACGCCTCCGCCTTCTACGGCCCGTTCCGCGACGCTATCGGCTCGGCCAAGACGCTGACCGGCGACAAGCGCACCTACCAGATGGACAGCGCCAATTCGGACGAAGCCCTGCGCGAGGTCGAGCTCGATATCGCGGAAGGCGCCGATATGGTGATGGTGAAGCCCGGCATGCCCTATCTCGATATCGTGCGCCGGGTGAAGGACACGTTTGCGATGCCGACCTTCGTCTACCAGGTATCAGGCGAATACGCGATGATCGCGGGCGCCGCGCGCAATGGATGGATCGACGGCGAGCGCGCGATGATGGAGAGCCTGGTCGGTTTCAAGCGCGCCGGCGCCGACGGCATCCTGACGTATTTTGCACCGCAAGCAGCGGAAAAGCTGAGGGAGCGCGAATAGCGAATGGCGAATAGCGAATGGAGGGTTTCTCTATTCGCCATTCGTCACTCCCTAGTCGCCATAGCCTCCGAATCGCCGAATATTTGCGCTTGCTGGGGTTCCGGACCTTGGCACCCGGGCAGCCCGTTCCCATGTCCTGCCCGGGATAGGTCCCAGTCGGAGGGGAGATTATGTCTTACGGCGGTTCGGGAAACTATGGTGCCTGGCGTAACGACGGCGGCGTGCCGCCGCATGCGTTCGATCCGCGATTGGAGCCGGAGCTGTTCCGCGGCGTGCTCACCCGGCGGGTATTTGCCTTCCTGATTGACCTGGTTGTGCTTTCGGTCCCCGTCATCCTTGGGTATCTTTTCATCGCCGTGTTCGGCCTGATCACCCTTGGCCTCGGTTGGGCGCTGTTCTGGCTGGCGTGGCCGGCGACGATTGTCTGGGCGATCGTCTATTACGGCGCATCGATCGGCGGCGCCTCGTCGGCGACCGTCGGCATGCGGGTGATGGATCTGGAATTGCGCACCTGGTACGGGGCGCCAGGCTATTTCGTGCTCGGCGCCATGCATGCGGTGCTGTTCTGGCTGTCGGTCTCGTTCCTCTCGCCGCTTGTGCTGCTGTTCGGCCTCTTCAATAGCCGGCGGCGTTTGCTGCACGACATCGTGCTCGGAACCGTTATCATCAACAGCTCGGCCCGCGCTCACGCGGCATCCGCAGCGCACACTTATTGAGCCAGCCAATTGAGCCCAGCAAGATGATTGACCGCTAGCCTCCGGGGCGCGATGCTGGGAGGCTGTTTTGGAGGCCTGACGACTTGTCGTGACCCAGCATTCGCGTGATACCCCGCAGTTTTACCTGACGGCGCCGTCGCCCTGCCCCTATTTGCCGGGTCGCCATGAGCGCAAGGTGTTCACGCATCTGGTCGGCGACAAAGCGGGCGATCTCAACGATCTGCTCACCCATGGCGGGTTCCGCCGCAGCCAGTCGATCGCCTACCGGCCGGCTTGCGACCAATGCCGGGCCTGTGTGTCGGTGCGCGTGATCGCCAACGAATTCCGGCCCTCGCGCAGCTTCCGCAAGGTCCTGGCCCGCAACGCCGACCTCGTCGGCGAGCAGCGTTCCGCAGTGCCGACCTCCGAACAATATTCCGTGTTCCGCGCCTATCTCGACAGGCGCCACCGCCACGGCGGCATGGCCGACATGACCGTGCTCGACTATGCGATGATGGTCGAGGATAGCCATGTCGAGACCCGGATCATCGAGTATCGCAAGCGCGGCATCGACAGCGGCATCACCGGACGAGGCGAGGAGTTGATCGCAGTGGCCCTCACCGATGTGCTGAGCGACGGCCTGTCGATGGTCTATTCCTTCTTCGAGCCATCGCTCGAGAACCGCTCGCTCGGCACCTTCATGATCCTGGACCACATCGCCCGCGCGCGCCGGCTCGGACTGCCATACGTCTATCTCGGCTACTGGATCGACGGCTCCAAGAAGATGGACTACAAGGCCCGCTTCCTGCCGCAGCAGCGTCTCGCCCCGAGCGGCTGGCTCCGGGTCGATGCAGCCGGCGACATGGCCGCGGAGCCGCAGGACTGACCGGCCCTCAGCCGAAGAGGGTATCGAACAGCAGCTTTACATTCAGGATGAAGATGACGCCAGCCACCAGCCAGGCGACCGCGGCGACCGGCATCGATATCGCGAACTTGCCCGTCTTGCGCCGGTCGGACACGAACCGCACCAGCGGAATGACCGCGAACGGAAGCTGCATCGAGAGGATGACCTGGCTGAACACCAGCAGGTCGGTGGTGCCGCGCTCGCCATAAAGCGCGGTGACGACAATGACGGGTACGATCGCGATGCCGCGCGTCAGCAGCCGCCGCGCCCAACTCGGCAGCCGCAAGCTGAGGAAGCCTTCCATCACGATCTGGCCAGCCAGCGTCGCCGTTACCGTCGAGTTGAGGCCGGAGGCAAGCAGCGCCACCGCGAACAGCGTCGAGGCGATGCTGAGGCCAAGCAACGGCGAAAGCAGTTCGTAGGCCTGGCTGATATCCGCGACATCGGAATGGCCGCTCCGATGGAAGGTCGCGGCCGCGACCACCAGGATCGCCGCATTGATGAACAGCGCCAGCATCAGCGCGATCGTGGAGTCGGTCGTCGCCCATTTGATCGCGTCCCGCCGTCCCTCTTCGGTGCGCTCATAGGCGCGGGTCTGCACGATGGACGAGTGCAGATAAAGATTATGCGGCATCACGGTCGCGCCGATGATGCCGATCGCGATGTAGAGCATCTCGGGATTGGTGAAGATCTCGCTCGACGGCGCAAAGCCGCGCAGCAGCGCAGCAACCGGCGGGGCCGCCGCGGCGACCTGGATCGCAAAGCAGGTCGCGATCACGATCAGGAGCGCGATGACGAAGGCTTCCAGGAAGCGGAAGCCGCGATTCATCAGGAGCAGCAGCAGGAAGGCATCGAGCGCGGCGAGCAGCGCACCGCCGATCAGGGGAATGCCGAACAGGAGCTTCAACGCGATCGCGGTGCCGATCACCTCCGCCAGATCGCAGGCGATGATCGCGGCCTCGCAGGCGAGCCACAGCAGGAAGTTCACCGGGCGCGAATAGGTCGCCCGGCAGGCCTGGGCCAGGTCGCGGTCGGTGACGATGCCGAGGCGGGCCGCGAGCGCCTGCAAAAGGATCGCCATCAGGTTGGACAGCAGGATGACCGAAAGCAGCGTGTAGCCGAACTTCGAGCCCCCCGCGATGTCGGTCGCCCAGTTGCCGGGATCCATATAGCCGACCGACACCAGATAGCCCGGTCCGGCGAAGGCAAGCAGCCGGCGCCACCACCGGCCCGCCGTCGGAACCTCGACCGTCGCGTTCACCTCGGGGAGGCTTCGCGTATCCGGCGCGTCGGCGCGCCATCCGGTGGAGGTCGGCAGCACCTGCGGTGCGGTGTCGGGGATCAATCGGGGCGTTCGGGCATCCATGATCCCACAATGCCGGAAAACATTTTTTGTTGCAACTCATTTGCAACTGCATCTGGGAAGTCATCAGGCCACATCCTCAGGCGCCGCTGCCGCGGCCCTCGGAGCGCGTCTTGCTGCGTTGCGGCAAAGTCACACTGCTGCACGAACCCCGCGCGTGTAACGCGGTCGTCACACTGCGACATAAAGTCCCGCGTTAGGGCTCGCTAGGTGGGTATGGGGCGTGCAGTTCACAGTGGAGGCCAGCAATGGCGACAATGAGAACCTTGATCCTCGGCACCGCCGCGGGGCTGATGGCAGCCGGCGGTGCGCATGCGGCCGATCTTCCGATCAAGGCGAAGACCATCGAATATGTGAGGATTTGCTCGGCTTACGGTCCCGGCTTCTTCTTCATCCCCGGTACCGACACCTGCATGAAGATCGGCGGCTACCTCCGGGTCGACACCACATTCGATGGCGGCGTACAGGGCTCGCCAGCCTGGAACGGCGACGCAGGGCAACATAACCGCTACTTCGACTACTTCGCCGCCCGCTCCCGTATGCTGTTGTCAATTGATACCCGCACCGCCACCGACTATGGCGTGGTCCGCACCTTCGGGCAGGGCCGGTTTCAGTTCTCTACGCTCGGCAACAACACCTTCAACCCGAACTCGATCAACGGCTCGCTGCCGGTCGCAAACTCGCAGCTGCTCGACACTCCCGGCGGCGGCGTTACTACCATCCAATTCCTCTTTATCCAGTTCGCAGGCTTCACCTTCGGTCAGTCGGCGTCTGCCTACTCCTCGCCTTGGCAGGGCTTCCCCGGCAACATCTCGGACTTCCTGCTCGGCGGCCAGAACAATGATACCGGCGTCAACAACATCCAATACACTGCGGATTTCGGCAACGGAGTGACCGGCACCATCGGCCTCGACGATCCGACGGTATGGGACCGCACCGCCGTCTACAACCTGTCGCTGCCGCTGAACGCCACGCTGAACACGGGCAACGCCTATGCCGGCGTCCACGCGCCCGATGTGGTCGGCAACATCCGCGTCGACCAGGCTTGGGGTCTGTTCCAGATTTCCGCCGCGGCGCATGAGGTCAACGCCTCCTACAATGTCTTGAACGCCCTTGGAGCGCCAGCGGGCGCCGTCGGCCTGCCAGGCGCGGCGCCGACCGGAGCATCCGAGCTTTCCGGACATCCCGACACCTCGTGGGGCGGCGCGGTCATGGCGGCGTTACAGATCAAGAACATCCCGACCGGTGCCGGTGACGACATCAAGATGGACGCGAGCTATTCCAAGGGAGCGACCAAATACATCATCTCGTCGGCTTCAACCTCGCCGAGCTTTGCCATGTTCGGCAGCTCCAGCACTTTTGGCGCCTATCAGAGCATCGGGTTCGGGGCGACGACCGATGCCGTCTATCTGCCGGTCGCAGCCGGCGGCGACGGCTCGCTGCATCTGACGGAGGCCTTTGGCATTCGCGGTGCGTTCAACCACAACTGGGACCCATATTGGTCATCGAGCCTCTTCGGCTCGTATGTGGGCGTCCGCTATGACGGCGCGGCCAAAGCCTTCATCTGCGCGAACTACACCACGCCCGGCAAAGCGGTCAGTGCGGACTACGTCTGCAACCCCGACTTCAACTTGTCGCAGCTCGGTGTCATCACCCGCTGGACCCCGGTCAAGAACCTAACCTTCTCCGCCGAATTCATGTGGTTCCATCTCGACCAGAAATTCCAGGGCTCCGCGGTCCTTGGAGCTTCGGCTCCGAAGCCTACCGCGCGCTACGAGTTCAGTGATCAGGACACGTTCCACGTGCAGCTTCGCGCCCAGCGGAACTTCTGACGGACTGAGACTGGCAGGTTATTGATCCTCACTGCGGGCGAACACGCCCGCAGTGAGGATCCGCACTATCCCCTTTGGCGATTTTCATGGTCGCGCTGTGAGCGTGTGCGGCGGCGCACCGGTCGGCCCGATCTCGCGCGCTCGAACGGTGCGCAACGCCGGCAAAAGTATCCAGCCGTCCAGGAACGGAAGAAACGGCCGGGTTCTCTCGTTGTCATTGGCAGCTTTGGACGTCGGGTCGAATATCCACAAACGCGCGCAAATTCCGAGGTCACGCAGAACAACTCCTACACGTTGGTGCGACTCGTTCCGAGGCCGTGAAGCCCACCCGCCCCCGTCAGAAGGACGGCGCAGCGAGACCCAGCGCGCTCGCAGAGGCGGCCGAGGAGTCCACCCATCGCCGGATCGTGCCATCGTAAACGTCGGCACCGTAAATCGAGCCATCAGGTCCCTTCTGCAGGTCGACGATGCCTGAAATGCCGGAATCGACGACCTGGACATTGGTGACCTGTCGGCTCGCGTTCAAGGTAGCTGCGTAGATGTTTCCATTGAGGACGTCGTCGAAGAGCAGAGTGTTCTGATTGTAGAAATCCCCCGCGGTGATCGCAGATGCATTGTCCGGAGCGCCGTGGCTGCGCGACAGGATGGGGCCTACGGCAGGCGGGTCGGACGTGTTGTTGCGATTGCCATTGTTGTAAAAGCTGATCGCCTGCGAAAGGTCTTGGTAGCTGGCAGTCCGGTTCGGGCCTTCGAGGTAGGGCCACCCGAAATTCGACCCCGCCGGGCCGGTATCAATCTCTTCCCAGGTATTCCAGCCGACGTCTCCGAGCACGGGCAGATTGGTGATCGGATCGAAGCTGAAGCGGTAGGCATTGCGGACACCATAATCGAATATTTTCGACTGATTGCTGTTCGGATCGCTTGCCTGGTAGTAGGGGTTGCCCGGTGCTCCTTCGCCTGTGGTTGGATCGATTCGCAACAGCTTGCCCGAGAGATTATGGATGTCCTGGACTCGAACCGCGCGAGGGTCCGCGAAGTTATATGACGTGCCGTCGCCCACGGTGAGGTAGAGATAGCCGTCGGGACCAAAATGAACGGCACCGATGGAATGGGAGTCGCCGTCCGTCGCCAGATAATCGCGAATGTTCTGATTCTGAATCCCGGCGTGGTTCGGATCGTTGTCCTGCGTTCCGATCTCTATCTGGCTGGCGGGCGCCGTTATGGTGGTGCCGTTGACGATACCTGACGGAACAATGCTGGGATCGCCGTTGCTGTTCACGTCGGGACGGCTCGTATAGGCCCAGATGCTGTTCTTGCCGACCAGCACGAGCTCGCTCGCCGGATCGGCGACCATGGTAGCGGGGTTGACAGTCACCCTGACCAGACGAGAAGGTCGGTTCCCGGCCTGATCGCGTGCTGCGAGTCCCGCTTGGCCCGCCGTCTCGGGTGGATCGTAGGTGTACAGCAGGTAGACATAAGGATTGCTGGCGAAATTCGGGTTGACCGCGATCCCCAGCAGTCCACGATCGCCGTACTCATTCACCTCGCTCGAAAGGTCGATGAGCGGCGTCGACCGCAGTGTGCCGTTATCCACCACGCGCACCACACCGCCCTTCTGCGCAACCAGCATGTAGCGACCGTCGGGAGTCCAATCGATCGCCGTTGGCTCGCTCAGTCCGGTCACAACGGTCTGGCGCACCAGACTGCCGAGATTGAGATTGTCGTTGTCGAGGATGCTCACGGTGGTGGTCGCCTGGGCGCCGAGAGTCGCACCCGTTGGATTGCTCAAGGTGACGGAGAAGCTCTCGTCGGTTTCCGCGGCTGTATCGTTGATGATCGGGACCGAGATGGTCTGGGTGGCCTGGCCGGCGGCGAAAGTGACAGTGCCCGACGATGCCGTATAGTCCGATCCCGCGATCGCGCTGCCGTTGCTGGTCGCGAACTGGATCGTAGCTGATTGATCGATGCTACCGCTACGCAGCAGCGTGAGGGTCGCTGACGGTGTGCTCTCGGAAACGCTCACCGCCATGTCTGCCATGGATATGGTGGAGGGTGAATCGTCGTCGACAATGGTCACGAGTACCGTACGGGGAACTCCCAGCGAGCCGGATCCGGGATTCTGGAGGCCGACGGCGAACGTCTCGCTACCCTCGACGAGTTGATCGTTCACGATCGGGATGGTGAAGCTCTTGGTGCTCTCGCCAGGTCCGAAGACGACCTGCCCCGTGTTCGCTCGACCATTGAACGTGGGTTGAATGAAATCCAATCCAGCCTGCGCCGCTCCAGCGGTGCCGATCTCATTCGTCGTGTACTCCACGGTCGTTTGAGACTGCAGGTCGCCCGATCGTGCGACGGTGATGGTTGCTGTGCCGGCCGCTTCGCCGACGTAGATCGTCGCATTGTTGACCAATGAGATGATGGAGGCGGACCCTGGAACGAACACGACGTCGCGGAAGTAGTTCTCGTTCTGATAGACGAGGTTCGGGAAGACGCCTTCAACGTCATTGTAGACGCCGGCGCCGACCGGTGCGCTCAGCCCGCCGTTGGTGATCGGTGAGGCGAAGCCCTGCGACGTGACCGCGTAATAGCTGTTGGTGTTGACGGAGACACATAGCTCGTGCCGGCGGTGATGGTCAGCGGAGTGGCGAGCGCTTGCTGCTGCCAGCCCGATGCGCTTTCGTTCGTGAACGTCACCGTCGCCAGCTGCACGCCCGTGGACGACCAGATGTAGCCGACATGCGTGCCTGTCTCGCTGGGCGATTTGTAGTACCGGATCGCCTGGATCTGTCCGGGATTGTTGCTGGTGAAGCGCATCCCGAGCTCCCAATCCACCCCTGGCCCGTCGGTGAAGTTCGGTTGCGCGGGCGTCTGGGTGGTGAAGAGACTCGTGGGACTGGAACTCAGAGCCGCAACCGGCGCCGTTGCCGCGCTCGTCACGTTCTCGCTCGTGCCGAGCAGGTCGGTGTAGGCGGCATTGACCCGGATCCGCTTGCCGACGAGGCTGCTGTCGAGGGTGAGGCTCGATCCAGCGGCGGCGAGATTCGTCCAGGTGCTGCCGTCAGGACTGCTCTGCCAGATATAGCCGATCGTCGCCGGCGTGCCGTCGAGATCGGTGACGGTGGCCGTCAAAACCTGGTTCTGGGTCGCCGTGCCGTTGATCGCGACGGCACCGATGTCGTTGACGTTGGACACCGCCGTGGCGGTCGCGGGGCTCACTGGAGTCTCGCTGCTGCCCTGCAGGTCCGTATACGTCGCGGTGGCCCGCACGAAGCTGCCGACCTGGGCCTGTCCAAGGATCAGCGCGCTCGCCGTCGCGCCGCTGATGTTGGTCCAGGTGCTGCCGTTCGCACTCTGCTGCCACTGATAGGCGACGGTGGCCGGTACTCCGTCCGTATCGCTCACCGTCGCTGTCAACGTCTGGTTCTGCGTCGGCGTCCCGCTGACGCTCACCACGCCCGGGTGATTGTTGGCGGCTACCACCAGCGGGGTGGCTGCGCTCGTCCGGTTGGTTTCCACGCCCCCGAGTTGGTCGGTATAGCTGACGAGCACGCGGACCTGCCGGCCGACCTGTGCGGGTTGCAGCGTCAGCGTAGCTCCCGTGGCGTTCGCGATGTTGCTCCAGGTGGCGTTGATCAGTTGCTGCCAGCGGTACGTTATGGAAACGTTCGCCAGACCGTCAGGATCGGTGACGTCGGCCTTCAGGATCTGGCCTTGAACGGGCGTGCCTGTTATGGCCACGACGCCTGCATCGTTGACGTTTGCGATGGCCGTTGTCGCTGCGCTGGCGACCGACTCAGCGCTGCCTGCGCCGTCAATGTAGCTAACGACGGCACGGATGCTTTTCGCAACCTGCGCTTGTAAGAGCGTCAGCGCCTTTGCCGTTGCACCGGCGATGTCGCTCCACGTGACACCGTCATCCGAACTCTGCTGCCATTGGTAGCCGATGGGAGTCGTCGACGGGAGGCCGTCGACATCCGTCACGTTTGCAACGAGGACCTGGTTCTGCGTCGGAGTGCCGCTCAAAGAAACGACGCCGCTGTCGTTACCGCCAGGGTTGGTCGCGACGATCACGGGAGTGGCGGAACTCGTCCGGTTGGACTCTGACCCACCTAGCTGATCGGTATAGGTGACGCGAACCCGCACCTGCCGGCCGACCTGTGCGGCTTGAAGCGTGTAGGTCGCCGCCGTCGCGTTTGCGATGTTGCTCCAGCTTCCGTTGGTCATCTGCTGCCAGCGATAACTGATCGCCACATTCGTCAATCCGTCCAGATCGGTGACGCTCGCTGTCAGCGTCTGCCCTTGAACCGCTGTACCGACGATGCTGGCTACGCCCAAATCATTGATGTTGCCAACGGAGGCGGTCGCAGGGCTGAAGTCTTGCTCTGCGTTTCCCGCGGCATCGGTGTAGCTCACGCCGGCGCGGACGAGCCTGCCGACATATGCCTGCTGCAAAGTCAGAGAACTCGTGGTTGCCCCCGCGATGTCGGTCCAGGTCACGCCATTGTCGGCGCTCTGCTGCCACTGGTAAGCGATTGGTGCACCCACCGGGATGCCATCGACATCCGTGACGTTCGCTGCCAGAGTTTGATTTTGAGTTGAGGTACCACTGAGAGAAACGACGCCTGCCGCCATGACGCTCTCCCGCAATTAATTAATTAAAAAATAAACAATTAGGTTAGCGCCGTTCCGTGCGATGTGTAAAGCGAGCGGGGCGTGTCCCAAATTGCCGTGGGACAGCAGCGCTGACAGAGATGCCGCTTGCTGAAAACATAACAACAGAGTGACTCAAGCGGCGATCATGGTTTGCGTGATTCATGATTGTTGTGAATGCTTTCGTTCCTTTTTCCAACGTTGGGACTCCGACCCGTTCTTGGCCATGTGCTGGCTACGTTCATCGGGCCCATTACGATGAGACCCACAGGTGAAGGATTGCGCGACATGAAGTCGCACGTTAAATTTCATCCGTAGGTTCGCTATCGACGATGCCGACAGGCGATGCGCGGACTGCAAAATTCATGGTGCGCCGACCACCCGGGCCGTTCGGCACTGTGTGGCACTTTCTCCAATTTCCCGCGCCTATTCTGACGCCGGTTTTGTCATCCCGGATTGATTCTGCTTGCGACTTTTCGGCCTGTCACGCCGGCGCTGTCGGAAAGCGGGTGGGTTTGGCCGTCCTCGGGTCGGACAATGTCGACAAACGACATTCCGAGGAATTTCTGCCATGTCCGCCCTCAAGGCCCCTCACCTGCCTCCGACCTTCGGCCGTCTGGCCTGGTCGAACCTCGCCGCACAATCGGCCGAGCAGATCGCGCTGGCAGCCGCTCCCATCGTGGCGGTGCTCCTGCTCGACGTCGGCGAGGGCCAGACTGGCCTGCTGCAGACCGCGCTGACACTGCCCTTCATCCTGTTTGCTATCCCCGCGGGCCTGCTCGCCGACCGCTTCTCGCGGCGGGTCCTGATGGCGGGCTCCGAAGCGTTGCGTGCAGCGGCGCTGGCCGCAACGCTGCTCCTGATCTGGCTCAGCCTGTTGACGCTGCCCCTGCTCTCCGTGCTCGGCTTCATCGCCGTGTGCGGGACGGTTGCCTACAGCGTCGCCGCGCCGGCGCTGGTGCCGTCGCTGGTGACGCCAGATCAGTTGCCGACGGCGAATGCGCGGATCGAACTGGCCCGCACCGTCGCTTTCGCCAGCGGACCTGCGCTCGGCGGCGTGCTGGTCGGATGGGTCGGTGCCGCGCCGGCCTTCGGATTTGCCGCCGCACTTTCGGTAATCGCCGTGGTGCTGCTGGCCGGCATCCACGAGCCGGCCCGCGCGCCGGCACCGCGCCGACATCCGCTGCTGGAGATCAAGGAAGGCGCCGTGTTCGTGTTCCATCATGAGCTGCTGCGACCGGTGTTCATCACGCAGTTCATCTTCAACACCGCTTCCTTCCTGCTGCTCGCGGTGTTCGTGCCCTATGCCGTCAGGCATCTCGGCCTCTCCGCAACCGGCGTCGGCACCACGCTCGCGATGTATGGTGTCGGCATGGTGGTCGGTGCGCTTGCGGCAACGCGGGTGATGCGACGTCTTGCGTTCGGCACTGTGATCGGGCTCGGCCCGGTGACCGGCTTCATCGCCTCCACCATCATGGCGCTGACGACGATTGTCCCTACGCCTCTGCTGGCGGGCCTGAGCTTTTTCCTGCTCGGCGTCGGTCCGATCCTGTGGGTGATCTCGACGACCACGCTCCGGCAATCGGTGACGCCGCCTTCGCTGCTCGGCCGTGTCTCCGCCATCAACATCATGAGCTACGGCGCGCGCCCGCTCGGCTCCGCACTGGGCGCGATCGTCGGCGGGCTTTTCGGCGCCGAGACCTGCCTCTGCGTTGCCGCGGCAATCTTCGCCGCGCAGGCGCTGGTGATCCTGCTGTCGCCGGCGGTCTCCCTCGTCAGACAACCCGACATGGTCAGCGAACCGGCGGGATGTTGATGAGAGAAAGATTCAACTGATCTGATCTGCGATCGGAGAATGTTTTGCGTCATAGCCGATGGCCGGCCACGACGGCCAAATTAGTGGCTGGTCTTTCCCGCTTTGTATGATACACGTCATCCAATAGCCGAGCGGGAGCACCATGACCGATCAGACTGCAACCATTGACGCCGCCGCATCTCGCCCCGAATCCTCCTCCTCCGGCGCCCTGCAGATCGCGGTTCTGGCGGCTCTTGCGGCCACCGGCACGCTGGCCACCAACATCCTGCTGCCGTCGCTGCCGCAGATGGCGGCGTCGCTGAAGGTGACGACCGCGGCGGTCACGTCGGCCATCACGATCTTTCTCGCCGTGTTCGCGCTCGGCCAGCTCATAGTTGGTCCGATCTCGGATCGCGTCGGCCGCCGCTGGCCGGTTCTGATCGGTTTCGCGGTGTTCTTTGCCGGCAGCGTCTGGTGCAGTCTGGCAGAAGATCTCCCGAACCTCTTGATCGGCCGCGTCGTCCAGGCCGCCGGCGCCTGCGCAACCTCGGTATTGTCGCGCGCCATAGCCCGCGACCTGTTCACCGGTGCCGCATTGGCACGCGCGATGGCGCTGATCATGATCGCGATGGCGGCCGCGCCGGGTTTCTCGCCGCTGCTCGGCGGCGCGCTCGATCACTATTTCGGCTGGCGCTCGGAATTCGTGCTCGTCGCGGCCTTTGCGGCTCTCGGCGCGTTCGCCTATGGCGCCACGCTCGGAGAAACCCACCATTCGACGCGGATCCCGCTCAACCCTCTCGCCATCATCAGCACCTATCTCGGTCTGATCGCAGATCGCCGCTTCGTTGTGCCGACGGCGACCGTCAGCCTGATCATGGGAGGCCTGTTTGCGATGTTCTCGGCCGCGCCCCGGATCTTGATCGAGGCGCTGCATTTCTCACCGATCGAGCTCGGCCTGTTCTTCGCCGGCACGGTGCTGATCGTGTTCGCCTCCGGCTGGCTCGCGACAAGGCTTGCGCCGCGCTTTGGCCTCGACCGCTCGATCAAGGGTGCATTATTGGCGGCAGCCATCGGCGGCGCCGCCATGTTGTTGGTCTCGCTCTTCACCCCGAGCTTCCTGCCGTTCCTGACTGCGATGAGCGTGTTCCTGCTCGGCATGGGCATCGTCAACCCACTCGGCGTCGCGCAGGCGCTATCACCGTTCGGCGAAAAGGCCGGTGCGGCTTCCGCACTGCTCGGCTTCTGGCAAATGATGAACGCGGCGATCGGAGTATGGCTCGCAGCAATCGTGTCGCATGAGGCAATGTTCGGGCTGGGCGTGCTGCTGACCGCGTTCTCACTGATAGCGGTCGGCCTATATGCGCTACGGGCCAAGCAGGGCTAGCTCGCGAGGTAGCGCTCGTATTTTCCGGCCACGACTTCGTCCGCCGCAACGTCGGGATCGAGCGTATAGAGATCTTGCGCCCGGCTGATGCCACGCAGCGCGAAGCGCCCGGTCGAAACCAGATAGTTCCGCCCTGCTCCATCGAGGCCATCCCGGAACGCCTGCGAGGTCAGCAGTTCCCGATCGACCGAGCTGCACATCGAAGCGATCCGGCTGACTTCGTTGACTGCGGGCCCTACCACGGTGAAATCGAGCCGGTCCTCGCTGCCGATATTGCCATAGAACACCTCGCCGACATGCAGCCCGACATAGGCTGAGGTGGTCGGCCGACCCTCGCCGGCACGGCGGACGTTGAGCGCATTCAGATTGCGGCGCAAGCGATGCTCGGCGCGAAGCGCAGCCCGTTTTGCGCCTCCCATGTTCTCCTGCGTGAACATCGCCAGCACGCCGTCGCCGATCAGCTTCAGCACCTCGCCGCCGGCATCGTGGATCGCGTCGATCGAGGCCTGAGCATAATCGTTGAGGAACGGGATGATCTCGTCCGGCCCGATGCGCTCGCCGATCGCGGTCGAGCCGCGCACGTCCGAATACCACAACACCGCCTTGATGCGCTCGGTGACGCCGCGCGAGATGCGGCCGCGCATCACCTGCTCGGCGGTCTCGCGCCCGAGATAGACGCGCGCCAAGGTGCGCGCGATGTCGACTTGCGCAGCCGATTTCACCGCGAGCCCCAAGACCGGCACCAGGTCGCGCAGCGCCGCCATGTGGTGTTCACCAAATCCTTCGGACTGGCGGGTGGTCCAGGAGGAGTAGAAGCAGTCCATCTCGCCGATCGTGCCGGCCTCGCCGAACCGGTGCACAAAGGAGACGAAATGCTTGTGGCCCTTTTCCGCGAGGTCGTTGATCATGGAGAAATCGAGCGTGGCGCAATCGGCCAGGTCGATAACCATCTCTTCGTGCCCATTTTGCAGCATGTGGTAGAAGGTCGAACGCCGCCAATTCTGGTTGGCATCACCGCTGGAGGTCGAGCCGTATTCGAAAGCGTCGCTTTCATTGGTCTCGCTGTCGCTCCAGCGGAACCCGTGGCCTTCGAAGATCGGGTGCAGCGTATCGATGAAGACGATTGCACGTGACAGCGGCATTCCGGCCGCGCGGCAGCGTTCGCAGAAACCGCGCAGCAGATCGTTTTCGGGCAGGCCGGTCAGACCCTGTCTGACCAGCCAGTTCATCAGGCGCAGGCGGGGCGTCAGTTCCATGCGCGGATTATGCCGGGCAATCGTGTCGCGCGAAAGATCGGTTGGCGGCCCAGGGCGCGACTTGACGACAGTTCCGTGACAGCGGCAAATGCTGGGAATAACGAGGCAAGACAGAAACGCGATGGTCCGATGAGCGCCCGGCAGCTTCCGATCATTCTGGCGCTCGGCACCACCCAGACCTTGGCCTGGGCCTCGAGCTACTACCTGCCCGCGGTGCTCGCCGATCCCATCGCCAGAGATCTCGGCATCGGCCCCAACTGGATCTTCGCCGCCTTCTCCGCCTCGCTCGTGCTCTCGGCCCTGCTCGGCCCCTGGATCGGCCGCCAGATCGACCTGGTCGGCGGCAGGTCCGTGCTGTCGATCTCCAATCTGACGCTGGCCGCAGGACTGGTGCTGCTCGGCCTCACGCAATCGATTCCTCTGCTGCTGCTCGCATGGCTTTTCCTTGGGATCGGCATGGGATACGGCCTCTATGATGCCGCTTTCGGTGCGCTCGGCCGTATCTATGGCGAGGCGGCGCGGCGCCCGATCACCGGCATCACGCTGATGGCGGGCTTTGCCTCCACCGTCGGCTGGCCGCTGAGCGCGTGGGGGCTGGAGACGATCGGCTGGCGCAACACCTGCTTTGCCTGGGCAGCGACGCAGCTCTTGATCGGCCTGCCGCTCAACTGGCTGATGCTGCCGCCGATCCCCGGCGCCAAGGCCGCGGCCGCCAATGCGGTGAAGCCGCATATCCCGATCGACCGGCCGATGATCCTGCTAGCGTTTGCGTTCGCGACCGCCTGGACCGTCACCGGCGCGATGGCGGCGCACTTCCCACGCATCCTGGAAGCGGCCGGCGCGACCCCGGTGCAGGCAATTGCCGCCGGCGCCCTGATCGGGCCGGCGCAGGTCGGCGCGCGCGTGGTCGAGGCGTGGCTGCTCAGCCGCTACCATCCGCTGCTCTCGACCGAATTGGCCTGTCTCGGCCACCCGATCGGCGCCGCGATCGTGGCGATCGCCGGCGGCGGCGCGGCAAGCGTCTTCGCGCTTTGCCACGGCGCCGGCAACGGCATCCTGACCATTTCGCGCGGCACATTGCCGCTCGCGATCTTCGGCTCGCAGAACTACGCCTACCGCCTCGGCATCATCGGCGCCCCGGCCCGGATGGCGCAGGCGGCGGCCCCGCTGCTGTTCGGGCTGTTGCTCGAACGCATGGGCAGCGGCATCCTGATCGTCTCCTCCGCACTCAGTCTCGCGGCATTGGGGGCGCTGCTCCTGGTGCGCGACAACAAGCCAGCACCGCAATAGGCAGCCATTCCATCTGCCCCATCACTCATAAAACGCCGGTGCCATCTTCAGGCTATCGCGCTGGGCCTTGTCGTGATTGATCCAGAGTTGCGCCTTCTCTTTCGTGAGCGTCTCCGCGATCTTCTGCATCGAGGCCGTCGTCTGCTCCTTGCTGGCATTCATCGACGGCACCCGGCGGTTATCCCAGTTGTCCCTGAAGTGGACGGCGTCGCCGGAAAGTACGACCGCCCCGGTCTTCGGCAGTTTCACCAACAGCGACTGGTGGCCCGGCGTGTGCCCGGGCGTCGACAGGATCACCACATTGCCATCACCAAACACATCCCGGTCGCCGTCCAGCTTGGTCACCGGATGCTCCGCCTTGAAGCGCGGCTGGTTGTTGGCGCCGGGCCAGTCATATTCGGCTTTCTGCACATAGAGCATCGCGGTCGGGAACATCTCCACATTGCCGATGTGGTCCGGATGGGTATGCGAGACCGCCATCGCCTTGATGTCGGACGGCTTCACGCCGATCTGGTCGAACTGCGCGGCCAGCGTCTTGGGACGCCGCCAGATCACCGCTTTCGGATCCGACGGCACGAGCCCGTCCGGCATGCTCGCCACCGCGTCGGGAATACCGGTGTCCCACAGGAACCAACCTTGCGCGTGCTTGATCAGATAGCAGTTGTCGACGAAATCCATCGACTTGCCTTCGTTGACGCCGGGCGACCAGCGCGAGATGTCGCCCGCAACGCCCTCGCCGCAATTGAGGATATAGAGCTTCTCGACGCCCGGCTTTTCCGATTGGGCGCGCGCAGGACCCGCAGCCGCCGCAACCAACAGCAGCGCCACCGCAACACCGATTGTTGTCTTCACGTTCCGCTCCCTCGACTAATCGCCCCCAGCGTTCGAGGAAGGAATATTACGTCATCGCCGGCGGCATCGTCGCCATTGACGGTCTTTTGATCTCTCAAGCCGCCGCGTGCGCTGGCTCGTGATGCGGACAGGTCTCGACCTCGATCGTGACATGGCTGAGACCGTGCAGACCGTTGAGACGGCGCTTGTAGGTCGCCGGCGGCAGCGGATGGTCGGAGACAACCGAGATCACCGCCGCGCGATGGCCGGGACCGACCTGCCACAGATGCAGATCGGTGATGCGGTCGCCCTTGGTCTCGAGCCGGTCGCGAATAACCGCCTCGAGCTTCTTGTCGGCGCTGACGTCGAGCAGGATCGCGCCTGACGCCTTGATCAGGCCAAAGGCCCAGCTCGCGATCACAGCGCTGCCGATGATCCCGACTACCGGATCGGCCCAGACCCATCCCGCGGACATCGCAACCAGCAGCGCCGCAATGGCGAGGATGGAGGTTGCGGCATCCGCCATCACGTGGACGTAAGCCGCGCGAAGATTGTTGTCGTGGTGGTGGTGATGATGATCGTCGTCGTCATGGTCATGAGAATGGCCATGACCGTGATGATGGTCGTGGTCGTCGCGCAGCAGCCAGGCGCTGATGAGGTTGACGGCAAGTCCGAGCACGGCAACCGAGATCGCTTCCCCGTAGGCAATGGACACCGGATGGAACAGCCGGTCCACGCTTTCCCAGGCGATCTGCAGAGCGATCATCGCCAGAATGATCGCGCTGGCAAAGGCGGCGAGATCGCCGAACTTGCCGGTGCCGAAACTGAAGTGCGCGTTGCCCACCTGCCGCCGTGCGAACAGATAGGCCAGCCCGGCAATGCCCAGCGCCGCCGCATGCGTTCCCATGTGCCAGCCGTCGGCGAGCAGCGCCATCGAGCCGGACCACCAGCCCGCCGCGATCTCCCCGACCATCATGACCGTGGTCAAGGCCACCACGAGCCAGGTACGCCGTTCGTTATGGGCGTGCGTCGCGCCCAGGAAGACGTGATCGTGGGTCCACTGTTCGATCGAATGCGAGTGCATGGTTCATCTCCGGATAGTCCGCTCGTCGAATATAGCGATTGCGACGGACGGCCGTTAGAGCGTTTTCAAGCGAAGTGGACACCGGTTCGCGTGAAGAAAACGCGTCAAAATAAGAATCTAAGCTTCGGTTCCGATTCAGTCAGAACCAAAGCTCTAGACTAATTCCTCCGGCGCCAGCTTGCAGGCGGCGCCGTCGGCCTCGACCTGCAGCGTCGCATGATGGATCTTGAAGCGGTGCGAGAGCTGCGCGCAGACGTGATGCAGGAAGGCATCGTCATGTCCGCCGGGCCGGACCAGGTGCGCGGTCAGCGCCGTCTCGTTGGTGCTCATGGCCCAGATGTGCAGATCGTGGACCTCGGAGACGCCGTCGAGCGTGCGGAGAAACTCTCTCACCTCAACGAGCTCAATACCCCTCGGCACCGCGTCGAGCGCGAGGTTGACGCTGTCGCGCATCAGACCCCAGCCGCTGACCAGCACCACGAGCGCAATGACGAGACTGATCGCCGGGTCGATCCACAGCCATCCCGTCGACATGATCAGCAAGGCGGCGATGACGACGCCGAGCGAGACGCCCGCATCCGCCGCCATATGCAGGTAGGCGCCGCGAATGTTGAGGTCGCCGTGCCGCCCGCGCATGAACAATAATGCCGTGAAGCCGTTGACGAGAATCCCGAGCGCCGCGACCCAGACCACTGTCCAGCTCGCCACCTCGGCCGGCTCGCGCAGCCGGTTGACCGCCTCCACCGCGATACCGCCGACCGCGACCAGCAGGAGCCCGGCATTGAACAATGCGGCGAGGATCGAGGCGCGGCGATAGCCGTAAGTATGCCTCTCCGTCGGCCGCCTCCCCGCAAGCCACGCCGCCCCCCATGCCAGCAGCAGCGAGAACACGTCGGAGAGATTGTGGACAGCATCGGAGATCAGCGCCAGCGAATTGGCGGCATAGCCGAACACCAGCTCGGCGATCACGAAGGCGGTGTTGAGCGACGCGCCAATGGCAAAGGCCCGGCCGAAATCATCCGGGGCATGGCCGTGCCCGGCATGATCATGCGCATGGGAGTGATCGTGATGATGATGCGCCATGGGAGTGGTTATAGCGCGTCGATTTGCGAATACTATTACGGCGCGGAAAGCGTAGGGCGGATTAGCCGAAGGCGTAATCCGCCGCTTCGCGGCAAGAGGGCGGATTACAGCTTGCGCCTAATCCGCCCTACGTAACTACTCTACGCCGCGGTTGAACTTGTTCGACTTCGGCAGGCCGTGCGCGAGACGGCCAGCGTCGGCGCGGTTGCCGCGCCAGTCGGCAAGCTCCTTGATGCTCATGCCGTGCTCGCGGCCGGCGGAATCCTTCCACGTCAGGCCCGCCTTGGAATCGAACACCGCGACATCGGACAGCGAGGCGCTGGTGTATTTCTGCAACCGCACGCCGCGGCCGCGGGCCATTTCCGGCACCTGATCGAGCGGGAACAGCACCATCTTGTGATTGGTGCCGATCACCGCGACGGTGTCACCTGCCACGGTTGCGAGCGCGCGCGCCTCGTTCGGCATGTCGACGTTCAGCACCTGCTTACCCTTGCGGGTGGTGCCGACGCAGTCGTCCTCGTTGACGACGAAGCCCTGTCCTTCACTGCTGGCGACCAGGAATTTGCGGCCGCCCTTGTTGACGAACAGCGACACGATCGCCGCATCCTGCTCCATGTCGATGAACATGCGGATCGGCTCGCCATGGCCGCGACCGCCCGGCAGCTTCGCCACATCGAGCGAGTAGAATTTCCCGTTGGTGGCGAACAGCAGGAGCTTCGAGGTGGTCTCGGCGAAGAAGGCGTGATCGAGCTTGTCGTCGGTCTTGAAGGCAAGGCCCGAGAGATCGGCGACATGGCCCTTGAGCGTGCGCACCCAGCCCTTCTCGGAGATCACGACGGTGACCGGCTCGCGCTCGACGAAGGCCTCCTCGATCGCGGCGAGATCATGCTCGGGCGCATCCGCAAAGGTGGTGCGGCGCTTGCCGAGCGGCGTCTTCGGCCCGAACATGTCGCGGACCTTCCGCACCTGCTCGCCGACCTTGGCCCATTGCTCGGTCTCGGAGCGGAGCAGCTGTTCGATGCCTTTCAATTCCTTGCGGAGGTCCTTGTCCTCGGTCCGGATCTCCATTTCCTCAAGCTTGCGCAAGCTACGCAGGCGCATGTTGAGGATGGCATCGGCCTGGACCTCGGTGAGCTTGAAGGTCTTCATCAGCACCGGCTTCGGCTCGTCCTCGGTGCGGATGATCTTGATCACCTTGTCGATATTCAAGTAGGCGATCAGGTAGCCGCCGAGGATCTCCAGCCGGTTCTCGATCTGACCCTTGCGATAATTCGAGCGGCGCACCAGCACATCGCGCAGGTGGTCGAGCCATTCGCGAAGGCACTCGGCGAGGCCGACCACCTTGGGGATTTTCCCCTTCACCAGCACGTTGAGGTTCAGCGAAATCTTGCTTTCCAGCTCGGTCAGCCGGAACAGCGACTCCATCATCAGTTCGGGATCGACATTGCGCGACTTCGGCTCGATCACCAGCCGAACGTCATCCGCCGACTCGTCCCTGACCTCGCCGACCAGTGGCAATTTCTTCTGGTCGATGAGCTCGGAGATCTTCTCGACCAGGCGCGATTTCTGCACCAGCCACGGGATCTCAGTGACCACGATCACCCAGGTGCCGCGCGCACCCTCTTCCTGCTTCCAGCGCGCACGCGTGCGGAACGAGCCGCGGCCGGTGCTGTAGGCCTCGGTGATCGCTTCCTTGGAATCGATGATGATGCCGCCGGTCGGGAAATCCGGGCCCTTCACCCATCGCAAGAGCGCCTTCGACTTGGCGTCGGGCTTCTCGATCAGGTGCAGTGCCGCGTCGCAGAGCTCGGCGGCGTTGTGCGGCGGGATCGAGGTCGCCATGCCCACCGCGATGCCCTGCGAACCGTTGGCGAGCAGGTTCGGGAAGCCGCCGGGCAGAACCACCGGCTCCTTCGACTGGCCGTCATAGTTGGCGCGGAACTCGACGCCGTCCTCGTCGATGCCCTCGAGCAGCAGCCGCGCGACATCGGTCATGCGCGCTTCGGTGTAGCGGTAGGCGGCGGGGTTATCGCCGTCGATATTGCCGAAATTGCCCTGGCCGTCGACCAGCGGGTAGCGCGAGGAGAAATCCTGCGCGAGGCGCACCATGGCGTCGTAGATCGCCTGGTCGCCATGCGGATGGAACGAGCCCATCACGTCGCCGACAATCTTTGCCGATTTCTTGAACGGCGCGCCCGGATCGAGGCGCAGCAGCCGCATCCCGTAAAGGATGCGCCGGTGCACCGGCTTCAGCCCGTCGCGGGCGTCCGGCAGCGCACGATGCATGATGGTCGATAGCGCGTAAGCGAGATAGCGCTCTTCCAGCGCATCGCGCAGCGGTACCTCGTGGATCTCCGGCGGTTCCGGCGGAATCAGTGCTTTTCCCATGCCGACGGGTTAACCGCTCCGGGCGAATCGGGCAAGAATCGATTCGGCACCATACCCCGCAGAAAAAGCCCGATTTTTCAGCCTGCACCCGCCAGGGTCGCCGGGTTCGGCGTGGCATGGCCATTGGTGATGTTGAATTGCGGGATATGGCCGAGCCCGGTCACGAGATCGGCATCGGCGCCCAGCACCTTCTTCCACTCGTGCCCCTCGGTCAGGATCACGCCGACGCCGGCGACCTCGGCGCCGGCCTGCCGCACCAGCTTCAAGGTCGCAGCCAGGCTCGAGCCGGTCGCCACGACGTCATCGACCACGACGACCCGCCTGCCCTTCAGCAGCGGGATCGCCCGGCGGTCGAGCAGCAGCCGCTGCGAGCCGGATGAGGTCACCGATTGCACATACTCGACCAACGCGTCGCCCAAATGAATCTTCGGCGATTTCTGCACGATGACATATTGGTCGAGCCCGAGATGGCGCGAGACCTCGATGGCGACGGGAATGCCGAGCGTCGCCGCGCCGACCACGATGTCCGGCTCCTTCCCCTTCAGCCGCGCGGCCAGCGCCTTTCCGATCCGCTCACCGAAGCCGACGCCCATGTCGATCACCATCAGAAGCGAAATCGCCAGGCGCTCGTTGATGGCGACGAGCGGCAGCTCCGTCGGCTCGCCGGCGATGTCGACAGTATAGGTGGCGGGGGTGAGTGCGCTCATGTGGTCCTGCCCGGATTTGTCAAAGGAAAGTCGGTCTGGATGGTGAGCCAGCCGATGTCGCGCCAACTCGTGCGCGCCATCTTCGGATCGAAGCCGTAGATCGACAGCGCCAGCGCGATCGTCTCGGCCATGCGGAACGTCTGCACCATCAGCGGCACGCCGCGCGCCAGCGCATAGAGGACGCGCCGCGGCAAGGGCCCGCGGTCGAGTTCGAGGCCGCGCGCCCGCTGGGTCTCGCCGATGCTCTGGAATTCCTCGCGCATCAGCGGGATCATGCCGATCACGAGCACCAGCACGAGCGTCAACGAGCCCGGCAAGCGCAGCCGGCTGCAGGCGGCAAGCAGCGTGCCGGCCGACGTAGTCTCGATCGCGACGAAGAAACTGCCGGTGGTGGCGATCAGGCGGAAGGCCATGCGCAGCGCATCATCGATCGCCGCGGCGAGCGGCGTCCCGTTCCAGACGAAACTCAAGGTCCAGCTCAGCGTCACCAGGCCGCCGACCAGCGCCATCAGTTTGAGATAGCCTCTGGTTTGCGGCAGCCGGCAGGCGATCACGGTCGCCAGCACGATCGCGGCGATCACGCCAGCCGTCACCGCGCTGCCGGCGACCCAGCCGAGCGATGACAGCACCAGCGCCGCCAGCAATTTGACGAACGGGTTGATACGATCAAGCCGATGCACGCTGGCCTCCTCCTGATGTTGTGACGTTCTGGTCCGGGCGCGGCCAGCCGCGACGCGCAAATACGTCCGAGGACCAGGCCGCCTCGGTCGTCCCGTCGAAGGCCAGCCGGCCATCCTCCAGGATCAGTACGCGGTCGGTGGCGCGGTCGACAAGCTGCAGGTCGTGCGAGACCAGCAGCGCCGCACAACCCCGTGCGCGGCAGCGGTCGAGGAAGGCCAGCACGCCGGCACGCGAGACGCTGTCGCAGGCGATCAGCGGCTCATCCAGGATCACGACCGACGGCGCCGTCGCCTCGATGCAGACCAGCGCCAGCATCAACTGCTCGCGCGCCGACAGCGCGAATGGCGAAAGCTCGGCGCGGTCGGCGAGACCGACGCCCTGCAAAAGTTCGATCGCCCGTTCGCGATGCGCAGCAACGGCCTTGGCGCCAGCATCGCCGCCGGACAGCGAGAACACGACCTCCTCCACGACCGAGAGCAGGAAGAACATCCGCCGCAAATTCTGCGCGACATAACCGATCTCGCGCGCCCGCTGCGCGATGGTCCAGCCGGCGCTATCGCGGCCGCCGATCTCGATCGCGCCGCCGGCTGCCTTCTGCAGGCCGAGCAGCGTACGCATCAGCGTGGTCTTGCCGGCGCCGTTGCTGCCGATCAGCCCCACTACCTCGCCTTTTCCGAGCGAGAGCTCAATCGACCGCAGCACCGGCTCGCCGTTCGGACGGCGCAGCGTGCTCGAAAGCTGCCGGACCGAGAGCGCCGGGCCCGACTGCGCCGGCCGCACCACGGCCCGCGGCGCCGGCGCCGCAAAGGGCGGCTCGATGCCGGCGACCGCATAGGGCGTGATGGCGCGAACGGCTGCCTGCCAGGACAGATCGTCGACGATGCAGCCCTCCTTCAAGAACACCACACGATCGGCCACGCCATCGAACCAGGCGAGATCCTGCTCGGCGATCAACAGCGTCAGCTTCGTTTTCCTAAGCTCGCGCAGGATGCCGATCATGCGCAGCCGCGCATCGGGATCGAGCCCGCTGGTCGGCTCATCCAGGATCAGCACGTCCGGTTGCCAGACCAGCGCCGAGGCAAGCGCCGCGATCCGGCGTTCGCCACCCGAGAGCGTGCGCACGGTGCGCCCGACCAGCCGGCAGATATTCATCTGCTCGATCACGGCGCCGACGCGCGCGCGGATTTCCGCCTGCGCCACGCCGCGGTTCTCCAGCGGAAAAGCGATCAGGTCCTCGACCGAAAGATCCCAGACCTGGTCCTCGACCGATTGCAGCACGAGGCCAACGCGGCGAAACAACTCGCTGCCCGCAATCGCGCCGAGATCGGTGCCGTCGAGCGACACCGCGCCCTCCATGCGCTGCGGCCGGATCAGCTTCGGAATGAGACCGGCCGCGACCGCAAGCAGCGTCGATTTTCCCGAACCGCCCGCCCCCGTCACGATCGTGGTGCTGCCGGCTTCGAGACGGAGATTGATATCGGACAGCACGTGAGCGTCGGCCCGAAAGCCGACGCTCACTCCACGCAGATCAAGCATCAAGTCGCGCTCCCCAAGGCGGTCAGAACCGGTGCAGCGTGCCCCGGCTGATGCCGGCAAGCAGCCTGGCGCCGGGACGTACCAGCAGCGGCGTTCCGATCACCATCGGCACGATGTCCGACAGGCCGATATAGAGCATCGCATACCAGAACGGGAAAATGCCGAGCACCGCCAGACTCGCCGACACCGCCGCCACCATGATGATGCCGACCACCGCGCAGATCACCGCGATCTTGAGCAGCACCGGCATCGACAGGTCGAAATTGGTCTTGCGCAGATTGACCAGCATCGGCGGCACGGCGCCGGTGAGCCCGACCATGATGCCGTCCACGATGAGCGAATGCGCGGGAATGAAAGTGCCGGCGAGCAGCGACCAGACGATGGTGCCGATATAGCCGCAGATGAACCCGCTCTTCGGCCCGAGCAGCAGCCCGATCAACGGCGGCAGGAACGCGAAGATGCGCCACTGGATCACGCCGGGCACAAGCTGGATCGGATTGGCGTAGGCCCACAACACGCCCGTCGCCACGCCGCAGACGACCGCTAGGACGATAGGAAAGAAACCGACCGAATCGGATTCGCTGTAGGTGATTTGCGTACTCATTGCATGCTCCCCGTCATGAGTTTGCCCTGAGATTTTTCAGGCAAGTTTCGGGCCATGCGGCATGGAACGGGCCGAGGGTTGCACGCAATAGAACCACCATGTGTGGGTTGGCAATTTCGGCGCGCATTGCCGTCAGGGCGGGGCAGCGATCCGGGCCCGACGGCGCACCACCGCATTGATGAAGCCTTCCCTCGCGTCGGAGTGCCCCTGCCCGCGCGGCTCCAGCACATTGCGCAGGAGGAAGCGGCCGGTGAGCGCAAAGCCATCGAGCAGGTCCTGGTCCGAGCAGGTGCCGGCGCCGTCATCGTCATCGCGCAGGAACGGCGGCAGCCGCATCAGGCGATCGCGCCAGGGTTCACCGGCGGTACGCGAGACTGCGCCGCCCGATTTCGGCGAGACGTAGACCAGTTCGGAGGTCGCGCCGGTCGCCGCGCAATTCGAGAGGTCGAGTCCGAAGCCGAGTTCGGTCAGCATCGCCAGCTCGAAGCGGATGAGATGCATAGCGGCACCGCCAGCATCCTCGAAATCATCCAGCGTCTGCGCCAGCATCTCGTAGATGTCCTGGTGCGGATCGCGTTCCGGCAACAGCCGCGCCAGCGAAGCCAGATGGGTGACGCCATAAACGGCATGCGACGACGCCAGCAGGTTCGCGGCGCGCAGCCGCGTGCCGTCGAGCCGGTAATAGCCGAGATGCTCGTCGAGCCGCGCCCTCCACATCGCAGTGACGCTGTTGCCGGGCTGCAGCAGCGGCCGCATCCGCGCGCTGGCCCCGCCGCGCACCAGGCCGAGATGGCGGCCGTGCTCGCGCGTCAGGAGCTCGACAATGGCGGAAGATTCGCCATGCCGCCGCACCCCGAGCACGATGCCTTCGTCGGTCCACTCCATGACGCGGAGAGTAGCATGTAGGGTGGGCAAAGCGTAGCGTGCCCACCTCTCTTGCACCGATCGTGAATGGTGGGCACGATTCGCTTTGCCCACCCTACGCGACCACGCGGGCTACGCGTTGAACCAGCCGTGAGCGTCGCCGGTGAAGGAGAAATAGAGCCCGGCCGCCGTCAGCGCGCAGGAGATCACCTCGACGCCGCTGTCGAGCTGGATGCCGGTGGTGCCGATCACCTGCAACAGCGAGATCACCGACAGCAATAGCACCGCCGCCAGCACCCAGCGCGGCCAGTTCTTGCGGTGCTGTGCCGCCAGGTAAACGAAGTAGACCAGGAGCAGGATCAGGCCGGCCTGCAGCCAGGTGACGACCGTGATCATCTGCTCGGTCATCTCGCCACCCGGGGTGCGGTCCTGGAACGCCACCGACAGCGCGTCCAGCGTCAGCGACAGATACAGCAGCACCTCGAACAGAAGCACGTTTCTGGGTACTTTCATCGGAAGAGCCCGATCATTCCTTGGGAAACTCCAGTCCCATTTCCCGGTAGCGGTCGGGATCGTCGCCCCAATTCTCGCGCACCTTGACGAACAGGAACAGGTGCACGGGAACGCCCATGATCTCGGCAATCTCCTTCCGCGCCTCCGCGCCGATCGACTTGATCGTGGCGCCGCCCTTGCCGAGCACGATCTTGCGCTGGCTCTCGCGCTCGACAAAGATCGTCTGCTCGATGCGGATCGACTTGTCGTTGCGCTCGGTCCAGCTGTCGGTCTCGACCGTCGATTGGTACGGCAGTTCCTGGTGGAGCTTTTGGTAGATCTTCTCCCGCGTGATCTCGGCTGCCAAGTGCCGCATCGGCGCGTCGGACATCTGGTCCTCGGGATAGAGGAACGGCCCGGCGGCCACCATGCTTGCCAGCGCCCTGCGCAGATCGTCGACACCGTCGCCTGACAACGCCGAGATCATGAAAGTGTTCTCGAACCGCAAGCGGTCATTGGCGGTCTTCGCCAGCGCCAGCAGTTTCTCGCGCGGCACCAGATCGATCTTGTTCAGCACCAGGATCTTCGGATGGGCCACGCTATTGAGCTTGGCGAAGATCGCCTCGGCTTCCGCGTCCATGCCGGACTTGGCGTCAAGCAGCACGCAGACGAGGTCGGCGTCATGCGCCCCGCTCCAGGCAGTCGACACCATGGCCCGGTCCAGCCGCCGCCGCGGCGCAAAGATGCCGGGCGTGTCGACCAGGATAATCTGCGCATTGCCCTCGATCACGATGCCGCGGATCAGCGCACGCGTCGTCTGCACCTTGCGCGAGACGATGGTGACCTTCGAGCCGACCAGCGCGTTGACAAGCGTCGACTTGCCGACGTTCGGCGCCCCGATCAGGGCGACGAAGCCGCAACGTGTCCCGGCCGGATCGGCCTCCGCCCTCGACTCAGCCGTCATGGCTGCCGGCACCTTCGCGGGCGATCATTGCGGACGCCGCCGCCTTCTCCGCCGCGCGCTTGTTCGGGCCGACGCCTTCCGCCGGCGCCAAGCCCGGCAGGTCGACGGCAACGCGGAATTGCGGATCGTGATGCGGCCCGGTGCGTTCGACCTCGCGGTAGACGGGCGTCGGCAGGCCCCTGCTCTGCGCCCATTCCTGCAGCATGGTCTTGGGATCGCGCAGCGGCCGGCGGAGCTTGCGCATCCGGTCGATCCAGTTCCGCTCGACGAATTTCGCGGCGGCCTCGTAGCCGCCGTCGAGGAAGATCGCGCCGATCACGGCCTCGCAGACGTCGCCCAGCACGGATTTGCGCAACCGCGCCCCCTCGACCGCCTTGACCATGCCGAGCTTGATGTCGTCGAGCAGACCGAGTTGCTCGGCGACGTCGGCGCAGCTTTCCTTGCGCACGAGATCGGCGAGACGCTTCGACAATTCGCCCTCGTCCGCGCGCGGATGGGCGCGATAGAGCATGTCGGAGATGATCAATCCGAGCACATGGTCGCCGAGGAACTCAAGCCGCTGATAGCTGTCGGCGCGGTGGCGGGTAGCCGGCTTCAGCGCGGAGACATGCGTGAACGCCGTCATCAATAGCGCCGGATCCGAGAACTTGTAGCCAATGCGCGCCTCGGTTGCAGCAACCGCCTCCTTCTCGGCGGCCGCCTTGCTGGCCTTGCTGCGCTTCTTCTTCGGCGCAGCGGTGCCGACCGCGTCGGGCTGCTCGCTCGGCTCGCCGGCAGTCGGAAGACTCTGAATGACAGGCGTATCGTCTTTCATCGCACAATGGTGAATAGGCGATTCCAGCGCACCGCGGTCGGCCAACGCCAGAACATCCAGGCGTGCTCGCCCTCGCCGATCGAGAAGAAGATCATCTGCGCGCGGCCAACGAGGTTCTCGAACGGCACGTAACCCACCGCCGACAGCACGCGGCTGTCGGTCGAATTGTCGCGATTGTCTCCCATCATGAAGAAGTGGCCGGCCGGCACGGTGTAGACATTGGTGTTGTCGTAGAAGCCATTGTCGACGCAATCCAGCGTCTCATAGCTGACGCCGTTGGGCAGCGTCTCCTTCCAGCGCTTGACGCGTGCGGTCGCGTCGGATCCGCAGGGGTCTTCGCCGATGAAATCGCTGAGCCGCTCGCGCTTGACCGGGGCGTCGTTGATGTAGAGCAGCCCCTCCTTCATCTGGATGCGGTCGCCGGGCAGCCCGATCACGCGCTTGATGTAATCGGTCGAATCATCCTTCGGCAGGCGGAAGACGACGATGTCGCCGCGGTTCGGCTCCGAGCCGAAGATGCGGCCGGAAAACAAGGGCGGCGAAAGCGGGATCGAGTAGTGGCTGTAGCCGTAGGAATATTTCGACACGAACAGGTAGTCGCCGACCAGCAGCGTGGCCTTCATCGAGCCGGACGGGATGTTGAAGGGCTGGAACAGGAAGGTACGGATCACGAGCGCGATGATAAGCGCATGGATGACGACCCGGACTGTCTCGCCTAGGCCGCTTTCGGATTTCGTCCCTGTGGTCACGCTCATCGCTTTCCCAATTCCCGCAACTGCCTTAACTGCGCGGTGGCAGAACGCGCTCCTCACGCGAATCGCGTTTTCCGCGCTCGCGTCACGAAGATGGTTCCTACGTCTGGTGTAGAGAGCAAGTCCCGGCGCGAACCCGAATTTGCCCTGGCTCGGTTTACCCTGCGGCGTTTTAGACGGTTGTTACGGGGCGCGCAATCAAGCGCCGCGTTAAAACTTCATAATCAATTGAAAAATCAATGATTTTTTAGTTTTACCCGATTCCGGAGCGCCGCACCGTCCACCGACCTCAAGGTTTGGCCGGTGCGACCGCCGAAATTATGACGAAGGCCTGCGCGAGCGGCCAGTCGTCGGTGATCGAAAGGTCGATCTGCGCCTCGAGGCCATCAGGGGTGATTTGCCTGAGCCGCTCCAGTGCCCCGCCGGTCAACCGCATGGTCGGACGCCCTCCGGGCAGGTTCACCACGCCCATATCGCGCCACCAGACACCGCGCATGATCCCGGTGCCGAGCGCCTTGGCACAGGCCTCCTTGGCGGCGAAACGCTTGGCATAGGTCGCGACCACCATCTTCTCGCTGTTGGCGCGGCGCAGCGCCTTGGCGCGCTCGACGTCGGTGAAGATGCGATCGAGGAAACGATCGCCATGGCGCTCGATCACCTTGGCGATCCGGGTGATGTCGATCAGGTCGGAGCCGATGCCAAGGATCATGCCGCGCCCGCACCCTCGATCGCCTTCCGGCCACGGTCCATCGCCGCGCGCATGGCGCGGACGGTCTCCTTCAAGCCGACCAGGATCGCCTCGCCGATCATGAAGTAGCCGATATTGAGTTCCCTGATCTCGGGCAGCGCCGAAATCGTCTCGGCGGTGTCATAGTCGAGCCCGTGGCCGGCATGGACCTCAAGCCCGGCCGCCTGCGCCAGCTTGGCGCCTTCGACAATGCGCCGCCATTCGGCTTCCGCTTTTTCCCGATGACCGTCCACGACAGCATCGCACCAGCCGCCGGTGTGGATCTCGATCACCGGCGCCTTCAACTTCGCCGCCATCTCGATCTGCCTCGGGTCGGCGGCGATGAACAGCGACACCCGGATGCCGGCGTCGCTGAGCCGCGCGATGAACGGGGCCAGGGCATTGTGCTGGCCGACGACGTCCAGCCCGCCCTCGGTGGTAAGCTCCTGCCGCCGTTCCGGCACCAGGCACACGGCATGCGGCTTGGTGGCGAGTGAAATGCGCAGCATGTCGTCGGTCGCCGCCATCTCGAAATTCAGGGGCTTTGATATCTGCGCCTTCAGCCGTGCCATGTCCTCGTCGCGGATGTGGCGCCGGTCCTCGCGCAAATGTGCGGTGATCCCGTCGGCGCCGGCCTCGATGGCCAAGAGCGCCGCGCGTACCGGATCGGGCCGCGCCCCGCCCCGCGCATTGCGCAGCGTCGCGACGTGATCGACATTGACCCCAAGGCGGAGCGGCGGAACAGGCATGATGTAACTCGCTGCCAGAAACCTAGACTGTCATGCGCGGGCTCGACCCGCGCATCCATCTTCTTGAAAAGATGGGATTGCCGGGTCAAGCCCTGCAATGACGATGACCTACCCATTCACGCGCTCGACCCGTGCGACCACGGCCTTCGCGCGCAACTGGGCGAGAATAGCGCTCAAATGCTTGAGGTCATAGACCTCGAGGTCGATGGTCAGCTCGGTGAAGTCAGGCGAGCGCCGCGACATGTGGATGTTGTCGATGTTGCCGTCATGCTCGGCGATCACGGTCGCGATCTGCGCGAGGCTGCCGGGCTCGTTGACGTTGTGGACCAGGATCCGCGCCGGGAAACGCTGCGGCATGGTCTCGTCGATGTCCCAGCGCACATCGAGCCAGCGCTCGGGCTCGTCCTCGAAATCCTTCAGGGCCGGTGACTGGATCGGATAGATCGTGATCCCCTCGCCCGGCGTCACGATGCCGACGATGCGGTCGCCCGGCACCGCGCCGCCGTTCGGCGCAAACTTGACCGGCAATTCGGAATTGATGCCGCGCACCGGGATCACCGAAGCTGCGCGGGCCGGATGCGGCGGCGTCTGCGCCTTGGCGGCAAGCGCCTTCTTGGTGCCGTAGCGCACCAGCCGCTCTTCCTTGTAGTCCGGATACATCGCGCGCGCGACGTCGGAGGCTTTCAGTTCGCCACGGCCGACGGAAACCAGGACGTCCTCGATCGAGGTGCGCGCCAGCCGCGGCAATGCGCCTTTCAGCTTGTCGTCGGCGTATTCGATCTTGGCGCGGGCGAACAGGCGGTCGATGATGCGGCGGCCCAGCCCGGCATATTGGTCGCGCACCGCGGCGCGGGTGGCGCGCCGGATCGCGGCGCGCGCCTTGCCAGTGACCGCGAGCGCTTCCCAGGCCGACGGCGGCGCCGACTGCGCCTTCGAGGTCAGGACCTCCACTTCGTCGCCGTTCTGCAGCTCGGAGGACAGCGGCGCAAACTTCCCATTGATCTTGCAGCCGACCGCGCTGTTGCCAACATCGGTGTGAACGGCATAGGCGAAGTCGATCACATTGGCGTTGCGCGGCAACGCGATCAGCTTGCCCTTCGGCGTGAAGCAGAACACCTGATCGTGAAACAGCTCCAGCTTGGTGTGCTCCAGGAACTCTTCCGGATTGGCGCTCTCGGAGAGAATGCCTATGGTGTGACGCAGCCAGGCAAAGGCGTTGGACTCGTGCTTCAGCCGCTCGGTCGGCGAGCCCGTGCCCTCCTTGTAGAATGCATGCGCCGCGATGCCGAATTCGGCGATCTGGTTCATCTCCTCGGTGCGGATCTGCAGCTCGACGCGCTGCTTGCCGGGGCCGATCACGGTGGTGTGAATCGAACGGTAGTCGTTCTGCTTGGGCGTCGAGATGTAGTCCTTGAAACGCCCGGGCACGACCGGCCAGGTCGTATGCACGACGCCGAGCGCGCGGTAGCAGGCCTCGACGTCGGCAAGCACGATCCGAAAGCCGTAGATATCGGACAATTGCTCGAAGCCGACCGACTTGCGCTCCATCTTGGTCCAGATCGAAAACGGCTGCTTGCGCCGGCCGTAGACGCGTGCGCTGAGGCCGTTCTTCTGCAGGTTCTTCGAAAGCTGGCTTTCGATCTCGCCGATCAGATTGCGGTTACGCTCGGCGAGCGCATCCAGCCGATGCTTGACCACCGCATAAGCTTCCGGATCGAGCACGTGGAACGAGAGGTCCTCGAGTTCCTCTCGCATCTCCTGCATACCCATGCGGCCGGCGAGCGGCGCGTAGATATCCAGCGTCTCCTCGGCGATGCGGCGGCGTGAGGCCGGCGGCACGAACTCCAGTGTACGCATGTTGTGCAGGCGGTCGGCGAGCTTGATCAAGAGCACGCGGACGTCATCGGCGATCGCGAGCAGGAGCTTGCGCAGGTTCTCCGCCTGCTTGGCCTCGCGCGAGACGAGCTCGAGCCGCTTCAACTTGGTCAGCCCCTCCACCAGCGCGCCGATCTCGTGGCCGAACACCTGGTCGATCTCGGCCCGCGTCGCCTCGGTATCCTCGATGGTGTCGTGCAGCAGCGCCGCGACGATGGTGGCGTCGTCGAGCTTGAGGCCGGTCAGGATCGCCGCCACTTCGAGCGGGTGCGAGAAATAGGGATCGCCCGACGCCCGGGTCTGGGTGCCATGCGCCTTCATGGCGTAGACATAGGCGCGGTTCAAAAGGTCTTCGTTGGTATCGGGATTGTAGGAGCGGACGCGCTCGACCAGGTCGTACTGCCGCATCATGCGGGCGCGCGGCTTGAGCGGCTTCTGCACCACCGCGGAGTCAGGCGCGACGGCGACCGCATCGGTCGCTGCCTGCATCTGGCGGGGTGTGCGGCGCCAATACGCCATGGAATGACTGCCTCAACTCGCGAGCCGACCGCGGCTCGCGCCTCTAGTCTAGTGCGATTTCGAACCAAGCTTTAGCCTGTTCGAACCGAAAATCGTTCAATTTCCGTCAAGGCTTCAGGGACGCATCTCGCGACCAGAATGTCAACAAACGCAAAGGCCCGGGCAGTGCCCGGGCCTTCAGCCAGTTCAACCGTGTTGGGCCGCCGCGAGGACCTATTCGTCCTCTTCGGGCTGCTCCTCCGGCGGCGCGAGGCCCTCGAGGCCCTTCAGCAGCTCTTCCTCGGTCATCCGCTCCATCGCCACTTCGGTGTCGTCGGCATCGACGCTGGCACCGGCCGAACCGATCAGCGGCACGGTGTCGGGCTCCGGCTCGTCGACCTCGACGAACTTCTGCAGCGAGTGCACCAGTTCCTCGCGCAGGTCCTCCGGGGAAATGGTCTGGTCGGCGATCTCGCGGAGCGATACCACCGGGTTCTTGTCGTTGTCTCGATCAACCGTGAGTTGTGATCCCGAGGAAATCATCCGAGCGCGATGGGCAGCCAACAGGACCAGATCGAACCGGTTGTCGACCTTATCAATGCAATCTTCGACGGTGACGCGCGCCATATGCTGTCGCTCCGTTAAGTGGGACAGAATTTGCTGATTATTGTGCGTTAGTTATAGGGCGAGGCGGGGTTTCGCAACATTAAATTTGTGATTTGCCTTCGCCCAAACCTCTGCTAACCCGTGACGGGGCCAGAAGGCCGGAGCGTCCGTAACGCGGCGGGACGCCGTTGTGGACAAGTAACTCACTTCATTGCATCGTCAAAAGTGTAGGTATTTCGCCCTCGCCTCACCATAATTGCGATGGTGACTGTCGTTGGGGGAAGATTCACCGGACTTTAGGCTGCAACGCAGAATTAAGGTGCGCGGCTCGTCGCCGCTGCGCCGAGAAGCTAACAAAAGGCGAGAAACTTTGATGTCGTCACCCGTTTCCAACAAGATCGCGCTCTTTATCGATGGAGCCAATCTGTATGCAACCGCCAAGACGCTCGGGTTCGACATCGACTACAAGCGCCTCCTGAAGGAATTCCAGAGCCGCGGCACCCTGCTCCGCGCGTTCTACTACACGGCGATCATCGAGGATCAGGAGTATTCATCCATCCGGCCGCTGATCGACTGGCTCGACTACAACGGCTACACCGTCGTCACCAAGGCCACGAAGGAGTTCATCGACGCCAGCGGCCGCCGCAAGGTGAAGGGCAACATGGACATCGAGCTCGCGGTCGATGCAATGGAACTCGCCGAACATATCGACCAGATGGTGCTGTTCTCCGGCGACGGCGATTTCCGCTCGCTCGTCGAGGCTGTGCAGCGGCGCGGCGTCCGGGTAACCGTAGTCTCGACCATCGCAAGCCAGCCGCCGATGATTGCCGACGAACTCCGCCGCCAGGCCGACGTCTTCACCGACCTGGTGGAACTGCAATCCAAGCTCGGCCGCGACCCGTCCGAGCGGCCGGCCCCGCGCGAGCGCGGCGAGTCTCGCCACCACGCGCCGCAATTCCTGCAGCGCGCCACGACCACGGCGCCCCGGGCCGATGACGACGATTTCGACGACTAGCCTCCTTCCCGCCTCCACCGAACCCGACCGCAACTGCCCGCTCTGTCCGCGGCTCGCCGAGTTTCGCGCCGAGGCGCGCGCGAAGCAGCCGGGCTGGTTCAATTCGCCGGTGGACTCCTTCGGCGATGCCGAGGCGCGGCTGCTGATCGTAGGGCTGGCGCCGGGCCTGCAGGGCGCCAACCGCACGGGGCGTCCTTTCACCGGCGACTATGCCGGTGACCTGCTCTACGCCACGCTGCTGGAGTTCGGCTTTGCCGAGGGCGTCTACGAGGCACGGCCCGACGACGGCTTGCGGCTGGTCGATTGCCGGATCAGCAACGCCGTGCGCTGCGTGCCGCCACAGAACAAGCCGTTGCCGATCGAGATCAACACTTGCCGAAAGTTCCTGGCAGGGACCATCGCGACCATGCCCAGGCTGCGCGCCATCGTCCTGCTCGGCCGCATCGCGCATGAATCGACGGTGAAGGCGCTCGGCCTGCGCAATGCCGCTGCGCCCTTTACGCACGCCGCGGTGCACGAGGCCGGCAACATCCGCCTCTACGACAGCTATCACTGCTCGCGCTACAATACGAATACCGGCGTGCTCACGCCGAAGATGTTCCGCGATGTCTTTGCGCAGGTGCGGAAGGATCTGGGCTAGCCCGCTACCGGATTTTCCCGCAGCCATTCCAGGACGTCGCCGGCGTTCCGGTCGGGCGGGAACACCGGATAGAAGACGTGGGTGATACGCCCGTCGTCGATGATCAGCGCCAGCCGCTTGATCAGCGTCAGCCCCGCCACCTCCATGGTCGGCAGTTTGAGCGCGTGCGTCAACTCGAGCGTCTCGTCCGAGAGCACCGGAAACGGCAGATGCAGGCGTGACGCCATTTCCGTCTGGTATTCGTTGCTCTGCGTCGACAGGCCGAACACGTGGGCAGCGTCGGCGGCCTTGAGCTCGGCGAACAGGTCGCGGAAGGCGCAGGTCTGCGGCGTGCAGCCGCGCGCGCCCGGGATCATGTCCCAGTCGTCGACCAGCGCGATCTTGCCGGGCTCGCCGGTGCGCGGATAGGCGAACACCACGGTGCGCCCCTTCAGCGAAGACAGCGACACTGACGTATCGTCAGTCGCCATCAGGCTGACCGGCGGGATCGCCATGCCCTTCAGATGCGCGGCGCCACCATCATCGGTCGGCGCGGGAATCTTGCTCCAGTCGACTTCGAGCAGGTTCTTCTGGTTCATCGTTGCACCCTTTGTAGGATGGGTAGAGCGCAGCGAAACCCATCAACTTCGCTGCAGGCTGGCGCAATGATGCGTTTCGCTGCTCTACCCATCCTACAATTACTAGCCCCGCGCGCGCAGCAGGCGGCCCTTCTCGCGGCCCCAGTCACGCTTCTTTTCGCTCTCGCGCTTGTCGTGCAGCTTCTTGCCCTTGGCGACCGCGAGCAACAGCTTGGCGCGACCGCGCTCGTTGAAATAGAGCTTGAGCGGGATCAGCGTCATGCCCTCGCGGTCGACCGCGCCCATCAACTTGCTGATCTGCTTCTTGTGAAGCAGCAATTTGCGCGGGCGCTTCGGCTCGTGATTGAAGCGGTTGGCCTGCAGGTATTCCGGGATATTGGCGTTGATCAGCCATATCTCGCCGTTCTTGGAATCCGCATAGGACTCCGCGATCGTGCTCTTGCCGCCGCGGATCGACTTCACCTCGGTGCCGGTCAGTGCAATGCCCGCCTCGATGGTGTCCTCGATCGCATAGTTGAAGCGCGCCTTGCGGTTCTCGGCGACGACTTTGATCGGACGTTCGTTTTTCTCGGCCACGTCAGGATTTCTTGAGGAGATCGCGAATTTCGGTGAGCAGTTCTTCCTGACGGGTCAATTTCGGCGGCGCTGGCGCCGTTTCCTGCTTGCGCTTCAACTGGTTCATGAGCCGGATCACGATGAACAGCACGAAGGCGACGATCAGGAAATTCAGGGTCAGCGTCAGGAAACTGCCCCAAGCCAATACGGCACCTTGCTTCTTGGCGTCAGCGAGATTGTTGGCAGTGACCGACTTCGCCAACGGCGTGAAGTAGTTTGAGAAGTCGAGCCCGCCGGTGATGGCGCCGATGATCGGCATGATGACGTCGCCGACCAGGGAGTTCACGATGGCGCCGAAGGCCGCGCCGATGATGACGCCGACCGCAAGGTCAACGACATTGCCCTTCATTGCGAACTCTTGGAACTCCTTCAGCATGCGAAGCCCCTTCTCCTCGCCTGGCCAACCGGACCAGTCATTGGCGCAACCCGTCCGGCTTTAGTTGATGAGGCCGGCGTGCACCATGGCGCTGCGCACCGCCACGCGCGTGGATTCCGACACCGGCACCATCGGCAGCCGCAGCCGCTCCTCCAGCTTGCCGAGCAACGACATCGCGTATTTCACCGGCCCGGGATTGCTCTCGATGAACAGGTTGGTGTGCAGCGGCATCAACTTGTCGTGCACCTTCAGCGCGGTCGCGACGTCGCCCTTCTGCCAGGCGGCGTGGAACTCGGCGCACAGCCGCGGCGCCACATTAGAGGTCACGGAGATGCAACCATGGCCGCCATGGGCCATGTAGCCGAGCACGGTCGCGTCTTCGCCCGAGAGCTGATTGAAATCCTCGCCCATCGCCGCCCGCTGCTGCGACACCCGCACCATGCTCGCGGTGGCGTCTTTGACGCCGGCAATGTTCTTCAATTCCCACAGGCGCGTCATCGTATCGACCGACATGTCGATCACCGAGCGTGGCGGGATATTGTAGATAATGATCGGTATTCCAATCGCATCGTTGATCGCCTTGAAGTGCTGGTAGAGCCCTTCCTGGGTCGGCTTGTTGTAATAGGGGGTGACGACCAATACGGCGTCGGCGCCGGCCTGCTCGGCGTGCTCCGACAGCTCGATTGCCTCCTTGGTCGAATTGGAACCGGCGCCCGCGATCACCGGCACCCTGCCCTTGGCCTCATGCACACACCATTCGACCACGCGCTTGTGCTCGTCATGGCTGAGCGTCGGGCTCTCGCCCGTGGTTCCGACCGGAACCAGGCCGTTGGTGCCCTCGCCGATCTGCCAGTTCACGAGGCCGCGAAAGGCCGCCTCGTCCACGGAACCGTTCTTGAATGGCGTCACCAAAGCGGTGAACGAGCCGCGAAATTTTGTCTTGGCTGCCATGGACTTCCTCCAAACACTTAAGGGTTGCGGCGCGCGGGTCAGAAAGGCCGATTCATATCGGGTCCGGCGGCGAGGCGAAAGGGCCGCAGTCCCCCTCCCATTGCGAGCCGCGATTTTGCCGCTGTCATGGCGCAAATATTCGCTTCCCGCGACACTTTTAGCAATTTGTCTACATATTCAATCAAATACAGCTAAGGCCTCAGCGATCAGATGATTCGCCGCCGCAGAGGAAAGCCGTGACCCCTTCCCCCCGCGCAGCCGCATTGCGATCGACCGCCTTGGCAACATCGCTGGTGCTGGCGTTCGCCTTGGCCGCGATGGCAGAAGCCGCGGCCGGTCCAAATGTTCCCTTGCCGAAACCACGGCCGATCGCGCGCAGCGCGGTTCCGAAAACCACGCCTGCCATCACCGCGCCCGCGACCGCCGCCGCCGCCAAGAATACCGCCCCTCCCAAAGCTGCATCGTCCAACACGCCTGCTCCGCCCCCGCCCCATCTGGCGCCAGCCACGCGCCAGCATGCGGCGCCGGCCCGGATCAAGCCGACGGTGCCGGCCGCCGTGGCCGCGACCTCATCGACCTCCCAGAGCGACAAGGACGCGCTCGAGAATGTCATCGAGCTCGTCCGCAAGCAGAAGTCCGGCGATGCGACCGAGGTCGCGGCGACGATCTCCGATCCCGTCGCCCGAAAGCTCGCCGAGTGGCTGATCCTGCGCAGCGAAAACAACGGCGCCTCGGTCGAGCGCTACCGCGCCTTCATCTCGGCCAATCCGAGCTGGCCCTCGCAGACCTTCCTGCGCCGCCGCCTCGAGGCCGCGCTGTGGGACGACCGCCGCGAAGATGCAGCAGTCTGGGCGTGGTTCGAAAACGAGTCGCCCTTGTCCGCCAAGGGCCGGCTCGCACTGGCCAAGGCGATGCTCGCGCGCGGCGACCGCGCCAACGCCGAGCGGCTGGTGCGCGAAGCCTGGCGCAGCGATCCCATGAGCGAGGACACCGAGACCACCGCGCTGGACATGTTCGGCCCGCTGCTCACCGCCGGTGATCACAAGGCGCGCATGGACACCATGCTCTACGGCACCGAGCAGGAGGCTGCTGGCCTGCGGGCGGCCAAGCGGCTGGGCTCGGGCTATCTCGCGCTCGCCAAGGCACGGATCGCCGCCAACAAGAAAGCATCCAACCTGCGGGCGCTGCTGGAGGCGGTGCCGCGCGAACTGCACGGCGACACCGGCTATCTCTTCGCCCGGATCCAGTTGCTCCGTCGCGAGGAGAAATTCGCGGAAGCGGCGCAGGTGATGTTGAGCGCGCCGAAGGATCCGGCGAGGCTGTTCAATGTCGACGAATGGTGGATCGAGCGGCGCCTGCTGGCGCGCAAGATGATCGACGTCGGCGAGAACCGCTCCGCCTATCTGATCGCGCGCGATGCGGCGCTACCCGCCCGCGACATCTACAAGACCGAGCAGGAGTTCACCGCCGGCTGGATCGCGCTGCGCTTCCTCAGGGATCCCGGGCTCGCCGCGCAGCACTTTGCCCGCATCGGCGTTGGCAGCGTCAATCCAACCGCGCTGGCGCGTGCCGGCTATTGGCAAGGCCGCGCCGCCGAGGCCGCCGGTCGCAACCAGGAGGCGCGCGCGGCCTATCTACGCGCGGCCGAGCAATCGACCAGCTATTACGGCCAGCTCGCGCGGGCCAAGCTCGGCTTACCGCAGATCGAGCTGAACGGCGTCCCGGGCGCACGCGGCCGCGGCGTCGAGCGATTGGAAATCGTGCGCGCGGCGCAATTGCTCTATGAAGTCGACGCGCGCGAGTTCGCGGTTCCCCTGCTCGCCGACATGGGTGAAAACGGCGATCCCGACGCACTGGTCGGGCTCGGCGAGCTGACGGCGCGCTATAGCGACGCCCGCGGGATGCTGTTGATGGGCAAGGCCGCGCTCAACCGTGGTCTGCCGTTCGATTTCTACGCCTATCCCATCAACGGGATTCCGTCCTTCAGGTCGATCGGACCCGAAGTCGAGCGAAGCGTCGTCTATGCGATCGCGCGACAGGAGAGCGCATTCAATCCGGCCGTGGTTTCGCCGGCGCAGGCCTATGGCCTGATGCAAGTCACGCCGGATGCGGGGCGCTATGTCTGCAAGCGCGCCGGCGTCGCGTTTGATCTGAACCGGATGAAGACCGACTCGGTCTACAACGCCGCGCTTGGCGCCGCCGAGCTCGGCGGGTTGCTCGAGGACTATCGCGGCTCCTACATCCTCGCCTTCGCGGCCTACAATGCCGGCCGCGGCAGCGTGAAGAAATGGATCGATCGCTACGGTGACCCGCGCGATCCCAAGGTCGACGCGGTCGACTGGGTCGAGCTGATTCCATTCTCCGAGACGCGCAACTATGTGCAACGGATCATGGAGAACCTGCAGGTCTATCGCGCCCGGTTCGGCGGCGGCACGCGGCTGCAGATCGAGGCCGACCTCCACCGCGGCGCCAGCGTCGAATAGGCGAATAGCGAGTGGCGAATGGCGGGACAGGTTGCCGGTCGGGTCACGCGCAGCGCGCTTAACGACAGACGCGGCGTCCCTGCTGTTGCGAACACGCGGAAGTCCCCGGCGGTGGCGGTTGCGGAGGTTGGATCGGCACGATCGTTGGCCCCGTCATCGGGCATGCCGTCATTGGACAATTTGGCGGAAGAAGCTCGCCGGGATTTGTGCAGATCGGCTGCATCCGCCCGTTGACGCACTGACACTCGCACTTCGCCCACACCTCCGTCGGCATGGCCACGCCAAAAACCAAAATCGCGAGAAAGCGGCCCATCTGGCATTCCCTTCTTCGCTGGGCGCCGCCTTTCAGTTCGGCTTGTCGATCCCTATCGAGCATTGCCCCCTCTTTTCGTCCTGATTTGAACTCCCCGGCGTGTTGCTGGTTCGGAGCGCCATTTGCGAGGACGAAGAAGGGCGAGATCGTCTGAGCCCGGGCTGCAAGCCATAGGCGCCGAGACAAAATTGCCGGAACAGGGAACCCTGGGGCTTTCAACCGCCTGACAGTCCGCGTGATCCCTCGACACCGGCAATGTTAGGATTCAGCGCCGCGAACGCCGGCGGTGACGGCCTGCCCCATCTCTTGGCAAGCCGCCCTTACTATAACTCATTGAAATAACTATAATTATTGCGAAACGCCGCTTTCAAGATCGATACTGTCCGATCGAGTCGCGTGTTAAACGTCAGATGTTATCCACAGCGTAATCGGGCCTCGGGGCGCCAAGGCCGACGCACAGTCCGGTGTCCCCTCAATCTGCCGCTTGCGGCTCGCCCGCGCGTCGTGCATATCGGCGCTGCCGGAGACGTGGCCGAGTGGCTGAAGGCGGCGGTTTGCTAAACCGTTATAGGCTTGTAAAGGCCTATCGAGGGTTCGAATCCCTCCGTCTCCGCCAGTTCCCTTTCCCAGCCAATCCCAACCGCACAAAAAAACGCTTACGGAACCGTTGGTTACGCCGTTATGGTGTCCCAACCTATCCGACGTATGTCCCATCCAAGCCGACGATTTTGCGGGTATATTGCGGGTACGGGGAACCTGGATTGGGGGTATTTCATGCTGACCGACACCGCGATACGCAAGCTCAAACCGGGCGCCAAGGCGTTCAAGCTCGCCGATGGCGGCGGGTTGTTTCTGTTCGTCACTCCCGCTGGTGGCAAGCTCTGGCGATTTCGATACCGCTTCGAAGGCAGGGAGAAGCTCCTCAGCATAGGCCCGTACGACGCTGTGAGCCTCGCTGATGCGCGTACGGCTCGCGACGCTGCAAAGGCCGTTCTTCGCGAGGGACGCGACCCAGCGGTTGCCAAGCGCCTGCGCAAGCTGGCTGGAGTGGCATCCAATGCGAACACGTTCGAAGCAATCGCCCGCGAATGGTTCGAACTGCAAAAGCATCAATGGGTCGACCGACACGCCGATGACGTCATCACCAGCCTAGAGCGCGAGGTCTTCCCTGTGCTCGGCGATGTGCCGATAACCGAGATCACCGTCCCGGCCGTGCTGGGCATTCTGCGCGGCGTGGAAGAAACCGCGAAGGAAACCGCACGACGCATTCGGCAACGCATGTCCGGCATTTTCGTCTACGCGATCTCAACCGGCCGCGCCGAAACGGATCCAGCCGCCATGGTGGCGAAGGCTATGGCGCCAATGCGCAAGGGCAAGCAACCCGCCATCACCGATTTGGGCCAAGCCCGCGAGATGCTCCAGAAAGCCGAGGCTGAGCACTGCCACCCAGTCACCAAGCTCGCACTGCGCATCCTGGCCTTGACCTACGTTCGCCCGGGCGTAATCGCCACGACGCCGTGGTCGGAATGGCCGGCTGGCGTCGATATCTGGGATATCCCCGCGCCGCGCATGAAGATGCGCAAACATCTGAAGGACGATCAAGCTCGCAACCACCTAGTGCCGCTGTCTCGACAGGCGACAGAGGCGATCGAGGCACTGCGAACAATGACAGGGCGCGGTCCCCTCGCCTTCCCGAACCAGCGCCATGCACACAGGCCGATGTCGGAAAACGCTATGGGGTATCTTCTCAACCGAGCCGGGTATCACCAGCGCCACGTCCCTCACGGTTGGCGTGCGACATTTTCCAGCATCATGAACGAACGCTTCCCAGCCGATAAGCCGATTATCGATCTGATGCTCGCGCACGTGCCGAAAGACAAGGTGGAGGGCGCATACAACCGGGCGCTGCATCTGGAACGCCGCAAGGTGCTGCAGCAGGAGTGGGCCGATCTAATCCTAGAAGGCGCTCGCCCTGCTGCAGAACTGTTGGTTGGTCCCAGAAGGTAGCCGGGCTGATTATTGCTCGCGCGGCTTGGCCCAATCCAGCATCGCAAGCGCAGCCGACGCGTCAACGCCCGCCTCTTTCGCCATCGCCAAACCTTGAACGAGCGTGGCGAAGGCGCGGGCCGAGCCGCCAGCGTCAAACGCTTGCGTTGGTCCCATGACGTCGATGCCGACATCACCGCCCAGCTTGCGGCTGGCCTCCTCGGCAAGCAATTCGCCTATCGGCTGCAGCGTCCACTGCGCCAAATGCCGCTGCGCCTCGCGGACAAGCGGTCCCTGTGCGTTATTTGCCCACAAGGCTGGCAAGACACCGAACGCCTGTGAGACCGCCTCCCTGGCCGCCGTGAGCGATTCCACGGCCATCGACTTATCTAGCTCGGGACTCAGCGACGACGGGCGCCAATCAACGGCTGGTGCCGGACCGCCTGCAGCCGTGACCGCCACGCTTTCGCGCAACAGCACGCGGCCTCGCTGGCCTCTGAAAGACCGCGCCAGCGCGTTGTTTTCGGTCTCCGGCTGTTCCGGCATCGGAACGATCGCGGATCCCAACGGCGCAAGCTCGAACACCTCGCCGAGCGCGGACTCCACCGCGTTCAACATGCCAGCGCTCAAGCTGGAGCGTTTGAGCGGCGCGGTGCCGTAATACGGCGCGGCTGGATCACAGCCAATGCGAACGTGCAGCACCTCACCGGCAAGGGCGGTTTGCGTGGTGCCACCGCCAGCCTCAGGAATGCTAACGCGATAGGCCACCGGCTGGCCGTCACGGGTTCGCAAGTCCCAGTCTGAGCAAGGGATCAGCCGGTCCCGAATTAGCATCACGGATTCGCCGCGCACTGCCAGCGAGCGGCCGATAAGCGCCATAGTCTGACGGTCAAGCATATCGGTGCCGTCGACGGCAGCCATGCTGAAGCCACCCTCCCACAAGCTGACGCAAGACTGCGCCGTGCCCGTCAACTCAGCGATGCCGCGCCGGCCACTAATGTATGCCTCACGCGCCTGCATAATCTCGGCAGTAAAGCCGGAAGCCGCCGAGCGCTTTTCAGTGCGGCGAAACCAATCAAAAATACCCACTTAGACTCTCCTAAAGGCGCGCAACAAATCCGCCGCGCCGCTGTTCTGAATCGCTGCAGCCATCCAACTCTCGCTGCGTTGTTTCCTCGTCTCGACGCTACCGGCTCGGGTTAGCTCCAACGTTGCGCCAGGCGTGCCGGGTTTGGCCGCAGCGTACTCCGCAAAACGCGCCCAGGCCGCGTCGACGCTGGCGGGAACGCTGCCGCCGCCCACCGTGCCGGTGAACCGATAAGGCCCGGTGCACGGCAGCCAATACCCGCCGAGCGGCGACGGCTTAAGCGTTACTGCCTCCCATTCGTCGGCGCTTGACCATACCTCAACCGTAGAGATCGTTGCCGGCACCAATGGAGCATGCCACTCGCCCGGGCCGTCAACGATCCATTCGATATCCCGCTCGCTGTAACGGTGCGCGATGTAACTTTCGATACGCTGCCACACCATCACAGGATCCAGCGCGGCAGCAGCCGTAGAAAGGCCATCCGGCGCGGCGGGATAGGATGCAGGCACGCCTTCGGCCTGCCTGATAGTAATAGCCATCACGGCCTCCACCTATTAAGAACGCGAAGCAGGCCAGCGTCCGGTGCTTCGTCGCTCGCGAGTTGCCAGGAGCGCGCCGCAATCTGCGCCGCGTCGTAAGCGGGCCGAGTGACGAGCGATAACTCGAAAAGCTCTGCCGAATTCACGGTGCGCAGCAATCCACCAGCGGAACGCGTCACCACGTCGCCACCTGTCGGCACGCGGAAGCCCGGCGAAATGCCTTTCGTTAGTCCATCAGCGAGCGCGGCCAGTGCATCACGTGCCCAGCTCGTCGACGGCGCAACGCGCGCCTCGATATGCAAGGCATCGTTGCCGTCTCGCAGCGAAAGGGAGCCCGCCTCCGTAGAGGCGAGCGGTTTTTCGGGATCGTGGCCAGCGAGCAGAAACACGTTCTCGCCTGACTCAATCCGGGAGCGGAAGGCGCGAGCGGCGAACCGCTCACGCTTACCGTTTCCAAGCGTCGTTTCCGAGCCGTAGGGGAAGGCGCCCCGAAGGGTCGTCGCGCCGCCTTCGTTGCGGATTTCAAAGCCAATCGGAGCGCCATACAACATTTTTACTGAATCCCCGTCAGGATCTGCAGCTGCTCGGCACGAGAGACGGTGACGTCCATCGTGGCCAGTGCAGTGAGCCGCAAGCCGCCCGATGCCGCGTCAGAAAATACGTCGCGGATCAGGTCGATAGCACCCCACGTTCCGACGAAGATCGGAGCCACGCCGTTGACGGTAGCAGTCAGCAGCGCCTTGCTGGCGGCCGGCGTGCCGGTCGGAGCAGCGAGAGCGTTGGAGGAAAACACCGGGCTCGGAATGTTCTTCACCAGGCGGTCCCACTCGCTGACGGCGGTGTTGGTGATCAGCGTGCCGTCCATTGCGTTATAGACCTCGGGACGAAGCAGCAGATTGACGGCCGCCGCCGAAGACACGGCGTTGGCAGTCATGAAGCGCACGACAGCCGCACGGAACGCAGCCCACGACGCAGCCGCACCGACCGCGGTGGAAGTGATGCCGTACGAACCCACCAGAACGCCGGCCGGCTCGCCGCTGGCACCAGCGCCCTGGAAGACCGCCTTATCCATGCCGACAGCGAGACAGCCGTTCATGTCACGCCGCACGGCCTGTTCGAGAGCGTCGCCGCTCTGCTTCAAAGCCTTGCGAGTGATTTTCATTTGAATTCCATAATTGGAATTCGGAGCGAGCGAGCGATTGCTCGTCGAATAGACGGTCGGCCCGGCAACCGCGCCGGTTTCCGACGAAGCCCAGCCGCCAGTCACGCTTGACGAAGTAATCGGGTAGTCTTCCTGGCCCTGCGCGATGTTCACGAACCGGGTACCCATCCGGCCGGCAACCGAATCCGCAAAAATGCGGTCGATAATCGGCGCGGTATAGATCGGGTCAGGCACGCCAGCCGCGACGGTCTCGCCAGCGCGCATTTCGAGAGCCTCATAAGGCACCGGAACGCCACGATAACCGCCCTTGCCGCGCAGCTCCTGCACGATTTCAGCGGTGGCGCCGTCAATCTTCGCGCCTTCGTCAAGATGCAGCGCAACCTGCCGCAGCTCAAACTTGCCAATCAGGTCCGCATATTCCTTGTCGGAGCGCGTCTCCAGCTCGGCACCAGCCTCGCGGCGTTCGGTGTCTTCAGCAATAAGCGCAGCGCGGTAGCGCGTTTCGTTGCTGCGATATTCCGCGTCCATGGTTTCCATGCTGCGGGTTTCGTCCTCGCTCGGCGCATTCTTGCCGACCAGGGCCGCGAGCGCCTGACGGATTTCCGACTGGCGACGGGAGATTTTAACAGACTCAAGCATTATCGATAGTTCCTCTCAGTAAACTGGCCCATTCCTTACGGGCCGGGTTTGGTAGTTGACCTCGCTCACGCAAGGTGTGTTGCAGGTGGCAGTCCCGGCAAAGCGTTTTCAAATTGCCGAGGTCATAAGCCCGTTCCGGCGCCACCTGCACCGGCTCGGAATGGTGAACTTCGAGTTTGCCGCGCGCGCCGCATTCGGTGCATTTCCAATCGTCGCGCCGAACAGCCTGCATGCGTACGGCACGCCAGCGCGCGCTGTGATGCGCTACGCCCACTGAGCCGCCCGCGCTTTGCGCGCCGGCTGAGCGAGAACGCGGTCTCCCTGCGCAACGGCAAGAATGGTCGCCGCGGCAGCATCGATACGGCCAAGCGAACGTGCCTTGGCAAGCTTGTGATTGCCGGCCGGGTCAACCAGCGTGATTGCATCGGCGAAAGCGCTGCGCAGAAGCAGCGAAGGCAACGCTTTCACATTCCCGTCGAACAGCGTCTTGCGGAAGCGCTCGATGTCCTCAGCGCCATCCTTCCAGCCGAAGCCGCGCCAGATAAATGGAACGCGAGAGAGGCCCGCCTTCTGCATCGCCTCAACAAACTCGGCATGCCGGAATCGATCGCCGACGATGCATGAAATTGGACAGTCCACGCGGTTGACGATTTCAGCCAGCCACGGCCCGGCCGGGACTGTGTTTTCGCCGATCGTCGTCAACTCGCCGCGCTCTTTCATTTCAACATAGCGGCCAGACACACCATCGGAAGCGCCGCGATCGGCAAGGCTAGGCACGGTCGGGAATGTGCCGATAGCCTCTAGCCTGCCTGTTTCAGGCCAATAGAAACTGGCCGCGCTCATGCTGCGGCTTCCGCCCAGGTCGACACCGAGAATGCATGGTCCGCGGCGCGGCGGCAGTTCGCCAACCTCGCTGGAAAGCCATTCGTCGACCGTGACCAGGACCGAACGATCTTCGGTGCTGACGCGCTCATTGCGGTTGAGGTTACGGAAAGACGAGAGCGCCGAACCGCCGCGGGCGATTGCACGTCGCGCCTGCGCCTGTAGCCATTCCAATGACGAGCCGATGCCCTCAGCAGCGCCTGGATTGGCAATCAGGAGCGACTCCGCGTCGTCGGCAGGCAGGCCAAACGGCGGGCGATGTTCTTGGACATACGTGCCGGGAGGCGGTTCATCCAGCCAGCGGGAGAACGTGTTCGCGTCGTCGGGCGCGCTCGTGCTTATGATAAGCGCGCGCCCACCTCGCTTGCCCAGACCAGACAAGATAGAATTTTCCAGCGAGTCTCCCTTATCGCGCTCCCAAGCCGCGCGCTCGTCGAGGATGGCCAGGTTAGGGGCGCCGCCGAGAACGCTTTTTCCATCGGCCGCGATACAACGAGCCAAGCCGCCACCGTTGCCGCTAAACTCGACTTCGAGACGCTGGCCGCGACGGATTTTGAATAGCGCTTGCTCTTCCTCGGGCAGGCTCTCGACGAAGCCGCAAAGAAAATTGAAGGCGATTTTGGCCTGGTCTCTGTTACGTGCGGCAAGGATGATTTCCCTTTTCGGCTGGGAATCCATGATGGACGTGAGGCAGGCCAAGGCGATGCCGGCCGACAGCGCGGTCTTTGCATTGCCGCGGCCGATCGACAGCACGCCGACCATGTTGGCCGGCTCAAGCGCGCCACGAACGAAGCGTTTCTGAAATTCAGCCAGCCGAAGTGGCTGACCGGCAAGCGGTCCCTCTGGAATCTTCAGCGTTTGCAGGAACTCAATGACCTTTTCGGCGGTCGATTTTTCCCCGGATTTTTTTGGTAATTGTGAATGAAATACTTGGCCGCCGGTAGCTGAGGCAGGAGGTTTTTTCGGTATTGGGACCAATGACTTACGGGGACGCCCGCGCTTCCTCGGTTTCGGATTATCAGAAATCACGTTGGCGCCGCCACCGCTTCGCACTGCAGCTCGTACCAAGCACCAGCCGCGTCGCGCACGATCTCGCGCACCAGCCACCAACCAGACTCGATGTTGATCATGTCTAGTCGCACTGGCTCGACTGCTAGGCTGCTGCCCAGCACCTCAATCTTGGCATCACCGCGCGGGATGCCACCAATGCCGCTCTCGATAACGCCGTAACTGCTCTTCACGCCTTCGAATGGATAAGTCTCAACAGTGCCAGGCAGCGTGCCACCAGCGCCATCAGGCCCGCCAGGCAGCACACGCCGCAGCGTGCCTGCACGCAGGTTGCCAGTGAACGCTGCGTCGATATCTGCCTTCAGTTCATCGAGCATTGCCCGGCTCTTTTTTGTTGCCCTCATTATTTAACAAACGGCAGCGAGCGGCAGCGACACGCTACGCGGCGCGCTCGTAAAAGATTGCAGCGACGTCCTTCACCTCCTGTTTCCCGGCCCGTTCCAGGGTCTTGTCCGAGCCTTCCGTGCCAATGTGGCGCCCGATGTCGACGTAGGTCACGCCCGGTTCTGTGGCCATGTACTCATAGACATTGGTGTCCCACTCGATGGGCGTGGCGCCCGGGCTGTTGTCGTTGACTGCCGTCTGTGGCGGGTTGAGGTGGAAATCGGTGAGCCATAAGCGCAGCGACTTCATCGTCGGAATGTCGCCTTCACGCTTCAGCGATGTGATGATGTAATAGTTATCGTTGGCTGCAATCAATGCAGTCTCCTAATCGATAGTTCAGGGGGATTGCCGCTGGTGCGGACTTCGCGCCTACATCGCCGAGCGCGCTGGCGGCGACACCGTGCGTGCGGTGCCGTAGACCGCAAATGGCGGTCGGTCGGGCAGCGTGGCCCGTATGATGATTAGTATGGATTTGAGCCGCCGTTACTAAATCGGCGACAGACAAAGCTAGGCCATGAGCGCGAAAACGGTCAAGGAAAGCTCTAAAATATATATGGTGTCCGGCGCGGAAAAACGGGGGCGCGTCTTGTAAATATTTACAAGATAGCTCACCCCTGCAACTGGGTGGCCTCGAACCACGCGTCGTATTCGGCCTGCGCTTGCTCGATTGTCATCGGTTGCGGTTTGGGTGGTGGTGGATTCTTCTCGCGCCACTCTGCAGAAGCCCAATCGGGATATTCCGGCTCGACGGCAGGCAGGCCGAGATTGAAAAAGGCCAACCCTTTCGCGTCAGTCGCTCCGACAACGCGGCCAATCCATTCGCCGTGCGGCCTGCCCTTGCCGAATGCTGCTTTGGCCAGCTCCATCTTAAGATAGAAGTCCGGCGCCTCGTCTGCGTCCTTACCTTCAGCCAAAACGTGCATCTGCTTGGTGAATTCCTGCCCGTCCTCGGCCTGGAAGGTGAACGTCTCGAAGAAATCAGCAAACGCGCTGCCTTCGGTTTCATGTGCCGTGATGGTGAAGCGCTTGATGTTTGTGCCGATACCGAATTCGCGTTTGCCGCCCGGCTTGCCGGTTGCCTTCGCACTTCCGCGCACCTTGGCAATCGCAGCACCCTTGGTGTCGGTGTGGATGATTGGCAAGTCCTGCAGCCAGTTCTCACCGGCCAGCCAGTTGTGAGGCAGGACACGCCACCGCGGCTCGACGTTGTGCTCTGCGTAGTGCGCAGCCCAGCGGGCAGCCTCAGAGATGATGGTGGCGGCTAGCTCTGCATCTGGGTCCAGCTTAGCCCATGCCGCCTTCGCCTCTCTACGCTTTTGCTTGTGAGCATATGCGTTCCAAAACTCCTCAAACCCACCTGGCGGCGTTTCCCCCAACGGGGTGGCCGACAGGCCATCCCCGGCCGGGGGCGGCGTAGCCGCGCCGACAGAACCATCTTCTACTTCCTGTACAGCCGGCCTGTCGGCCGGTGTTTGTAAGTAGGATTCGCTGCACATGGGTACAGCACTAGCGGTCTCTAGTGCTGTACAGGGGTTCAGCACAGTGCTGCACAGGGGTACAGCACTAGGTTTTTCCTCGCTAGTGCTGCACAGGGGTACAGCACTAGGATGCACCACTGCCCATTTTGGGGTGTATTCAGTAGCGCGCGTTCCACCGCCCAGGTGCTGGGTGAAGTACCCCCACGCCACCAATTCGCGGCACGCCTTGATGATGGTGTGTTGGGAAAGGCCGGTTGCTACCTCCAGATAGCGGATGCTGGCCCGGCCGTTGCCCTTGGCCTGCATGTACCTGTCAATGATTACCCAGGCCACGGCCGCGTGCCGGCCCGCCGTGCGGCTATCGGCGGTTATTGCGCCCAGCGTCCACCACTGAGAGAGCAGCGTGCCGGGCTTAGCCGTGCGGGGTTCCTTACCGTCAGTCATAGTGCCTCATGGCTACCCGGCTAATGCCGGGTGCCGACTTCGTTATCGTTGCCCGCCACCGGCAAGGCATCTCGCCATGCCTGAAGATGGTCCGAGTCCCAGCGAACGCAGCCGGGTCCGAGTTGGAGAGGTTTGGGGAAAGTGCCTTCGGAAATTTTCCGATAAATAGTGCTACGGCCGAGGCCCGTAGCCTTGGTGACGTCCGTCAACTTAAGAAGCAGCATGTCTTGGAAATTCCGCTTGACATTGCTTTTTGGCCCTGTATTCTGAGGCTGCCGAGCTAGTGCCATCTCGCTCGCAGGGCCGCTATGTTAGCGACTTATTTTGCTTTGTCCAGATCAATCCCGCACAATCTTTTAAATTATTTAAGACTAGTTGGGACTGTTGCGTTTCTGCAACGGTAACAATTGGTGGTATCTTCGTAAATCGAACCGAAATTACTTCTTACAAATCAATGCCTTATCCAGATAAATTCGACGGTCTCCGTCTCCGCCAGCCGCCTCCGGCGGCCATTTCGGTTGCGTTACCGTTGGCCTCATCGTCCCCTGTCCCGCGTAACGACGATCCCGCGCCATCGTTTCCAGGGAACGCCACATGCGCAAGGAAGAACTCGAAGCAATTCTGAGCGACGGCTCCGGCGAGGTCGACATCGGTCCGATTGAGGATCAGCTTTTCCTGCTCGCGACCGAGCGACGCCTGCCAGACTTGGCGGTTGCCCAGTGCGCGGTCAGGATAGAGGAATCCGCGCCCGCCTTGCTCGACGTGCTCGAGCGTGCGGCGCGCGCAGAACCGCTGACGGAAAAAGACGAGACGTTACTGGTCCGCGGAATCTATCTTCTCGGCGGCGGGCAGCAGACTCAAGCCTTCCAGCCGCTCCTGCGCCTGTTGCGCCGGCCAGAGAGTGAAGTGGACGACCTGCTTGGCGATGTCGTCACCGAGGACTTGTCGCGGATTGCTGCCGGCGCTTTCGACGGCGATGCCGACGCGCTCTTTGGCGTCATCGCCGACGCTTCCGTAGAGCAGTACGTCCGTGATGCCTTGTTCGGCGCAGCGACATTCCTCACCTGGAATGGCCAGATCAAGCGCGATCAGACGCGAGGCTTCCTGGTGCGGTTCTTCGAGGGCCGGCTCGCCGAACCGGACAACGAGGCCTGGACCGGCTGGTTGGAGTCAATCGCACTGCTCGGCTTGCGCGAGCTCAAACCACTAGCCGACGGTGCCTGGAAGGCAGGCCTTGTTCCGGATTTCTCGTACAGCAGAGAGAATTTCGATGAGGATTTGCGTCAAGCCGAGCAGCGGCCTGACGATATCGAACGCTTCACGGAACGTCGGCTTGGTCTGATCGAGGACACCCTCGCGGCGCTGGAGTTGACCGACTGCGGGGATCACGACGAATCCTGGGATGACGAGGATCCCTTCACCGGCGAGCCGCTCGACGTCCACGACTGGATGCCGATGGAGCCGGTCAAAAATCCTATGCGGAATGTCGGGCGCAACGACCCCTGCCCCTGCGGCAGCGGCAAGAAGGCCAAGAAATGCTGCCTGGCCCGCAAGGACTAGACGTTGAACGAACGGGTAAGTCGTGAGGTATCGCGGGATCGTCTACGATGCAGGGCTGAACTTCGCGGACCAGGGATTTTCAGTCGAGCCCTTCGATCCCGTTCTGGTGGCGTACGACATCCGCGTGATTGCCAACGACCTCCACGCCAATGCCGTGCGGATCGAGGGCCGGACCTGACGTGTCGGCGCAGTCCGTCGGGCGACTAAGCAGGAACGTATGTCAGCCTGGCCGTGCCCTCGCCAACGAGATCGGTGGAAACAAGGCGGAGCGGCGGTCGGGGACCGGCGAAGAATGGCTTGCCGCGACCAAGCACGACGGGGTGGAAGTAGAGTCGATACTCATCGATAAGACCAAGGTCGGTTAGGCTTTGTGCCAGGTCTGGGCCGGAAACTGTAATCTCTCCAACAAGCCGAGCCTTCAGGCCACGTATCACCGCCTCGATGTTATCCTCGACAAGTGTGGCGTTGGGGCCGACTGACTTCAACGAGCGCGACACGACCCACTTCGGTTGGCGCCGCCACGCCGCCGCGAACTCATGATGCTCCGCACTCCACTCAGAACGGTCTTCGTCCCAATAACGCATAACCTCGTACATGCGGCGACCGTACACACTGCCGGTCAGGTCGCGCACGTGCTCTATCCAGTGACGAAAGAGTGCGGGACTTGGCGCAAATTCCTGGTGATCGACATAACCGTCCAAGGACAGGTTCATTCCGAAGACGATCTTTGCCATGCTGCCAAATCTCCATCCCAAGATCTTCACGGTAGTATGAATAGAGTGATGCAGAAAGTGAAGTTGGCCGTGACTGCGTACTGTTTTGACGAATAACCAGATGCCCAAGACTGGCGGCTGCACAGTGCACGGTCAGGATAGAGCAATCCGCGCCCGCAGCTCTGTGGCAGATGCCAGATTTCCAGCACTGAAAGCACCGCGCAGCTCGCGCTTGTCAAGAAGGCGCTGGACGTCTCCACCCGGCAGGCGCTTGCTGATCTGCTGAGCTCCTCGCAATCATGAACATGCCTCGTGACGGCTCGCCGCGTCTTTTACTTCCGATATTGTTCCGGCGGCTGCGGGTAGTTCGCCGGATTGCTATCGAGCTTGGAAAGGCGCGTGATCAGCTTGCCGCTGACCAGGGGCTGCAAGTCCGATTCCAGCGCGTCAGCGAGCGGCTTGGCATAGACTTCATTGCCGTCAACGTAGAGCGCGAACAACTTGACGTATTTCGCCTGCTTTTCGGGATCCTCGATCGTCGCTTTCGTCCATGCGTAAAGCGGATAGTTTTCGGTACCCCGCTTCTCAGCTTCGGCCACATAGTCGGCGAAGATGTCGAACTGACACTTCATCGTCGCATGATGTTTGGCGAGGATATCCGCCAGCGGCTTGATTGCCGGATTGTCGGGATCGCGCCGGGCCACCCCGGCAAGCTCGTCGTCGAGATTGATCCGGACCTGATATTCCCATTGCTTGGTCATCGTTGGCTTCCCCCGAGGCCCTCACAAGCCCGCCTCGTCGGCTACGAAATGAAATAGCTAGCTTGGGTAAAGCACTACATCACGTCATCCGGTTCAAGCTCGCCGCGACCAGCGCCTCGGTCCACACAAAAGTGGTTGAATACCTTTGCATGGATCGCGAAGCGCGGCTGCGGTAACACAGCAAGATCGCTCCTATGCTGGCCGGCCGGAGATCGTCCCGAGATCCCCGATCCACGCCATTGTCCCAAACACCGTTCAGCCGATCCGCATCGAAAGCTCGACGTCCCCACCGAATGGCGTCGACATGTAGCCGTTCGCGGGCGAGCGCACATGCGCCAAATAGTCGGGGCTGTAGTCGGCGTTGTCGGCGACAATGAAGGCACCGGGCCTGAGGCGACCTTCCACCAGGCTCAGTATCGCGGGATAGAGGCCCTTGGCGCCGTCGAGCAGCAGCAGGTCGATCGTATCAGGGAGATCGACGCTCAGCGTCTGCAGGGCATCTCCTTCACGGATATCCACGAGGTCGATGAGACCGCCGGCGGTCAGATTGTCGCGGGCCCGCGCCACCTTGGACGGCTCGAACTCGCTGGTGATCAGGCGGCCACCGCCATTGTCGCGCAGAGCTGCGGCAAGGTGCAGGGTCGAGATGCCGAACGAGGTCCCGAACTCGACGATCGTTCGCGCGCCGCAGCCTCGCGCCAGCATGTAGAGCAACGCGCCGGTTTCTCGCGAGACGGCGAGCGGAAGATCCTTCAGACGGCGGTAGAAGTCGCGGTATTCGGTCTTGCTTCGCATCAGACGCGAATGTTCCTCGCCTGAGAGATCGCCCACTGCAGAATTGGCCGCGGGCGAAGCCGCATCAGCCTCTTCGAACAAGCGATCCAGCAACGGCGCAAGCGGGGTGGTGGACAGTGTGGTCATGCAGGTCTCCGGTGTGAAATGAGCGCGTCCTTGCGCTGAACCAGAAATACGACTAATTCGTCGCATTTCCTATTCGCATTGCCGGGCCACTCCATGACCGATCGGCGAAGTACTCGAATTTCCTCACGAAAACAGCCCAAGCAGGTGCGCTCGGCGGAGCTCGTCGCCGCGATTTTGGATGCTGCTGTTCAGGTTTTGGCTAAGGAAGGCGCGCAGCGCTTCACCACGGCGCGCGTCGCCGAGAAGGCCGGAGTCAGTATCGGGTCGCTCTATCAGTACTTCCCGAACAAGGCGGCGATCCTCTTCCGACTTCAGAGCGACGAATGGCGGCAGACGAGCGACCTGCTGCGCGGAATCCTTGAAGACGACCATAGACCGCCGCGCGAACGGCTGCGCACCCTGGTCCACGCCTTCCTCCGCTCGGAGTGTGATGAAGCCGCGATGCGTGTGGCGCTCAATGACGCCGCCCCACTCTATCGCGATGCGCCCGAAGCACGCGAAGCGATGGCGTCGGGAGAGCGCATTGTTCAGGCCTTCATGCGGAAGGCATTGCCCGAGGCATCAGAGGCAACTCGCGCATTGGCCGGCGAGTTGATCATAACGACGCTAACCGAGGTGGGCAGGCAGTTTTCGGAGACCCCTCGCTCGTCCGCAGAGATCGATGCCTATGGCGACGCCATGGCCGATATGTTCTGCGCCTACCTTAAGGATCTCGCGCACGCCTGAGATCGGCGGCAGAGCCGGTCACGACGGATCGATCAGCGCCGCGGCCAAGGATGATCGCGGCGGCGCTTCCACCGCCTTAGTGCGCGGTCATCCAGGCGCGGGCTTCGCGCTGGGCGGCAGCGATCTCTGCTTCCGTCATCTGCTCGGCGATCTCGCGCCGCATCGCCATGGCATCCGTGCGGCCCTTCAGGGCGGCAAGGTTGAACCATTTGTGCGCCGCGACCAGGTTGACCACGCCGGAACGGCCGCTCGCCCAGTAGAGGCCGCGCTCGAACAGCACGTCCGAGATCGCGGTCGCGTCCACCGGAATGGCCGTCTCCAGATTGATATGTCCCTGAAACATTCTCGTAGCTCCCCTTTTTATTGTTGGCCGCCCTCCCCCGAGCGCGGCCCCCGTCCACATCTAACGCCTTACTTCCCCAACGCCGTTTGCCGGCTTGTTGAGGGAGATCATGCCGGCCAAATTTGAAAAGCAGTTTAAGTATCGCGATGAACGGCGTGTAAACGCCCGGGGTGCGGCGAGTTCCCGAAATCCGAGAAGTGCCTGCAGCACAATGACTTATGCGCGATGGTGAAGTTCGGTTTACCCTGGCGGTTGGCGGAACGATAACCATCGCGCGCAAACGCCAACCGGACGCGGCTGTATCGCCGCCCGCCATACGGCAGCGGAAGCCAACCCGTCGTCATGTGGGGAGATCAGGCAACAAAAAAGCCGGCACCAAACGGCCGGCTATTGGAACGAGGGCGTCGGCGAACACGTCAGGATCAGATCTCACGATGGGCCTTGGGCCCTGTGAAATTGCGGAGCCGGATAAGTGGTCCGCACCGAACGAAGAAACCTGTTTCTTCTGCCGGACCGACTTCGAAGGGCGAACCCTTCTTGGAAAGGCGATCCAGCCGTTTGACCTGATGTCTCGCCGACACCCTCTTTCGTCAACCGGAGCCGCCTGGGTGGATCGCTTCAAGGAAGCAGATCGTCCGAAGGTCCGGGTGACGGGCCGGCGTCAACCCGCCGGCATCCTCTCTCGGGCGAGAGTTACTTCTTCTTCTTCGCGACCTTCTTGGTCTTCTTCGCAGTCTTCTTCACTGCGCTCTTCGCCTTCTTCGCCTTCTTCGCTTTCTTCGCCATGTTGCCCTCCAATGAGATGGCTATACTTCGCTGCGTGCACTCGGGAATCGAGATGCACTGCATCCCGAATACACCAACACATCGAAAAAAACAGCGTCCAGCTTAAGGAAGTGTTGATGTTACGAGGCGCGAGAAGTATGCGCGCGCCAAGCGCACGCGCGACGTTGCGCTGACGCACTGATGCAGGAAATGCAGAGTCGATCGACATCGACACTCATCGCGAATGCAAAAAGTGCCTGTGCCACAGGCATTTCTTGAATCGTCGCTTCTTCGCGCGCGATCTGACTGACATGTCGACAAGACTCACCGAGCGGGCTGAGAACACCTCGCGCAGGCGTCGAGTCGCCAATTCCGGCGCCAAAAAAAATTTCGTGGGTAAGCCCTGCCAGCGGCATCTCCGCCCGCCGAAACGGCCTTTCCGGACGAATCGCGGTCGGCCGATTCGGTGAAGCGATGATCCCGACGCGGTGATCGAAGGCGCGAGAAGCGAGCCGCGGACGCCTCCGCACATCGTACAGAGTGCGTGCTGCGATGCCGTTCGCGTCCGCGCGCGAGGTGTCAGAGGCCGAGCTTCGCCTTCAGGAGATCGTTCACGGCCTGCGGGTTGGCCTTGCCGCCGGACGACTTCATCACCTGTCCGACGAACCAGCCGATCATCTGCGGCTTCGCTTTCGCCTGCGCCACCTTGTCCGGATTGGCGGCGACGATGTCGTCGACCACCTTCTCGATCGCACCCAAGTCGGTGACCTGCTTCATGCCGCGCGCTTCGACCAGCGCACGGGGATCGCCGCCTTCCTGCCAGACGATCTCGAACAGGTCCTTGGCGATCTTGCCGGAAATCGTCCCCTCGCCGATCAGCTCAACAATCGCGGCAAGCTGCTCGGAGGAGACGGGCGAGCCCGTAATATCCCGGCCTTCCTTGTTGAGGCGGCCGAACAGTTCGTTGATCACCCAGTTGGCCGCGAGCTTGCCGTCGCGCGCACGGTCGGCGAGGCGGGCAAGCACCGCCTCATAGAACTCCGCGCTCTCGCGCTCGGCCACCAGCACGCCGGCGTCATAGGGTGACAGCGCGAAGTCGGCAATGAAGCGCGCCTTCTTCTGGTCCGGCAGCTCGGGCAGCGTCGTCTTCAGCTCGTCGACGAACGCCTGGCTGAATTCGAGCGGTAGCAGGTCCGGGTCGGGAAAATAACGATAGTCGTGCGCCTCCTCCTTGGAGCGCATCGAGCGGGTTTCGCCCTTGCCCGGATCGAACAGCCGCGTCTCCTGGTCGATGGTGCCGCCGTCCTCGAGGATCTCGATCTGCCGCCGCGCCTCATACTCGATCGCCTGGCCGATGAAGTTGACCGAGTTCATGTTCTTGATTTCGCAGCGGGTGCCGAGCGGACCGCCGGGCCGGCGCACCGAGACGTTGACGTCGGCGCGCAGATTGCCCTTCTCCATGTCGCCGTCGCAGGTGCCGAGATAGCGCAGGATCGAGCGCAGCTTGGCGACGTAGGCCTTGGCCTGCTCGGCATCGCGGATGTCAGGCTTGGAGACGATCTCCATCAGCGCGACGCCGCAGCGGTTGAGGTCGACATAGGACATCGTCGGCGACTGATCGTGCAGCAACTTGCCGGCGTCCTGCTCCAGGTGCAGCCGCTCGATGCCGATGGTGACGCTGCGGCCGCCCTCGAGCTCGAGCTCGACCTCGCCCTCGCCGACGATCGGCGATTTGTACTGGCTGATCTGGTAGCCCTGCGGCGAGTCCGGATAGAAATAGTTCTTGCGGTCGAACACCGAGCGCAGGTTGATCCTGGCGTTCAGCCCAAGCCCGGTGCGCACCGCCTGCCGCACGCATTCCTCGTTGATCACGGGGAGCATGCCCGGCATCGCAGCGTCCACCAGCGAGACATGGCTGTTCGGCTCGCCGCCGAACGCGGTCGAGGCGCCCGAGAACAGCTTTGAATTGGAGACGACCTGGGCATGGATCTCCATGCCGATCACCATCTCCCAGTCGCCGGTCGCGCCCTTGATGAGCTTGTGTGATGTGACAGGTGCGTTCATTGGTCTCGGTTTCCGGACAATTGATATCTGGGACTGCTTTCGGCTTCGCGCAACCGACCGCGCCAGTCAAGCCGGAGAGCATGATCCGGAAAAGATCATGCTCAAACAAAGGGTTTTGAGCGATCAAAGCCCGCGTCGAAACGCCTGGTAGGACTTGCTCAGGCGGAGCGCGTCGGCCCCGCCTGCGATCAGGAGGTCGACCTGTTCCGGCGGCAGCGCGAACCGCGTCGGGATCGCGTTCAGGATGCCCGCGCGCTCTTCGCCCAACTGGTCGAAGCCGAGCCGCTCGACATAGATGTGGATGTCACCGCATTGCCAGTTGCCGCCGATGCCAAGGCGGGCGCGATCCGCCGCCGACAGTCCACACCGCCACCGCTTCAGCTTGCCCGACCATTCGGTGGCAAGCCCGGAGAATGCCGCGTAGCTCGAGCGCACGCTGGCATCGATGGCGGTGTCGGCCGCTGCCGCAACCAGCTCGGCCCCGCTCGGGCCTTCGAGGCGCTGTGCGAAATCGCCGGATATGCCGCGCCCGGCATCGACCACCATGAACAGGATCCGCTGGAGCTTCACCGCCTGCCGCTCCGTCAACGGCTGGTACGGCCGCTCCGCGGCCAACAGCCCGATGGTAAGACCGGACAGGCCAAAATTGTCGACAAGACCGCCGTCCAGCAGCTTCACGTAGCGCATGGAGCCGTCGCGGTAGCGCGCATTGGCCTCGGCGAACGAGCGCAGCAATGGCTGCGCATTCGGATCGCGCCGCACGCGTTCGAGCCAGGCCGGCAGCGGCTTCGAGCACCCGCCGGGATAGGTCTCCAGCACGATCGGCGCGAACGCCAGCGGCACCGCCGCCGATGCGGCAACCGCTTCCGACACACGGTAGGAGCGGATGTCGCTGCACAGCGCGTCGAAGGAGGTCTTTCCGAACACGAAGGGCGTGCGGTTATAGATGTCGGAGGCGTTGATCCAGACCTTCGGCCGCCGGTCCTCGCGCAGCGCATCGAAGCGCGCGCCGTCGAACAGGTTCTGGTCCAGCCACTCGGTGAGCTGGCTGTTGTTGACGCCGCCGGCGAGCGCTCGGCCGATATTGCCGAGCGAGACATTGGTCCTCAGCCCCTCCTCCGCATTGCGCAACAGGAAGCGTTCGCGGAAATCGTCTAGCGCGGCGCGCTTCTTCAGACCGAAATAGGCGGCGGTGATCGAACCGCCTGATACACCGGAGACGAAGTCGACGCGATCGAGCAGCGTTTTCGGCTGACCGGAGCCGCCGTGAGAGCGATCGAGCTCCTTGAGCACGCCGAACGAGAAAGCCGCCGCCCGCGTGCCGCCGCCCGAGAAGGACAGCGCGACCAGCACGTCGTCATCATAGCGTGGAATGTCAGCCCCGAGATTGCTATCGGCGAGCGCGTTGGCAAGCGGCACGTTGCTCGGCAAATTGTAGACTGTTGCGCATCCGGCAAGCGCCACTGCAAAACTGGCCGCCAGTACCGTCGACAGCCACGCCCCTATACCCGATCTACCCACAAACGCCCTCTTGCCCGCAGGCCCCCGCCACGCTTCCCCTCAGCCTATCGCGGGCAATCTGGGCGCCCGCGTGGCGCGGAAACAGGGCAATGTCTATACGAGCCAATTGAAGCGCGGTCCGGTAAAGAAACCGCGTCAAAATGAACCACGGAAAGCCTTCACAACTTGGAGAGGTTAGCCGAGCAGCGCGGTGACGATCCGCTCCCATTCGGCATCGAGCCCATCCTTGGCGACCGGCTGGCCCGCCTGGCGGTACCAATAGCCGGCGTTGCCGAGGTCGCCTTCGACGCGGTGCAGATAGGCGTGCACCCAGGCGGCCTCGGCGGTGCTTTCGTCCTGCACGATGCGGTGCGCCTGGTCCCAATCGCCTTTCGCCGCCCACCACAGCGCCGCCAGCGGCGGCGACAGCGAAGGCTCCGGCGCGGCGTCGTTCAGGCTGGCGCGGAAATCCGCCATCTCACCACCATCTCGGCGGCGTGAAGTGTCCGGCCGCCTGCTCGATCACTTCGCCGAGCGAGAACAGCGTCTCTTCATCGAAGGCGCGCCCGATCAGTTGCAGGCCGAGCGGCAAGCCTTGCGCATCCTTGCCGGCGGGCACCGCGATGCCGGGCAGGCCCGCCATGTTTACGGTCACCGTGAAGATGTCGTTGAGATACATCTCGACCGGATCAGCGCCGCCCTTCTCGCCGACGCCGAACGCCGCCGACGGCGTCGCCGGCGTGAGGATCGCGTTCACGCCCTTGGCGAAGCAGTCCTCGAAATCCTTCTTGATCAGCGTGCGCACCTTCTGCGCGCGCAGGTAATAGGCGTCGTAATAGCCGGCCGAGAGCACATAGGTACCGATCATGACGCGGCGACGCACCTCATCGCCAAACCCATCGGCGCGGGTGTTCTCATACATCTCGCCGATGCTGCGGCCGGGCACGCGCAGGCCGTAGCGAACACCGTCATAGCGCGCCAAGTTCGACGAGGCTTCCGCCGGCGCCACGATGTAATACGCCGGCAGTGCGTATTTGGTGTGCGGCAGCGACACTTCGACCAGCTCGGCACCTGCCGCCTTCAACCATGCCGCCCCATCGCTCCAGAGCTTCTCGATCTCGGCGGGCATGCCGTCGAGGCGGTACTCCTTGGGGATGCCGATCTTCATCCCCTTCACCGACTTGCCGATCGCAGCCTCGTAATCGGGCACGCCAATATTAACCGAAGTCGTGTCCTTCGGATCATGCCCCGCTATCGAGCGCATCAGGATCGCGGAATCGCGCACCGTGCGCGCGATCGGACCAGCCTGGTCGAGCGAGGATGCGAATGCAACGATGCCCCAGCGCGAGCAGCGGCCATAGGTCGGCTTCACCCCGACCGTCGCCGTGAACGCCGCCGGCTGGCGGATCGAGCCGCCGGTATCGGTTGCGGTTGCGCCCATGCACAGCAATGCCGCCACGGCGGATGCCGAACCGCCCGAGGAGCCGCCCGGCACCAGATGCGTGTTGGAGCCCTCGCGCCGCCACGGATTGACCACCGGACCGAAGCATGAGGTCTCGTTCGACGAGCCCATCGCGAACTCGTCATTGTTGAGCTTGCCGAGCAGGATCGCACCGTCGCGCCAGAGCTGCGAGGTCACGGTCGATTCGTAAGGCGGCACGAAATTGCCGAGGATCTTCGAGCAGGCGGTGGTGCGGATATCGCGCGTCGCGAACAGGTCCTTGATGCCGAGCGGGATGCCGGCGAGCGGACCGCCCTCGCCCTTGCCGATCTGCTTGTCCGCGGCGTCAGCCATCTCGCGCGCGCGATCCGGCGTCTCCAGCACATAGGCGTTGAGCACGCGCGCCGCCTCGATCGCAGCAAGGTGCGCATCGGTGAGCTCGCGCGCGGTGAAGGACTTGTTCGTCAGGCCCTCGCGGGCCTCGGCGATCGTCAGCGATGTCAAATCGGTCATTTATTGATCGGGCTGCAGAAGAACGGAGACAGGGTCTTGTCGTCGGCGGGATCGTCTTTCTTGGCGCGCGCCTTGTCGGCGGCCTCGAGCTGATCGAGCACGGTTTGCATCACCGCATTCGGATCGGCGGCCTTGCCCTGCCGCTCCATCACGTCGAGATAGTTCATGTAGGCCTGATAGGCCTTTTCATCGTCGCAGAGCAGACACATCGGACTTCCCGCAAAACAAGTAGAGAGAGGAGCTTACTCGACGACCTTCGGCACCAGGAAGAAGTGATTCTCGGTGGCCGGCGCGTTGCGGACGATATCATCCGCAATCTCGCCGTCATTGACCACGTCGGCGCGCTTCTTCATCTCCATGGGCGTCACCGAGGTCATCGGCTCGACGCCCTCGACATTCACCTCCGAAAGCTGCTCGACGAAGGCAAGCATCGCGTTCAGCTCGCCCTGCAGATGGGGAACTTCAGCCTCGGAGACCGCGATCCGCGCAAGTTGCGCGATGCGGCGGACGGTCGTGGCGTCGACTGACATTATATATGGCCTTTGGGCAGCAAGATCAGCCCGCCGTATAGCAGACGCCGGTTTTGCGCCGCAACCCGCAGCCGTTCACCTCTCCCGAAGGGAGAGGTCGCGCAAAGCGCGGGTGAGGGGCTACGGTCCCTCATTAGAGCCGCAGCCCCTCACCCGATTTGCTGCGCAAATCGACCTCTCCCCGCCGGGGAGAGGTAAAGAAGCTAGCGGCCCAAGGCCCCCATCCGCGCCAGCGCCTCGCTGGCCAATGTCCGGGTCAGCTCGTCCGCCGGCAGTTCGCGGCCCAATGGCAGCGCCTGTCCGGCCCACATATTGGTGAAATCGACCCTGCCGAGTTTTTCGGCAGCCACCTTCAGCGGCGCCAGCGCGGTTGCAGCGTGCGGAAAGGCAGGCGCGTCCGGCGAGATCGGCCCGATCTCGGACATCGCGCGGTTGGCGACCCCGCGCGCCGGCCGCCCGGTCATCACATTGGTGATCACGGTTGAATCGTCCTTCGCCTGCGCCAGCGCGGCACGCGCCGCCGGCCCCACCCTGGATTCCGGGCAGCGCAGATAGGCGCTCCCGATCTGCACGCCGGAGGCACCCAGTGCGAACGCCGCCGCAATCCCGCGCCCGTCCGCGATCCCGCCGGCCGCGATCACCGGCACTTTCACCGCATCGACGACCTGCGGCAGCAGCGCGAAGAGGCCGGGCTGCTCGGCAATATTGTCGGTCAGGAACATGCCGCGATGGCCGCCCGCCTCAGCGCCTTGCGCGATGATGACATCGGCGCCGTGCTGCTCGAGCCAGACTGCTTCCTTCACGATGGTCGCCGACGCCATCACGATCGCGCCCGCATCCTTCACCCGCTTCAGCAGCCGCTCCTCCGGCAGGCCGAAATGGAAGCTGACGACTTCCAGCTTCAGTTCCTCGACCACTTCGCACATCGCGTCATCGAACGGCGCACGGTTGGCGGCGTTGACGGGCGCCCCGGGATCCAGCCCAAGCTCTTTGTAATACGCCGCAAGCCGCGCCTTCCAGCGCGCCTCGTGCTGCGGATCCGGATCGTCCGGCTGGTGGCAGAAGAAGTTCATGTTGATCGGCGCGGAGACGCGCTGGCGGATGATGTTGACCTGCTCGCGCGCCTTCTCCGCGGTGAGCATCGCACAGGGCAGTGAGCCGAGCGCACCGCCTTGCGCGGCGGCGATCACGAGATCTGCATCCATCACGCCGGCCATCGGCGCCAGCACGATCGGAAACTCGGTCTTGAACAGATCGACAATTCGGCGGTCCGGCCACATGATTCAGCTATTTCCCCTTTTTCATCTGCACTTGCATTACGCCCGCACTGAAACCGCAGAATTGCGCTGCCCGCGCAAGATCTGTTCGGCCTCACTGACGATCCTGTCAACGATTTCACCCGCGGGCGGAATGTCGTGGATCAGCCCGACCGCCTCGCCCGCGATGACGGCGGCCACGTCGAAATTGCCGGTGGCTCTGGCCTCGGCATATTCGGCGGCAACCGTCTTCACGTGCTGCAACAGCTCGATCTCGCGTCCCATCCAGCGCCGCGCATGGTCGTTGATGAGACAGCGCCCGGTGAATGGCGCCGGCCAGACATTGTTGCGCGAGAGATCGAAGATGATGCCGCGCACGGTGTTGCCGCTCCTGGCCGCACAGATGCGCCGCTTCGCCTCCTCCGCGCCGTCGGCCTCCTCGCTGGCATAGAAGCGCGTGCCGAGCAGCACGCCGGAGGCGCCCAGCGCCAACATCGCCGCCAGGCCGCGGCCATCGGCGATGCCGCCCGCAGCGACGACAGGCACGCGACCGCCGGCAAGATCGACGATCGCCGGCACCACGTCGAGCGTCGTGCGCGAAGCGCCATGGCCGCCCGCCTCTGTCCCCTGCGCAATCAGGATATCGGCGCCCGCTTCCAGCGCCTGCCGCGCCATCTCCTCATCCTGCACCTGGCAGATCAGAAGCCGGCCGGCAGCCTTTATCTTTGGCGCAAACGGTTTCGGATCGCCGAACGACAGCATGATCGCGCGTGGGTTTGCGGCAAGCGCGATATCAAGGAGCTCCGGCTGTTTGGCCATGCTCCAGGTGATGAAGCCGATTCCGAACGGCGCGGCGCAAGATCCCAGCTTTGCCGCCTCGCGCTCCAGCCACGCACGGTCGCCGTAACCGCCGCCAAGGATGCCGAAGCCGCCGGCCTCACTGACGGCTTTCGCCAGTCGCGCGCCTGCGACCACATCCATCGGCGCCAACACAATCGGGTGACGAATGCCCAAAAGCGCTGTTAATGGCGTGTCGATCGGCATCGTGTCCCCCAAGCGATCTGGACAGTGAGAATAGGCAGGACTACCATTCTGTCGAAATGAATACTTGAGGACGCTGCCATCTCAATAATGAAACGCAGGCCGCGATCATGGAACTCACCGACCTCCAGACCTTTGCAACGGTCGCCCGTCTTGGCGGCATCACGCGCGCCGCCGACGAACTGCACACTGTGCAGTCCAACGTGACCCAGCGGATCAAAGCGCTCGAGGCCGAGATCGGCACGGCGCTGTTCGAGCGGCACAGCCGCGGCATGACGTTGACCGGCGCCGGACGGCGGCTGCTCCCTTATGCGCAACGCATGGCCGCACTCTCGCGCGAAGCGTTGCTCGCCGCCCGCGATGATGGCGAGCCGAAGGGACCGCTCGCGATCGGCTCCATGGAAACGACGGCCGCCGTCCGCCTGCCGGTGCTGCTTGCCGATTTCCATCGCCGCTTTCCGGCGGTACGCCTCACCCTGAAGACCGCGACCACGACCGATCTCGTGACCGCCGTGCTTGATGGCACGCTGGACGGCGCCTTCGTGGCCGGCCCGATCGATCACGCCGAGCTCACGTCCACCCTCGCCTTCCGCGAAGAGCTGGTGCTGGTCACCGCGCGCCGCTGGGCCAGCCTCGCCGCCTTGCGCGCGGGCACATCGGAATCCGGACCGACCGCGCTGGTGTTCCGCACCGGCTGCACCTATCGCCAGCGGCTCGAGCAGATCTTCACCGACTTCGGCTGGCCGTCGGCCGCACGCTTTGAGCTCGGCACGCTCGACGGCATGGTCGGCTGCGTCGCCGCCGACATGGGCGTGACGCTGTTGCCGCGGGTCGTCGTCGAGCGCAACGCGTTGCATGCCAGCGTCAGCATCCACACGCTCGATCCATCCTATGCCCGCGCCGAAACCATCTTCATCCAGCGCCGCAGCGCCCATCAATACAGCGCGCTGCAGAGTTTTGCCGCCTGTCTCGACAAGGACGATCAGGTCATCGCGGCCTGACTGCCCGTTCCGCTCCGCGAAATTCGCAATGCCATTTTTCTGTGACGGAGCCACACGCTTCGCGCGTGCGAGCACACGTCATCAAAAATTTTTGGATCGTTGTGCGCGTCTACGTTAGTATGTGGCGCTTTCTACCAACAACCATAACGTCAATATCTGGGAGGGACTGCGATGCGCACCGCATTCGTGTTGTGCTGTTCTGTTGCCTTGTTGGCTACGGTCGGAACGGCAAGCGCACAAGACTGGACCAAGTCGAAATGGGGGCCGAACGACGAGATCGGCGCCGCCAACTACATGACGCCCGAGCTCGTCATCAAAGCCGCGTCGTTGGTGAAGACCGGCAAGACCTACGCGCTCGGCATTCCCGTCGACACCAAGACGCCGGCCTATCCGCCGCGCAGCTTCAAGATCACCATCGTCCAGCCCGGACAGGCCGGCAGCTCCGGCATCGGTCCGAACAAGGCAACCTACAATGACGATATCATCGATACCTGGGTCGGCATCGGCAGCCAGCTCGACGGGCTCGGCCATCTCGGCATCGAGCACGTCTACTACAACGGCAACAAGCTCGCCGATTTTGCCGATCCCACCGGCCTGAAGAAGCTCGGCATCGAGAAGGTGCCGCCGATGGTCGCCCGCGGCGTGCTGCTCGACATGGCCGCCTACTACAACACCGACGTGGTCAAGGAAGGCACCGCCTTCAACGTCAAGGAGATCGAGGAAGTCGCGAAGAAACAGGGTGTCGAGATCCGCCAGGGCGACGTCGTGATCTTCCACACCGGCTGGCTCAGCCTGATCGGCAAGGACGACAAGCGCTATTCCGCCGGCGAACCCGGCCTCGGGGTCGAGGGCGCCAATTATCTCACCGGCAAGGGCGTGGTGGCCGTCGGTGCCGATACCTGGGCGGTCGAGACCATCCCGTTCGAAAGCCCGAACGTGTTCGAGGTGCACCAGATCCTGCTTGCCAAGAACGGCACCTACATCCTGGAGAACATGGACACCGCCGAGCTCGCCAAGGACAAGGGGTATGAGTTCCTGTTCGTGCTCGGACAGCCGCGCTGGCGCGGCGGCGTGCAGAGCATGATCAACCCCATCGCGATCCGGTAGCCCCGAGGCACGCTGCCGGTTTCACCTCTCCCATCGGGAGAGGTCGGCGCACAGCGCCGGGTGAGGGGTCACGGTCTCTCATGGGCACCTGCGCCCCCTCACCCGGATCGCATCTAGCGATGCGATCCGACCTCTCCCCGCTGGGGAGAGGTGAAGAGAGCGCTTTGCCTCCGCAGGGCACCACGTGTTAATCGCATCCTCATGCCCGCCCCTGTCCTCCCCCTGATCGAAGCTGTCGCGCACTGGCCCGAGCGCGGCGCGTTGATCGGGCTCGATCTCGGAACCAAGACCATCGGCATTGCCGTCTCCGATCCGGATCGACGGCTGGCGACCGGTGTCGAAACCATCCAGCGCAAGGCGTTCAAGGCTGACGCGGGGCGGTTGCTGGTGATCGCCGGCGAACGCAACGTGGTCGGCTTCGTGCTTGGGCTTCCCATCAACATGGACGGCAGCGAGGGGCCGCGAGCGCAATCGACCCGCGCCTTCGCGCGCAACCTCTCCAACCTGACCACGCTCGCGATCGGGCTCTGGGACGAGCGGCTCTCGACGGCGGCCGTCGAGCGCGAATTGATCGGCCTGGATGTCAGCCGCGCCAAGCGCGCCGAGGTGATTGACGAGCACGCCGCGATCTTCATCCTGCAGGGCGCGCTGGATCGGCTGGCAAAATTGCGGGGCGAGCGCTGAAGCATGGCCGTCGTCATCGCGGCGCTGTTGCCGACATTCCTCTTGATCGCGCTCGGCTTCATCCTGAAGCGGACGCTGCTCAAGCCCGAGATGCAATGGCAGGGCCTGGAACGGCTGACCTATTACGTGCTGTTCCCCGTGCTCTTGATCCAGACGCTGGTGAAGGCCGACCTGACAAAGGTGCCGATCGGCGGTGTCGGCGGCGCGCTGTTCCTCTCTGCGCTGGCGATGTCGCTCCTGTGCCTCGCACTGCGCCCGCTGCTCGGGCGCAGCGGCGTCGACGGTCCTGCCTTCACCTCGGTGTTCCAGGGCGCCACCCGCTGGCAGACCTATGTCGCGCTCGCGGTGTCCGGTGCCCTCTACGGCGATGTCGGACTCGCGCTCGCTTCGGTGGCGATGGTCGCGATCATTCCACTGGTCAATGTATTCAGCGTCTCCGTGCTCGCGCACTACGCCGCGCCGCAAAAGCAGTCGGCGGGCGCCATCGTCATGACGGTGGTGAAGAACCCGCTGATCTGGGCCTGCGTCGTCGGGCTCCTACTGAACGTGACCCATTTCCCGCTGCCAAAGCTCTGGCATGACGTCGCCGACGCGCTCGGCCGCTCCTCGCTTGCGATCGGCCTGCTCGTCACCGGCGCCGGCCTGCATCTCGAAGGCATGTTCCGCCCGAGCCTCGCCGCCAGCGTCACGGTGTTCCTGAAGCTGATCGCCATGCCCGTACTTGCCGTGATGCTCGGGCTCGCGTTCGGGCTATCGGGCCCGAGCCTTGTGATCGTCGCCGTCGGCTCCGCGGTCCCCACTTCCTCATCGGCCTACGTGCTCGCCCGCCAGATGGGCGGCGATGCGCCGCTGCTCGCGCAGATCATCACGCTGCAGACGATACTGGCTGCGATCACGATGCCCGTTATCATCGCGCTCGCGGCAAGCGGGCGCTAGGCTTACAACAATATCCAAATGAAGAGGGCGAACATATTCATGGCTGAATGAGCCATAACTGCCAACCAAGTCGAGTTGCTGCGCCAGCGGAAGTAACCGAGAAAAATACCGGAGACGAAGAGACAGAAACGCCCAAGCCAATCATATTGAGTGTGGAGTATCGCCCATACTATTGATGTCAGAACAATCGCGCCGGTCGGGCCGAGGAAGGATTGCGACCAGCCACGAAACATAAAACCACGAAAGAGAAATTCTTCCATTAGCGGCGCTGCAATGCAAGCGGAGAGCAAATAGATGAACAAACCGTCGGCTCCCGCGGCCCGGAAATCAGAATCGACAGGAGCGTTACTGGTGGCACCAACGACCAAACTCTCCGCCATCACGAATATGGTCGTGATTGCCAGAGCACGTCGGAGTTCAATTGGATTTGGCCACTTCAACGCAAGATATTCGGCGAACTCTCGGCGGGCCATCCAGATGGCGATCCAAAGCACCGCGATCGCAGGTGGACTTGCCAGAATGCTGGCGGCGCTTTCCAAACTATTCTGGATCACCCCTGTTCGAAGTTGCGCAGGTGACAATATCTTGCCGGCTAGGTCCGATATGATATTGAAGAAAAAGTCCGATGCGAAAATAAAAGCGCCGTAAGCGATCAGGCTGACGAACGTCGTCTCCATGAAGTCCCAGGTTCGCGGCGGCCGTGGCGAGACCGAGGCCGGCGACTTGGCTTTTTCGAAGTCCGACATATCGATTTTTCCGCGACAACGTCGCAGCGAAGGTGGGTTCAGATTCTACCTACCATAACCGGCGATCATCCCGCCAGTAGGATGCAAGCAACTACGACTGCCCCGCAAGCCACAGCGTCTGCAGCGTCGCGGCGAGATTGTTCAGCCCGTGCAGCACGATGGTGAGCCAGGTCGAGTTAAAGCGGTAGCGCAGGTAGCCGAACACGAGCCCGATCGAAAACACCTCGCTCAGGAAGAACCAGTCGTATTGCAAATGGAGCAAGGTCCAGACGAGCGACGACATCAGAATCGCGCCTCCGGGCCGCAGGGCCGTTTCCGACCAGCCGCGATAGAGGAAGCCGCGAGCGAGAAGCTCTTCCGATACCGGAGCGGCGATGCAGAACGCGAGGACGAGCAGCCAGAGTGCGCCTTCGGCCTGCGCCGATTTCATCACCTCGCCCATGAAGCCCGGCGAGGCTTCGCGGCCAACCGCGCGCAAGATGAGATCCCATACGCCAACCAATAGCGCCAGCGCGACGGCGCCGATGGCGAAACTCTTCCAGGAGGTCCAGCGTAGCGCGAGATAGTCGGCAAAAGAACTCCGGGTCGGCCGGATCGCAATCCAGAGCGGCAGCAGCACCCCCGGCAATCCCGTGATGACCGAGAGCGCAATCGTCAAGCCCCCGCCGATCGTTTGGATGACCGATGCGATATTGGGGGCGTCCTGCTTCTGCATGAAGTAGATGACGACGGCGAGCTGCCCAAGGAACATGCCGCCGAACACGAACAATCCCCACAGCGTCGTACCCCAGAATTTCCAGATCCGCGGCGGCGGTGGAGCGGTGGTCAGCGGAGGATTATCGGGACTGAGGACATCCATCAGCTAACTCTCGATCGATTGCGCGCCTGCCGCCTCCACAACGTCATGGCCGGGCTCGTCCCGGCCATCCACGTCCCTTTTTCTCTGCCTCGCACGAGAGACGTGGATGCCGGGTCAAGCCCGGGCATGACGGAGTGTGTGTCATTCAATGTGGCAGCGCCCACTCCAGCAGCGCGCGCATGTCGCTCTCGGCAACGTCCACCGCGCCGTACATGCCCGCATGCGTGGTCGCGAGCCGTGTCGCCGCGAACAGTTCGGCGTGACGCGGCATCACGGTATTGAGCGCGGCGCTCGCGGCCAGCAGCGTCAGTTTTTCGACCGCAAGCCGCGCGAGGCGCTCGCTGTCCGGTCTGCGGAACGCCTTGCCGATGAAGGCCACCGCCTCGCTTGCGCCGGGCAGGCCCTGCGTCTGCCCGGCCAATTCCTGCAGGATCGCCGATGCAGCATCCGCCTCGCGCGAGAGCGCGCGCAGCACGTCGAGGCACATCACATTGCCCGAGCCTTCCCAGATCGCATTGACCGGCGCCTCCCGGTAATGCCGCGCCAGAATGCCCTCTTCGACATAGCCGTTGCCGCCGAGGCACTCCATCGCCTCGTAGAGGAAGCCGGGCGCGCTCTTGCAGGTCCAGTATTTGATCGCGGGCGTGAGCAGCCGCATATAGGCGGCTTCCTTAGGCTCATCGGGCGTGCGGTCGAAGGCGCGGCAGAGCCGCATCACCAGCGCAACCGTCGCCTCGACATGCAACGCCATGTCCGACAGCACCGCCTGCATCAGCGGCTGGTCGGCGAGATGCTTCTGGAACACGCTGCGATGGCGCGCATGATGCAGCGCGTGCGCAAGCCCCGAGCGCATCAGGCCGGCAGAGGCGATCGCGCAATCCTGCCGGGTCAGTTGCACCATCTGGATGATGGTGCGGATGCCCTTGCCCTCCTCGCCGATCCGCTCGGCATAGGCGCCGTGGAATTCCACCTCCGACGACGCATTGGAGCGGTTGCCGAGCTTGTCCTTCAGGCGCTGGAAGTGGATGGAATTCACAGACCCATCCGGCGCAAAGCGCGGCATGAAAAAGCAACTCAGCCCCTCCTCGGCCTGCGCCAACACCAGGAACGCGTCGCACATCGGCGCCGACATGAACCATTTGTGTCCGGTGATGCGATACGCATCGCCATCGCGCGCCGCGCGCGTCATGTTGGCCCGCACGTCGGTGCCGCCCTGCTTCTCGGTCATGCCCATGCCGAGCGTCATGCCGCGCTTCTCCCACCAGGGCGCGAAACTCGGATCATAGGAACGCGTGGAAATCACCGACATCGTCTCGGCGAGGAGATCCGGCTGCGAAGCGAGCGCGGCGACGGAGGCGCGGGTCATGGTGATCGGGCAGAGATGCCCGGTCTCGACCTGTGCAGCGATATAGAATTTCGCCGCGCGCACCACCTCCGCCGCGCCGCCCGCGGGCTTGCCCTGCGCGGTCCAGGTCGAGTTGTGCACACCGGCATGGGCGCTATGCGCCATCAGTTCGTGATAGGCCGGATGAAACTCGACCACATCACGGCGGTTGCCGCGGGAATCGAAGATGCGCAGTTTCGGCGTGTTCTCATTGGCGATGCGCCCCCGCTCCGCCATCGCCGCCGAGCCCCACTGCTTGCCGAATTGTACGAGCTCGCCCTGTGCCGAGCCGCCGCCATTGGCGGCCACCGCCTCGACCAGCGGCTTGTCGAGCGTGAACAGATCGACATCCTCGAACGGCGGCGACTGGTTGAAGACCTCGTGGGTCGAGAAGATGGCTTGGGTCATGACGCTTCCTGAAAGCCGGAACTAGAGCATGATCCGGAAAAGTGGACACCGGTTTTCCGAAAAGATCATGCTCAAACAAAGGGCTAGGGCGGGATGACGATTCGAAGAGAAGTCATCACGCTCTAGCGGCGCGGCGGAATCGGGAAATCATAGGCCTGACCGCCCCCGCCGGGCAGCGAAAAATGCCACCACTCCTTGGAATAGTTGACAAAACCCTGTCGCGCCATCGCTGCGACGAGCATCCTGCGCCACCGCCGCTGCGACCGATTGATCTGACCTGCGGCGGTATGCGCCTTGACGTCGGAGCAATCATAGCCGGTGCCCATGTCGACGCTGCCTTCCGGTGCCCGCCTTTCCACTGTTGCCGTGCAGTCGGCATAGTCTCTCGCGGGATCGAACTCGCCGGAATTGTCGGCGGCAAGATCCACCAGCGTCAGGTCGAGCGCGGCCCCGCTCGAATGGCCGGAACGCGCAGCGATATAGCCGAGCCGGAACAGATCGGCCTTCCTGAACGCCGGATTGTAGCGCTTGCCGGCGGCCGTCTCCTTGCCATCCCTCGACCACCCGACCATGTCGGCGACCGCCCGCGCCGGGCGGTAGCAATCGAACATCTTCAATGAGAGCCTTCGTGCCGCGAGTTCCTGCTGCACGGCCTTCAGCCTGAGCCCGACGTCCCGCTTCACGACGCATTCAGCCGCGCCGTAACCCCTGAGCGGCCGGCCGACGAAATTGTTCGGGCCGGCATAACGGATGTCCTGGATGATCGTAGGATCGACGTCGCGCAGGAACACGAAGCCGCCGGGCAATTGCTGCGCGCGAGCTACCGAAATCGACATGGCTGCCACAATTCCGATGAGTATCGCTTTCACGAGGACCTACCCACTTGCGTCATGGCCGGGCTCGTCCCGGCCATCCACGTTCTTTGCGGCCGATACTTCTTTGCGGCAGATATTAAGTAAGCCGTGGATGCCCGGGACAAGCCCGGGCATGACGAGGCCGTGACTGATCGGGGGAAAACTCACCAGCCCCCTATTCCCGCTTGCCCCGCCGACCATCCACGCCTATAGCTCTGGCTTTAATGACCCCATCATTGAAATCGACCTTTGTCCTCGGTCACCGGCATTTGCTGGGCATCGAGGGGCTTTCCGCTGCCGAGATCACCGGGCTGCTTGACCTGTCCGAGGAGTATGTCGAGCTCAACCGCCAGGTGGACAAGAAACGCGCATCCTTGCGCGGCCGCACCCAGGTCAATCTGTTCTTCGAGGCTTCGACCCGCACGCAATCCTCCTTCGAGATCGCAGGAAAAAGGCTGGGCGCCGACGTCATGAACATGTCGGTGTCCTCGTCCTCGATGCGCAAGGGCGAGACCTTGATGGACACCGCGGTGACGCTGAACGCGATGCATCCGGATATCCTGGTGGTGCGCCACCATGCCTCCGGCGCCGTGGAACTGCTGGCGCGCAAGGTTGACGGTTCCGTGATCAATGCCGGCGACGGTGCGCATGAGCATCCGACCCAGGCCCTGCTCGACGCGCTGACGATCCGCCGCAACAAAGGCCGGATCGAGGGGCTGGTGGTCGCGATCTGCGGCGACGTCATGCATTCCCGCGTCGCACGCTCCAACATCCTCCTGCTCAACACCATGGGCGCCCGCGTCCGCATCGTCGCGCCCTCGACGCTTTTGCCGCGCGGCATTGAGCGGATGGGAGTGGAGGTCGCCCGCGACATGCGCGAGGGGCTAGACGGTGCCGACATCGTGATGATGCTGCGCCTGCAGCGCGAGCGCATGAACGGCTCCTTCGTGCCGTCGTCGGGCGAGTACTTCCAGTATTTTGGGCTCGACCAGAAGAAGCTGTCCTACGCCAAATCAGATGCACTGGTGATGCATCCAGGGCCGATGAACCGAGGCGTCGAGATCGACTCGGCTGTCGCCGACGGCGCGCAGTCGGTGATCCGCGAACAAGTCGAAATGGGAGTGGCAGTGCGCATGGCGGTGCTGGAAGCGCTTGCCCGCAACCTGCCGAATGCGTGAGATCATGCTGACCGATCGTCGTCCAATCCTGCTTGCCAATGCCCGCGTCGTCGATCCCTCCCGCGATCTCGACGGGCCCGCCGACGTCCTGATCGCCGACGGCATGATCCGCGATAGCAAGCGCGGCATCGGCACGACCGGCGTCCCTGAAGGCACCGACATCGTCAATTGCGCCGGCAAGATCGTCGCTCCCGGTCTGATCGACATGCGCGCCTTTGTCGGCGAGCCCGGCGCCAACCATCGCGAGACCTTTGCCTCGGCTAGCCTCGCCGCAGCCGCCGGCGGCATCACCACCATCATCTGCCAGCCGAACACCTCGCCGGTGATCGACAATTCGGCGACCGTCGATTTCGTGATGCGCCGCGCCCGCGACACTGCGATCGTCAACATCCATCCAATGGCGGCACTGACCAAGGGCTTGGGCGGCGAGGAGATGACCGAGATCGGCCTCCTCAAGGCCGCCGGCGCGGTCGCCTTCACCGATGGCGACAAGAGCGTCACCAACGCGCAGGTGATGCGCCGCGCGCTCACCTACGCCCGCGACTTCGACGCGCTGATCGTGCATCACACCGAGGATCCCGACCTCGTCGGCGAAGGCGTGATGAACGAGGGCGAGTTTGCGACGCGGCTGGGGCTTGCCGGCATCCCGAATGCCGCCGAGTCGATCATGCTCGAGCGCGACGTGCGGCTCGCAGCGCTCACCGGCGGGCGTTATCACGCGGCCTCCCTCTCCACGGCGGAGTCGCTTGAGATCCTCAAACGCGCCCGCGATGCTGGCGCCGACGTCTCCGCCTCCGTCTCGATCAACCACGTCACGCTGAACGAGAACGATATCGGGCCTTACAGGACGTTCCTGAAACTGTCGCCGCCGCTGCGCACCGAGGATGACCGCCAGGCATTGGTCGCAGCGCTGGCCTCGGGTCTTATCGACGTCATCATGTCCGATCACAATCCGCAGGACGTCGAGGTCAAGCGCCTGCCGTTCGCCGAGGCCGCCCCCGGCGCGGTCGGGCTGCAGACCATGCTGCCGGCGGCCTTGCGTTTGGTCCATAATGGCGAGATGGATTTCAAGACCTTGATCCGGGCGATGTCGACCCGACCTGCCGAACTGCTGGGCCTGCCCGGCGGCTCGCTGCGCGCGGGTTCGCCGGCCGACGTGATCGTGATCGATCCTGACACGCCCTGGGTGCTCGATCCCGCCGACCTCAAATCGCTGTGCAAGAACACGCCCTTCGACGAGGCCCGCTTCTCCGGCCGCGTCGTACGCACCATTGTCGGTGGGCGGACGGTGTATGAACATGTTTAGAGCGTTTTCAAGCGAAGTGGATACCGGTTCGCGTCAAGAAAACGCGTCAAGAAAAAGAGACGCCTCCGAGACATGCCGCGCCTGCGGCGGGAGCGCCGGCCATGTCCTCTGACGCCTTCCTGATCGTCGCGTTTCTGATCGGCTATCTCTTCGGCTCGGTCCCGTTCGGCCTGATCCTGACCAAGATCGCCGGCACACAGGATCTGCGCTCGATCGGGTCCGGAAATATCGGCGCCACCAATGTGCTGCGCACCGGGCGCAAGGGGCTCGCCGCGGCGACGCTGATCTTCGACATGCTGAAGGGCACCGCTGCAGTCGTGCTGTCGGGCTATCTCGGCGGCCCGAATGCGGCGATGGTGGCCGGACTCGGCGCCTTCCTCGGCCATCTCTATCCGGTCTGGCTCGGATTCAAGGGCGGCAAGGGCGTCGCTACCTATATCGGCGTGCTGATCGGCCTGTTCTGGCCGGCTGCCGCCGTCTATGGCGCGGTCTGGCTCGCGACCGCCTTCACCACGCGCTATTCGTCGCTCTCGGCGCTGGTGGCCGCCGTCGTCACCCCGATCTTCCTTTGGTGGTTCGACCACGCCGCACTCGCCGCGCTCGCCGCGGTGCTGATGCTCATGCTGTTCTACACCCATCGCGAAAACATCAAGCGCTTGCTGGCGGGAACCGAGGGGCGCATCGGCCAAAAGGCCTAGAATTCGCCATCAACCTGTTGAGGACGGGTCACATCTGTCCGAAATTCTTGCGCGATACTGGCAAACGGTAACGCGGGCTGTCATCCTGCGATTCAAATGGCGTCACACGGTTTCGTCAGGTGGACGGGATCGAACAGGATGGGATTAGCGGAATGAGCGCGCCCGATGTCGCGTCGCGTCCGGTGAGTACGTCCGGCGCGAGCGCCCTGCTCGCGGCCAGCGAGATCTGGTCATTCTCCGGCAAGACACCGACTGCCGTCAATTCAGCAGCCAAGTCCAGCTCGGAAGCTGAGCTGCCTGCCCCATCACTCCCGGACGCCATCCTGAACATGCAATCGGCGCGGGCCGACCTGCCGGCGCGCTCGCCGGTCGATAGACCGAAAAAAATGGACGCACGCGAATCGCTGGTCTGGCCCCCGCGAAAATTATCGCTGGCACTGCAGGGCGGCGGCACCTTTGCCGCGTTCACGTGGGGCGCACTCGAGCGGCTTCTGGAAGAACCGGATTGCGCGTTGGACACCATCAGCGGCGCCAGCGCCGGCGCCGTCAATGCCGCGCTGCTCGCTTGCGGCCTGGTGGAAGGTGGCCGCGAAGGCGCACGTGCCGCGCTCAACCGGTTCTGGATGCGGATGATGCACGAGGCTTCGTTCCGCTCGCTGATGCTGGTCGGAGGATTCTCGCCGGCCGGACGGTCGGTCGCATTCGGGCCGACACTGCGGTCCGGCCAGTTCGATCCGTTCGATCTCGATCCGCTGCGCCAGGCGCTCTGGAGGGATATCGATTTCTCCGCGCTGCAGAGCCCCGCCAGCCCGAAGCTTTTGGTCGCGGCGACACGCGTGCGCGACGGCCGGCAGCAAGTCTTCGGCAATGACGAGATCACTGCCGATGTGCTGCTCGCCTCGACCTGCCCGCCCCTGATCCATTGCGCGGTCGAAATCGACGGCGAGTCCTATTGGGACGGCGGCTTTGGCGGCAATCCCCCGCTGGTCCGACTGGTGCAGGAATCCGAGACGTCCAACGTGCTCGTCGTTCAAGTCACGCCGGCGCGCGACAGCTATGTTCCGATCACGCCCGCCGCGATCGATCGCCGCCTCGACCAGATCACCGCCAATTCCGTGCTCAACGCCGAGATTGCGGCGCTGGAATGGGCGCGTCCTGCGGCAGCCCCCTCGTTGCGACTATTCCGGATTGCGGCCGAGGACGAGATCGACGGGCTCGCCCAGCGCAGCGCCACCGATCTCGGGCCGGGCTTCATTCGCCAACTGCATCGGAGCGGCCGCAAGGCTGCCGAACGTTTCCTGGCGCAAGATGCCGGCTCGACGCGAATCGAGACGCCGCGCAAGTCGCGCGTCGCGGAGCCCGCGCTGCTATAGTTTCGCCAGCGCCATCTCGACAAAGCGCGCCGCCGCCAGCGCCTTGGCGTCGGCAGCGAATGGCGCGATCACCTGCACGCCGACAGGCAAGTTGCCTTCGGCCACGTAGGTCGGCACGTTGACGCAAGGGACGCCCATCAACGTCCATAGCCGGTTGTAGCGGGGATCGCCGGTCGACGAGAGCTCCTTCGGCGCAGCACCGGGCGCGGACAGCGTCAGCAGCACATCGACATCCCCAAACGTTTCTGCAAGCGACTGCCGCGCGCGGCCGGCGATGTCGATCGCCTCGTCGTATTGAGCCGCGCTGACATCCTTGCTCTCGTCAAGCCGGCCGCGCAGCAATGGCGGCATTGCATCGTAGTTCTCGCGATATTCCCACGCCAGCGACCGGTGCGCCTCGAAATCCTGCACCACCGGCTGAATGCGCCAGGCTTCCGCAACGATCTCAGGCAATGACAGCGCGCGCACCGAGGCGCCGGCACGCTCGGCCGCCTGCGCCGCGATCCGCAACGCCTCCGCGCCTGACGCATCGGGCGCGCCGGCAAAGTCCTGCGTGATGACGCCGATCCGCGGCGTCGCGATCTCCTCGGGCAACCGCAGCGCCGGCCGGCCGGTCATCGCCGCCAGCGCCACCGCGAGGTCGCTCACTCCAGCCGCGAACAAGCCGACGGTATCGAGCGTCCAGGAAAAGCACTTCACGCCGACCGTCGGCAGCAGCCGGTAGGACGGCTTGATCGCGGCCACGCCGCAATACGACGCCGGCCGGATCACCGAGCCTGCCGTCTGTGTCCCCAACGCCAGCGGAATCATCCCGGCCGCGACCGCCGCCGCCGAGCCTGCCGACGATCCGCCCGGCGTGTGGCCATGATTGCGCGGATTGAGCGTCGCCGTCGGATCGTTCGCAGCGAATGCCGTGGTCGTGGTCTTGCCGACAATGGTGGCGCCGGCCTGCTTCAGCATCATCACGACAGACGCATCGGCGCGCGGCCGGTGTCCCCGGTAGATCGACGCCCCCATCTCGGTCGGGAAATCCGCGGTGTCGATGATGTCTTTGATCCCGACCGCAATCCCGCGCAACGGCCCCGCCGCCTGCGCGCGCGGCTTCTCCGCCCGCGACACGAAGGCGCCGATCGTCTTCTCCTCGGCATCGACCGCCGCGAGCGATTGGGCGAGCGCTGCATCGGGCGAGAGTTCGCCCTGCTCGATGCGGCGGGTGAGTTCGGCAAGCGAGATCATCGGGAATTTCCTCCCTTCATTGGTTGGATTGGTTTTACGGGCCGCCTCCTCCTCGGGCAAGTAAATCGGACGGAAGGCCCTCACCTTATCGTCATGCCCGGGCATGACGAAGGAGACGGCAAACAAGTTGATCGCGATATCCGATTGGGCGAAGCTGCGCCGCCATGCATGACCGCACGCCCAATCACCAACTCACCGACACCGAACGCCTCGACCGCCTGCGGCTGATCCGCTCGGAGAATGTCGGGCCGCGCACCTTTCGCTCGCTCCTCAATCATTTCGGCGACGCGCGCACCGCGCTCGAACATCTGCCGGACATGGCGCGCCGTGGCGGCGGCGGTGCGGGGCGCATCTGCACTGTCGAGGAGGCAAAGGCCGAGCTTGCGGCCTGCAAGAAGCAGGGCGTCAGCCTGGTCGCGCCGGGCGAAGCCCCCTATCCGGCGCGGCTTGCCACCATCGATGACGCGCCGCCGCTGCTTGCGGTGCGCGGCGCGCTTGACGCTCTGGCGCGGCCGATGATCGCGATCGTCGGCTCGCGCAATGCGTCAGGCGCCGGGCTGAAATTCGCAAGCACCCTCGCCCATGATCTCGGCGACGCCGGCTTCGTCGTGATCTCCGGTCTCGCCCGCGGCATCGACCAGGCCGCGCATCGCGCTACCACGACGACCGGCACCGTCGCGGTGCTCGCCGGCGGTCACGACCGGATCTATCCGCCCGAGCATGAGGACCTGCTCGCGGCCTTGCTCGAACAAGGCGCGGCGATCTCCGAAATGCCGCTCGGCCACACCCCGCGCGCCCGCGACTTCCCGCGCCGTAACCGCCTGATCTCGGGTGCTGCGCTCGGCGTCGTCATCGTCGAAGCCGCGCACCGCTCGGGCTCGCTGATAACAGCGCGCATGGCGGCAGAACAGGGCCGCGAAGTCTTCGCCGTCCCCGGCTCGCCGCTCGATCCGCGCGCGGCCGGCACCAACGATCTGATCAAGCAGGGCGCGGCGCTCGTGACCAACGCGAGCGACATCATCAACGCGGTGCAGCCGATCATGGAGCGGCCGTTCGCGCTCGCTGCACGCGAAAGCGATGACGAGCCGCTCGATTTCGACACCGATCCGAGCGAGCGCGAACGCATCGTCGCGCTGCTCGGCCCGAGCCCGGTCAGCCTCGACGACCTGATCCGGATGTCGGGCCTGTCCGCCACCATCGTTCGCACGGTGCTGCTCGAGCTTGAACTCGCCGGCCGTCTCGAACGCCACGGCGGCGGACTGGTGTCGCTGGTCTAGGACGTCATTTCTTCACCTCTCCCATAGGGAGAGGTCGAATTGCGAAGCAATTCGGGTGAGGGGTTATAGTCCCTCGATAGAGCGGATCCCCTCACCCGGCGCTGCGCGCCGACCTCTCCCTATGGGAGAGGTGAAGGTCCCTCGTCTCCATCTTCACCCCCGCTCGTTCCGCGCATCGAACTCGCCTCGCGCGCGCTCGATTTCGGGCAAATGCTCGAACGCCCATTGGCCGAGCGCCCGCACCGGCTTTGAGAGGCCGCGACCGAGATCGGTCAGCTCGTAGTCGACGCGCGGCGGGATGGTTGGAAACACCGTGCGCGTAACCAGCCCGTCGCGCTCCAGCCCGCGCAGCGTCAGGGTCAGCATCCGCTGCGAGATGCCGCCGATCGTGCGCTTGAGCTCGTTGAAGCGGCGCGGCCCGTCGCCCAGCAGCATGATCACCAGCACGCTCCATTTGTCGCCGACCCGCGCCAGCACCGAGGCCACGCCACGGCAGTCGCCGCTGGTATGCGGGATCGGCTCCAGGACAGGCACATGAATGTGCTCGGGTTTCACTGATGTGCTCCGGTGAGAAAAATGTGCGTTCTTGCGGGGTTTTGCCACGGTCACTCATATAGCGCCAGTTACAAACCTATACCGAAGGGTGACATCAACCATGAAACTGCTGCATCTCGACTCCAGCGTCCTCGGCCCCCACTCCGTCAGCCGTCAGGTTTCCGCCGCCATCGTCGACCGGCTGGCCAAGACCCATCCCGGCCTTGACATCACCTATCGCGACCTGACGACGACGCCGCTCGCCCACCTCTCGGGTTCCCACCTCGCCGCGAGCCAGGGTGCCACGCCGGAAGCCTCGCTGCAGGGGGACATCGCCGCGGGCCAGCAGGTGCTGGACGAGTTCCTCGCCGCCGACATCGTCGTGCTCGGCGCGCCCATGTACAATTTCACTATCCCCAGCCAGCTCAAGGCGTGGATCGATCGTATCCTGGTGGCCGGCAAGACGTTCAGGTACGGCGCTGCCGGCGTCGAGGGCCTTGCCGGCAACAAGCGCATCATCGTCGCGGTCTCGCGCGGCGGCTATTACGGCGCCGGCACGCCGATGGCGGTGGCCGAGCATTTGGAGACCTATTTGCGCTGGGTGTTCGGCTTCATCGGCGTGAAGGATCCCGAATTCATCTCCGCCGACGGAATCCAGGTCGGACCGGAGCACCGGGAGAAAGCCGTCGCGGGCGCATTGCAAGCTGCCGGCAATCTCAGCGCGGCCTGAGATACGTCGTCCCCCGTCAAGCCCGGCCATGACGAAGGGAGGCAGCTTGTGTCGTCGATGACCCGCATGCTTTGAGGCAAGCGACCGTCAGGATGTAGCAGCTAGTGCCAGACCCCCTGCGCATCGAAGATCACGGCAACGAACGAAACCAACAGCCCGATCCCGCAAAACAGAGCGACCGGAGCAAATTCCGCGTTGGCTAAGATTCGCGGGACGCGGGAAAGTGGGGCAGAGGAACGGATGCGGACGACTGTCGGCATTGCTCCTCTCCAGTTCCAACAAGCAAAGGAATGTCCCTGCCTGTGAAGCTGTCTTGGTAGCTATGACGAAGGTTCAACGCCTTTTCACCGCTCATTGCCGCGGGCTTTGTCCCCGATAGATCGGAGCTCCCGCGGGCAAGGCAGTGGCACCGCCATCGACGAACAGCTCCTGCCCCTGGACATGAGCGGAATCGTCGGAAGCCAGGAACAGCACCGTCTTGGAGATGTGATCGGGTTCGCCGAGCCCACGTAACGGCGTCGACAGAGCGATGCGCGCCTCGAACGCCTTTTCTGCTTCAGGCGTTGCGGTCGCGGCACCCCAGATCGGCGTGCGGATGGCGCCGGGCGCGACCACGTTGACCCGAATGCCGCGCGGCGACAGTTCGGCGGCCATCACGCGCGCCATCGCGCGCACGCCGCCCTTGCTCGCGGCATAGGCCGAATAGCCCGGATTTCCCAGCATCGAGATCACCGACCCGTTGAGAATGACCGAAGCGCCGTCATTGAGATGCGGCACGGCCGCCTGCACCGTGAAGAACACGGCGGTCAAATTGGTTCGGATCACCTGCTCGAAGGCCGCGAGCGTCGTGCCGCCGAGCGGCGTCTGGCCGGGAATGCCGGCATTGGCAAAGACGATGTCGAGCTTGCCGAATTTCTGCGCGGCCTGCGCGACAGCGGCCTCCGTCGCTGCGACGTCGGTGGCGTCGGCAACGATCGCGATCGCATTCGGTCCCAGTTCCTTGGCCGCCGCTTCCAGCGTCGCCCGGTTTCGTCCGGTGATCGCAACCTTGGCGCCCTCCTGAACGAACAGACGTGCGGTCGCAAGACCGATGCCGCTGTTGCCCCCTGTGATCAATGCCGTCTTGTTCGCCAGTCTCACGATAGCCTCCAGTGGTTGCATTATTAAACTTCGTTGGACAACTAGGCGATCTGGTTTTATAATGCAACTACACAAGCCTGTGATATGTCTGGACGGAGATCTTGATGGTGAAGCGGACAAGCCTTGAGGGCGCGGAATGCCCGATCGCGCGATCTCTGGATGTGCTGGGCGACTGGTGGTCGCTCTTGATCATCCGCGATGCGCTGATGGGGCGGCGCCGCTTCGGCGAGTTCCAGAAGAGCCTGGGGCTCGCGAGGAACATCCTCACCGTGCGGCTGCGCGCGCTGATGGACCAGGGCATATTGGAATTGGCGCCCGCGTCCGACGGCAGCGCCTATAAGGAATATGTGCTGACCCCAAAAGGCTTCGGGGTCTTCCCGATCCTGGTGGCGCTCCGGCAGTGGAGCGAGGAATTCGACGACCATCCGGAAGAGATCGGCACCACCATGGTCGACCGCGAAAAACGCAAGCCGGTGAAGAAACTCGCGCTATGTTCCCAGGACGGCCGGCTGCTCTCGGTGGGCGACATCACCCTGAAGCGCGGCGCACCGAAGCGCGCCAGACGCGGTGGGGCGTAGGTCCTGCTTCATCTGTCATTCGTTGCGCGCCGCAGCCTACGTCGTCATTCCGGGGTGCGCGTAGCGCTCAATGCTTCGCATCGCCCCGGAATGACAGGGGGACGCGTCGCGCAATCCTCTCCTTCGTCATGGCCGGGCTTGACCCGGCCATCCACGTTCTCTCCCATGCACGGAGGTAAAAGCACGTGGATGCCCGGGACATCTGCGCGAAGACGCGCTTCGCGCTTTTGCCCGGGCATGACGGCGTCATATTATTCGCGCGATTTTCCTTAAGCCAATCAACGTGATTTGCTTCGTCCAGCCCTCTTATAAAAAACATTCCGCTTCCGTCGTCGGGCAAATCAGTGATTTAACTCCGCGCGTCTCACCCGAGAGAGGGGCGGCTCGCGATCGTCACGAACGTT